>NZ_SMKM01000003.1 GCF_004348665.1 Actinomadura sp. GC306 | reverse complement strand
CACCCGCACAGCAGCCCCAGGCAAACGACCCCGGCCAGCCCCGCCCGCAAAGACATCATCAGGTCTGCCTACCAGAGATCCAGGCCGCCACATGTCGGTACGCAAGACCCCGCGGACTGCGCTACAGTAATCAGGCCCGCTCAAACGGGCACCGGGACGTGGCGCAGTTTGGCAGCGCACTTGACTGGGGGTCAAGGGGTCGTGGGTTCAAATCCCGCCGTCCCGACACAGAAACACCAGCTCAGAGGCCGTTTCCTCCACTCGGAGGACCGGCCTCTTGATCGTTTGTTAGCCGTTCGTTAGTGAACTCGGCCGCCTTTCGCGGCACTCCCCCGGTTCACACGGGACCAGGAAGACCGGCATCCGCCCGCTCCGGCCCACCGGATGTTCATACGTCCGGAGCACGGCCGACGACCTCCCCCGTGGCCGGGTTGCGCGAGGGGAAGGTTCGTTCCCCCTCCGTCAACCGGCCGTCGATGAGCAAGCGCATCCTGCCTCCTCGAATCTTGGAAAAGATTCTCCGATCTGAGAATCCCAAATTCATCCCGACCTCGCCGACGAGCGCTCCGACACGCCCCGAGACAGGCGCCTCGCTACGTGGCGCACACGGTCCGCCACCCTCGACGCCTTCCGCATGCCCCACCACGAGAGTATGATTCTCAAATCTGGAAAGTAGATTCTTGGCAGGTCGGGTGGCCATGCACACCTCGCTCGCCCCAGTCCGCCCCAAGACGTGCCCAGGAGGAAGGTCATGCAGGTACACGTCGACGGGACCGCTGCCAGGGACACACGCTCTGCGCCATGCTCGCGCCGGAGGCGTTCGAGCTCGACGAGATCGACGGCCATTCCTCACCCGTGAGCGAGGAGGTCGCGGCTGATCAGGAGGCTCAGGTGCGTGAGGCGGTCCGCTCGTGTCCGGAACGCGCGATCAGCATCTTCTGACCTACCGGCTTCTGACCGTCTGCCCCCGAGAGGACCGCCGTGAGCGTGGACGACGAGGATCGCAAGAGCAACCGATACCACTTCGACCGGCACACCCCCGAGTACCGCGAGCAGTTCGAGACCGTCACCCAGGAGATGCAGCGACAGTGCCCGGTCGCTTGGTCGGACACGTACGGCGGACACTGGGTCGCCGCCGGCGCGCAGCACGTCTTCGAGATCGCCCGGTCCTCCGAACTGCTGTCCAACGAGCACGACGTGAACGGCAGCCTCGGCCACGGGTACAAGGGCATCACCATCCCCGCCCCCGAGCCTCCGCCGCCCGTCTGCGGCGGCTTCCTGGAGATGGACCCGCCCAAGCAGCGGCACTACCGGCAGACGCTCAACCCTTACCTGTCCCCCGCCGCGGTGAACCGCTGGATACCGGTCATCGACGAGGTGGTGCGCGCCTCGCTGGACGAAAGACCGGCATTTCGGCTTCGGCCTTGGCATCCACCGCTGCATCGGGTCGAACCTGGCCCGCACGGTGTTCAAGCGCATGGTCGTCCAGGTTCTGGACCGGATGCCCGACTACCGCTGCGACCCCGCGAGCACCGTCCACTGCCAGACGATCGGCGTCATCCAGGGCATGCGGAAGCTGCCGGCCGCCTTCGCCCCGGGTCCCCGCCTCGGTCCCGGGCTGGCGGAGACCCTGGACGAGGTGCAGCGGGTCATCGAGGAGCAACGCCTGGCCGAGCCGGTGACCAAGACGGGGTCCGAAGTGAAGATCGCACGCTGAGCAAGGAGATGATGTGGCCGAAGAATCAGGGCGACCGCTGCCCCTGGTGACCGAGCAGAACGCGTTCTTCTGGACGTCGGGGGCGGGCGGGCGGCTGCGAATCCAGGAATGCGCGTCCTGCACCGCACTGATCCACCCACCGCAGCCGATCTGCCGGTACTGCCGCGGACGGGTCCTGGCGCCACGAGAGGTGTCCGGATACGCCACCCTGATCGGGTTCACGGTGAACCACCGCTTCAGCGTGCCCGGGCTCGAGGCGCCCTACATCGTCGCGCAGGTGGCCTTGGAGGAGGACCCGCGCGTCCGCCTCACCACCAACGCGGTCGGATGCGATCCCGGCGACCTCCACCTGGGCATGCGCATGGAGGTGATGTTCCAGCCGGACGGGGACGTGTGGCTGCCGCTGTTCCGCCCGGCGGCGGCTCAGCCCGCCGAACCGGCATCGATCACCTCGGACGAGATCGAGCCCGACCAGTTCCACAGGCACGTCCGGCCGATGGCCACCAAGGACAAATTCGAGGACCGCGTCGCACTCACCGGTACTGGCATGTCCCGGATCGGGCGCCGTCTGATGCTTCCCCCGCTGGAGTTGACGGTCCAGGCATGCCAGGAGGCGGTCGCCGACGCAGGACTGGCGATGGACGACATCGACGGCCTGGCGACCTGGCCGGGCGCAGGCCCGGTCACCGGGTTCGGCGAGGGCGGCGTCACTGCCGTCGAGAGCGCCCTGGGCCTGCGCCCGACCTGGTACAACGGCGGCGGCGAGACCTTCGGCCCGGGTGGCTCGGTCATCGCCGCGATGCTCGCCGTCGCCGGCGGCCTGGCTCGGCATGTGCTGTGCTTCCGCACGATCTGGGAGTCCACCTACGGCGAACTGGTCAAGCAGGGGAAGATCGTGCCGCCGGGCGGCCGGACGGCCAGCTGGATGGCGCCGTTCGGGGCCGTCTCCGCAGCGCACACGCTGGCTCAGAACGCGCAGCGCTACATGCACCTCTACGGCGCCACACGGGAAACACTGGGCTGGATCGCGCTCAACCAGCGGGCCAACGCCGCGGACAACCCCACCGCGATCTACCGGGCCCCGATGACGATGGACGACTACCTCACGGCCCGGACGATCACGTCGCCGTTCGGACTCTACGACTGCGACGTCCCCTGTGACGCCGCCGTGGCCGTGATCGTCTCCGCCAAGGACGCCGCCCGCGACCTGGCCAAGCCCCCTGTCTACGTCGAGGCGGTCGGCACGCAGCAGATCGAGCGGCTGGAGTGGGACCAGAGCACCCTCACCCACGAGCCCCAGGTGCTCGGGCAGTCGGCACACCTGTGGTCGCGTACCTCGCTGCGCCCGCGGGACGTGGACGTGGCCGAGCTCTACGACGGCTTCACCTTCAACTGCCTGTCGTGGCTCGAGGGCCTCGGCTTCTGCGGGATCGGCGAGGCCAAGGACTTCCTGGACGGCGGCGAGAACATCGCCCGCGACGGACTGCTGCCGCTGAACACGCATGGCGGGCAGCTGTCGCATGGCCGCACCCACGGCATGGGCCTGATCCACGAGGCGATCGTGCAACTGCGAGGCGAGGGCGGCGACCGGCAGGTCCCGGGCGTCCAGGTCGGCATCGTCAGCACAGGCGGCCTCGCGACCAGCGGTGCCCTCCTGCTCAGGAACGCGGAGTGACGGGCACAGGCGCCGCCAATGACTCCTAACAGGATCAGATATGGCATTCTCAAATTTCGGAAAGCGCGTTATCATCACATGAGGGAGGCCGCTGGTGCGACGCGCGGGACATGCGATCGACGGCGTCACGTATCGGATGGGCGGCCACATGACCGCGCCGTATGGGCCCGGCGGACAACCCGGTGAACGTCTTCAATCAGCCGCGATCCCCGAGTCGGGGTCGCGTTCTTCGACACGGTCGTCGAGCCCGCAGTCTGAAAGGGACCAACACTGACATGACCGCGCAGCGCACCGCGATCGTCACCGGCGGCGGCTCGGGAATCGGCCGGGCCATCTCGCTCCGCCTCGCCGCAGACGGATTCGCCACCGCCGTCTTGGACCTCAACGCCGAGGCCGCAGAGAAAGTCGCCGCAGAGGTATGCGGCAAGGGCTACCGCGCGGAGCCGCTCGGCGGCGTGGACGTCTCGGACCGGGACCAGGTGAACGCGGCGGTCCAGCGGGTCCGCGAGTCGCTGGGCCCGGTGGCCGTGCTGGTCAACAACGCCGGCCTGACCGGGTTCAAGAAGTTCCTCCACATCACCGACGACGCCTGGAACAAGATGCTGGCCGTGAACCTCAGCGGCCCCTTCTACTGCACCCAAGCGGTCGTGCCCGACATGATCGAGGCCCGCTGGGGCCGGATCGTCAATATCTCCTCCTCCAGCACCCACTCGGGGCAGCAGTACATGACCCACTACGTGGCCTCCAAGGCGGGGCTGGTCGGCTTGACCAAGTCCCTGGCACTGGAGTTCGGGCCGGACGGCATCACGGTGAACACGATCCCGCCGGGCTTCGTCGACACCCCGATGCTGCGCAGATCCGAGCGAAAGGGCCTGCTCGGCGGCTCCATCGACCACCACGCCGAACTCACCCCGGTGCGGCGCGCGGGGCGGCCCGAGGACATCGCGGCGGCCTGCGCGTTCCTGGTCTCGGACGAGGCCGGCTACATCACCGGCCAGGTCCTCGCCGTCAACGGCGGCCGTAACACCTGAAGCGCGCCAGAAGCCTTGATCTTGCGTCTGAGATCGACGCTACCACCACGTTCTGATCAGATGATCAAAGGAGGCTGCCCGGTGAAGGACTTCGAGACGCTCGACTTCTTCCGCGGCGACGAGGCCGTCGAGGACCCCTATCCGTATTACGAGGCCCTGCGCCGGCGATGCCCCGTCCAGCGGGAACCGCATCACGGCGTGCTCATGATCACCGGCTACGACGAGTCGGTCCAGATCTACAACGACGTGGACGCCTTCTCCTCGTGCGTGTCGGTGACCGGCCCGTTCCCCGGCTTTCCCGTCCCGCTGGAGGGCGACGACGTCAGCGACCTGATCGAGGAGCACCGCGACAAGCTGCCGTTCAGCGACCAGATCCCGACGATGGACCCGCCGCTGCACACCGCGCACCGCTCGCTGACGATGCGGCTGATCACCCCGCGCCGGCTGAAGGAGAACGAAGAGCTGATGTGGCAACTCGCCGACGGCCTCCTGGAGGAGTTCCTGGACGGCGCCGAGGGCGAGGTCATCAACGGGTTCGCCAACCCCTTCACCGTCCTGGTCATCGCCGACCTGCTGGGAATGCCCGAGGAGGACCGGAAGGAGTTCGCCGAGGAGATCCGGGCCGGCAGGCAGGCGGGCGGCGGCATCGGCGGTACCGAGAAGGAGATGGCGCACTCCCCGCTGGAGTTTCTGTACGGCCGGTTCACCACCTACATCGAGGACCGCCGCCGCGAACCCCGTGACGACGTCCTGACCGGCCTGGCCGCCGCCGCCTTCCCGGACGGCTCGCTGCCCGAGGTCGGCGACGTGGTACGGGTCGCCGCCAACGTGTTCGCCGCGGGCCAGGAGACAACGGTCCGGCTGCTCGGCAGCGCGTTCAAGCTGATCGGCGAGGACGCGGAGCTGCAGGCGCTGCTGCGCGCCGAGCCCGACCGCATCCCGGGCTTCATCGAGGAGACCCTCCGCTCCGAGAGCCCGATCAAGGGCGACTTCCGGCTGGCCAAGAAGACCACCGAGGTGGGCGGGGTGCAGATCCCGGCCGGCACCACGGTGATGCTGCTGAACGCCGCCGCCAACCGCGACCCGCGGCACTTCGAGAACCCGGCGGTCTTCGACGCCGCCCGCAAGAACGCGCGGCACCACATCGCGTTCGGGCGCGGGCCGCACACCTGCCCGGGCGCGCCGCTGGCCCGCGCCGAGGCCCGGGTGGCGATCGAGGGGCTGCTCCACCGCACCACCGACATCCGGATCTCCGAGCGGGCGCACGGACCGGCGGACGCCCGCCGCTACAGCTACCTGCCGACCTACATCCTGCGGGGCCTGACCCACCTGAACCTGGAGTTCACCCTGTGAAAGCCACCATCGACGAGGACCGCTGCCGAGGGCACGGGATCTGCTGCACCCTGTGCCCGGAGGTGTTCGCCCTGAACGACGATGGCTATACCGTCGTGCTGACCCCTGAGGTTCCGGCCGAATTCGAGGACGCCGTCCGCACCGCGATCACCCAGTGCCCGGAAAGGGCCATCGCCGCGGACTGACCGCAACGGATCGGGGACCTCCCGGAGAAGACCCGGCCCCGGGAGGTCCCGATCACGCCTTCCCTAGTGAGCGGGCCGACACGGTCAACCGGAACATCTCGGTGGCCTCGCAGATCTCGGTCGGGCAGGCCGCCGCTCCCAGCGCCTCCGTCTTGAAAGCGCGCGCGGCGACACTGAGCCGGTGCGCCACCGGCGGTGAGACCCCGGGATCCAGCTCCTCCGGCCACGGGTCGCCCCAGAACCTGACCTCGGCCTTCCCCTCTTCCAGGGCCCGGAGGACCCTGTCCTGCACCTGCCCGTGGGCGGAGAACAGGTCCGCGCCGACGGCGATGGCGTGCGGCCTCGGGCCGCGGATGGGCAGGGCCAGCGCGGTCTCCAGATCGATCGCGCACGTGCCGAGGATTCGCAGCGGCCGGGTGTCGCCGCCGCCGGCGGTGAGCACGAGGACCTCCCAGCCGGCCATGGCACGGTCGAACAGCCACCCCCCGGCGCAGCGCACCACCTCCGCCGGGCTGCTGGTGACAACGACCAGCCGGGGCTTCATCCGTCGCCGGGGGGCGGAGCGAACTGCCGGGAGAGCGATGCGGTGTACTCCTGGAACACCTCGTCCAGCGGGATCGAAGGGTCGAGCAGCCATGATGTCTCTATCCCATTGAGGAAGGCGACGATCTCCGTCGCCTTGATGGCCGGGTCCAGGTCGAGGCGGTAGCGGCCGGCCCGCTGGCCGGCGCGGATGTCCTCGGCGAGGGTGTCGACCGCGGTCCGGTATCGGCTGAGGAACCGCTCGTGCAGCGGAGCGCCCGGGTCGAGGTTCTCCATCAGCAGGACGGCGAACATGCCCACCAGATCGGGCGTCTGGTGGAAACGGTCGGTGAGGCTGTTCAGGTGCTGGATCGGGCCGCCGGGGCGATTGAGCCGGGCCTCGTCGCGCTCGTCGCGGACGTCGAGCGCGGCGTGCAGGAGCGCTTCCTTGGACTCGAAATGGTGCAGCAGCCCCGCCGAACTGACCCCCGCGTCCCGGGCGATCTGCGCGAGCGTGATGCCGCGGAAGCCGTGCAGTCGCAGCAGCCGTTGGGCGGCGGTCAGAATGCGCTGCCTGCGCTCCTCCCCCTTCGCCAGAAGGGTGGCATAGGGCCGTTGATCAGTCACGTGACCTCATCCCAAAACCTGCTTAACGTACGGTAGGTTTTCAGCGCGACTGTGACAAGGGTCACATAGAACTGGAACTGTGGATGCGCATCCGCGGCAACCTTCGGAGGATCACGGTGCCGGGACCTCGATGACCGTCGCGGAGCCCATCCCGCCGCCCGCGCACATTGCGGCGACACCGATGCCCCCGCCGCGGCGGCGCATCTCGTGCACGAGGGTCACCAGCATCCGGGCGCCGGTCGCGGCGACGGGGTGACCGAGCGAGCAGCCGCTGCCGTTCACGTTCACCTTGCCGGGGTCGATGCCCAGCAGTTCCACGGTGGCCACGCACATCGCGGCGAACGCCTCGTTGATCTCGAACAGGTCGACATCACCGAGTTGGACGCCCGCACGCTCCAGCGCCTTCGGGATCGCCTTCACCGGGGCCAGCCCGGTTTCGGCCGGGTCGACGCCCACCGACGCCCACGACCGCACGATCGCCAGGGCGGGCAGGCCCTCCCGCTCGGCCAGCCGGTCGGCGGCGACGACGACCGCGGCCGCGGCATCGTTGCCTCCGCAGGCGTTGCCGGCGGTGATGCTGAAGCCCTCGATCTCCGGGTGCAGGGGCTTGAGCGCGGCCAGCTTCTCCATGCTGGTGTCGCGGCGCGGATGCTCGTCCACCTCGAAGAGCCCGTACGGGGTCTCGATCGGGACGATCTCCTCGCGGAAGCGGCCCTCGTCGATGGCGCGGATCGCGTTGCGGTGCGAACGCAGCGCCCAGCCGTCCATCGCCTCGCGGCTCACCCCCGCCTTGACCGCCGCATTCCAGCCCACGGTGATGGACATGTCCATGTTGGGGGCGCCGGGACTGTCCGGATGCGTGGGCGGGAACCAGTCGGTCCACTCTCCTTCCACCCGCAGGCGCGAACGGGGCGCGGTGGAGGACGCCTGCACTCCTCCGGCGATGACCAACCGGTCCATGCCCGCCCGGACGCTCGCGGCGGCGCCCTGGACGGCGGCCTGGCCGGCTGCGCAGTGCCGGTTCTGGGCAAGGCCGGCGACATGGGACAAACCCGCGGTCAAGGCCGCGTGCCGGGCCACCACGCCGCCGCCGTAGAGACCCTCGCCCAGAATCACGTCGTCGACCAGGTCGGCGGGAAGGCCGTCCGCCGCGGCCCTGACGATGTGGTCGGCCAAGTCATAAGCGGTGGTGTCGCGCAGCGTCCCCTTGAAGGCAGTGCCGATCGGGGTGCGCAGGGCGGAAACGATCACGGCTTCGGGCATCGGCGGTCTCCTCTTCCAGGATCATGAAGACGGATCTGAGAATGATATTCTCTCAATCGAAGAGTATCGCTCGCAAGGGAGGATGCGGCTCCGCCGCCCGCGTCCTGTCCCCGCTTGGCGTGCGTCGTCAGCATCGCCCGGGGCACATTTCTCACCCCTGCCTACGGCCGGGCGGCGGACAAGCCGGAGGCGCACTGGGGCCCGCAGGTCCCGCATCCCGAGCGCATGGGCCGCTCCGCCGAATACGCCTCTCTCGTCCAGCACATCTGCGAGAACGACTACCTCAACGGCGAAGTGATCCGGCTCGACGGCGCGCTGCGGTTTCCGCCCAGGCGAGCGGGGGCGGGGAACGCTCCCGCGGTCGTCCGTTCGCCGGGAACGAGTGACGTCACAGGCCGCCGTGCTCCCCCAAGGAGGGCGGCGGCCCGTAACGGGGCTCATATCCGGTCACCCGGATCGGACTGCCGACCAGCCGGTGGTCCCCGGCCCTCACGACCATGCCCGGGGTCGCGTCCAGGGCCTCCGGCAGCGTCCGCACCGCTGCGGCGGGAATGCCGAAGTGGCGCAGGCGCGACTCCCAGCCGGCCGCGGTGTCGGTGGCCAGCGCCTCGGCCACGGCGGCCGTCACCTCCGCGCGCCGCTCCGCTCGCTCGGCCATCGTCGCGAACCCCTCGATCCCGGCTTCGGCCGCGAAGGACTTCCAGAACCCGTCGTGGGTGATGAACAGCGCCAGGTATCCGCCGGCCGTCGGGAACAGCTGGGCCGGAACGTAGTACGAGTGCGCGCCGAAGGGCAGCCGCTTCGGGTGCGTCCCTTCGTTGAGGTAGGCGGACGCACGGTAGTTGAGCTGGGACAGCAGCACGTCCCGCAGCGACACCTCCACCTGCCCGCCGCGGCCGGAGACGATCTGGGCGAGCAGGCCGAGCGCGGCGGCCAGCCCGGCGGAGTTGTCGGCCGAGGAGTAGCCGGGCAGGGTCGGCGGGCCGTCCGGGTCGCCGGTGAGCGCGGCGACCCCGGTGGCGGCCTGCACCACGTAGTCGAAGGCCGGCTCGTCCCCCTCGGCCAGCCCGAACCCGGTGAGGGCGACGCACACGATGCTCTCGTTCCAGCGGCGCAGGGAATCGTAGGTGAGCCCGAGCCGGTGGATCGCCGATGGTTTGAGGTTGACCAGCAGCGCGTGCGCGTCCGCGACCAGCTCACCGAGGCGTTCCTGGCCGCCCTGCGAGGTCAGATCGAGGACGATGCTGCGCTTGCTGCGGTTGATGCTGGCGAAGTAGGCGTCGCCGACCTGCCGGGACAGATCCCCGGCGGGCGGTTCTATCTTGGTGACCTCGGCGCCGAGGTCGGCCAGCAGCATCGTGGCATAGGGACCGGCGAGGATGTGGCCGACCTCCAGCACGCGGATACCGGTCAGCGGCCCGTCCGTCATCGCAGCTCCGCGGCGAGAGCGGCGATCATCTCCCGGGTGCGGCGCTTGGAGGCGATCAGCTCGTCCCGTCCCTCGCCGATGGGCAGCAGCCGCACCGACAGGTCGGTGACCCCCGCCTCCTCGAACCGGCGGAACCGGGCGAGGATCGCCTTCTCGTCCCCGGCCGCGCACAGGTCACCGACGTCCTCGGCGTCGCCGTGGTCCAGGAGCCGCTGGTAGTTCGGGGAGATCTCCGCCTCGCCCAGGATCCGGTTGGCCCGCTCACGCGCCGCCTGCACCTCGTCCGGCCTGCACAGGCAGACGGGGATGCCCGCGATGATGCGCGGGGCGGAGCGGCCCGCGGCGCCGGCCGCCGCGGTGATGCGCGGGGCGACGTGCTCGGCGACCGCGCGCTCGTCGGCCATCCAGAGCACGGTCCCGTCCGCCCGCTCCCCCGCGATCCTGAGCATCACCGGCCCGAGCGCGGCGACCAGCACGGGCAGCGGCGCCACCGGGCCGAGCCCCAGCGGGTTGTGGACGGTGAACGAGTCGTTCTCCACGTCCACCGGGCCGGGGCCGTTCATCGCCGCGTGCAGGACGTCCAGGTAGTCGCGGGTGTAGGCGGCGGGCCTCTCGTAGGGCAGGCCGAGCATGTCCCGGACGATCCAGTGGTGCGACGGGCCGACGCCCAGCGCCAGCCGCCCGCCCGTCGCGGCCTGGACCGAGAGCGCCTGCCGCGCGAGGGCGACCGGATGCTGGGTCTGCAGCGGGACGACCGCGGTGCCCAGCTCGATCCGGGACGTTCGCGTCCCCATCAGCGCGACGGCGGTCAGCGCGTCGAAGTCCGTCGGGATCTGCGGGATCCACGCGGTGTCCATCCCGGCGGACTCCGCCCACTCGATGTCGTCCATCATGCGGGCGGCCTTCTTGGACGTGTCGCCGCGTTCCGGGCCGATCATCACGCCTATCCGCATCACGCGCCTCCTTCCGCGGGAGCGGCGGTCAGCGCGTGGACCTCCGCTATCAGCTGTTCCAGGGGCGTGCCGGTCGGGAAGACCGCGGCGGCGCCCGCGTCCTTGAGCCGGGGCACGTCGCCCGCCGGGATGGTCCCGCCGACGACCACGGTGATGTCGGACGCGTCGGCGGCGCGCAGGGCCTCGATGGTGCGGCGGGTCAGGGCCAGGTGCGCGCCGGACAGGATGCTGAGGCCGACGACCGCGACGTCCTCCTGGACGGCGATCGCCACGACGTCCTCCACGCGCTGGCGGATACCGGTGAAGATGACCTCGTAACCAGCGTCGCGCAGCGCACGGGCGACGACTTTGGCGCCGCGGTCATGGCCGTCCAGGCCGGGCTTGGCGATCAGAATCCGGGGATGCGCCGGAGGCGCACCGGGGGGCGTGGGGGGTCGTCCCCCCTCGAAAGGCACTGCGGGCATCAGAACACCACCGGTTGCTGGAACTCGCCCCAGACCGCCTTGAGCGCGGCGACCATCTCACCGACGGTGCAGTAGGCGCCCGAGCAGTCGATCAGGGGGCCCATGAGGTTGTCGGTCCCTTCGGCCGCTTTCGAGAGGGCGGCCAGGGCGTGGCGGACGGCGGCGGGGTCGCGCTCGGCCTTCACCCTGGACAGCCGTTTGAGCTGGCGGTCGCGGCCCTCGGCGTCCAGCTCGTAGGTCGCCAGTTCCGGGGCCGGTTCGTCCGCCGTGAAGCGGTTGACGCCGACGACCGGGCGGGTGCCGTCCTCGACATCGCGGTGGAGCCGGTACGCCTCGTCCGCGATGAGGCCCTGCAGGTAGCCGTCCTCGATCGCGCGGACCATGCCGCCGCGCCGGTCCAGGTCGTCCATGATCTCGACGATGCGGGCCTCGGTGGCGTCGGTGAGGGCCTCGACGAAGTAGGAGCCGCCGAGCGGGTCCGCGACGCGGGCGACGCCGGTCTCGTGAGCGAGGATCTGCTGCGTGCGCAGCGCGAGCGTCGCCGACTCCTCGCTGGGCAGCGCGAACGGCTCGTCCCAGGCGGCGGTGAACATCGACTGGACACCGCCCAGCACCGACGCCATCGCCTCGTAGGCGACCCGCACGATGTTGTTGTGCGCCTGCGGCGCGTAGAGGGAGGCGCCGCCCGCGACGCAGCCGAACCGGAACATCGACGCCTTGTCGGTGGTCGCCCCGTACCGCTCCCGGACGATCGTCGCCCAGCGCCGCCGGCCAGCCCGGTACTTGGCGATCTCCTCGAAGAAGTCGCCGTGCGTGTAGAAGAAGAACGAGATCTGCGGCGCGAACCGGTCGATGGTCATCCGGCCGCGCTCCAGCACGGTGTCGCAGTAGGTCACCCCGTCGGCGAGGGTGAAGGCCATCTCCTGGACGGCGGTGGCCCCCGCGTCCCGGAAGTGCGCCCCGGCCACCGAGATCGCGTTGAACTTCGGGACCTCGGCCGCGCAGAACTCGATCGTGTCGGCGATCAGCCGCAGCGACGGCTCCGGAGGCCAGATCCACGTCCCGCGCGAGGCGTACTCCTTCAGGATGTCGTTCTGGATCGTCCCGGTGAGCTTCGCCCGCGGGACTCCCCTCTTCTCGGCCGCCGCCACGTAGAACGCCAGCAGGATCGCGGCCGTCCCGTTGATGGTGAAGCTGGTGCTGATCCGGTCGAGCGGGATCCCGTCGAAGAGCACCTCCGCATCGGCGAGCGTGTCGATCGCGACGCCCACCCGGCCGACCTCGTCGATCACCTCCGGGTCATCGGAGTCGTACCCGCACTGGGTCGGCAGGTCCAGCGCCACCGACAGCCCGGTGCCGCCCTGCTCCAGCAGGTAGCGGTAGCGCCGGTTGGACTCCTCGGCGGTGCCGAACCCCGAGTACTGGCGGAACGTCCACAGACGTCCTCGGTAGCCGGAGGCGTAGTTTCCCCGCGTGAACGGGAACGTCCCCGGCTCGGGTGGATCGGCCCGCGTGTCCGCCGGCCCGTAGACCGGCCGCAGCGGGATCCCCGACGAGGTGTGGTCGAAGTCAGTCATGGAAGTGGTCCCGCATCCCCTCGGCGGCGACCGGCCGGGAGATCGGCTCGTACAGGTGGTCGTCCGCGTCGAACAGCGGATACGGCAGCTCACATGGTGACATCAGAATCTCCTTCACCCTTATCGAGAATCTTATTCTCATCTTGCGGGCATCGCAATGCCTCTCCGGAGCAGGCACCGCCTCCAGCCCGCGCGACGGCGAGCCACCGAGCGTCTCCCCGCCCCCAACCCCGGTCTCGTACCGCCCGGCCACGCACACCGGGACGGCGCGGACAGGCATGGCAGGCACGAGGAGGCTCCGATCGCGGCACGGAGTCCGGGTAGAGAATTGGACTCTCATACGCGGAGAAGCTAAATTTCAGCCATGGCGCAAGACCATGGCTTCCATCCGGTCCGGATCAAGCTGGTCATCCAGGAGACGGCGGACACGCGCACGTTCGTGCTCGACGCCCCGTTCTCCTACCGGGCCGGGCAGTTCCTGACGATCAAGATCTGCGGGACGCTGCGCAGCTACTCCATGTCCAGCTCCCCCGCCACCGACGCCGACCTGATGACGACGGTGAAGCGGGTCCCGGGCGGGCTGGTGTCCAACTGGATGCACGACAATCTGGAGCCCGGCGACGTCATCGAGACGACCCGTCCCGCCGGGGCCTTCTGCCTGCGCGAGACCTCGGCCCCGCTCGTGGCCTTGTGCGGCGGAAGCGGAATCACTCCGATCCTGTCCCTGGTCAAGACCGCGCTGGCCGCCACGGAGCGTCCGGTCCGGATACTGGCGGCCAACCGGGATGCCTCCTCGATCATCTTCGCGGCCAGGCTGGCCGAGCTCGCCGAGCGCCATCCCGGACGCCTGGAGGTCCGCCACCACCTGGACGACGTGGACGGCCTGGTCACCGAGCCCGTGATCCGTGAGTTCACCGGAGGCGACACGAACGCCGACTTCTACCTCTGCGGCCCGCAGCCCTTCATGGACCTGTGCGAGAGCGCCCTGCTCGCCCTCGGCGCCGACCGCGGGCGGATCTTCATCGAGCGCTTCACACCTCCGGCGGAGGAGCCGTCCGGCGACGAGCGGGAGGGCACGGTCACCATCGTGCTGAACGGCAGGCAGGAGACCGTCGCGCAACGGGACGGCGAGACCGTCCTGCAGAGCGCCCGCCGGGCCGGCCTGTCGCCGCCGTTCTCCTGCGAGTCCGGTCACTGCGCGACCTGCATGGCGCGGGTCACCGAAGGCGAGGTCAAGATGCGCGTCAACGATGCGTTGGAGGACGACGAGGTCGCCGAGGGCTGGGTCCTGACCTGCCAAGGAGAACCGGCCGGCCCGCACGTCACCGTCGTCTACGAGGACTGAGCCATGGTGGATCTGGAACTGGACGAGGGCCTGGCGGTCATCACCATCGACCGTCCGCAGGCCCGCAACGCGATCGCCCCGGCCACCATGGACGGGCTGGACAAGGCCCTGGACGAGGCGGCGAGCTCGCGGGCGCTGGTCATCAGGGGCGCGGGCGACAAGGCGTTCGTCTCCGGCGGCGACCTGAAGGAACTGGCCGCGATCCGCACCGAGGACGAGGCGGTGGCCATGGCCATGCGGATGCGCGGCATCTGCGACCGGCTCGCCGGCTTCCCCGGCCCGGTGATCGCCGCGCTGAACGGCCATGCGCTGGGGGGCGGCGCCGAGGTCGCGGTGGCCGCCGACATCCGGGTGGCGGCCGACGACATCAAGATCGGGTTCAACCAGTCCCGGCTGGCGATCATGCCCGCCTGGGGTGGCGCGGAGCGGCTGGCGGCGCTGGTGGGCCGGGGTCGGGCGCTGCTGCTGGCGGGCACCGGCCGGACTCTGGACGCCGCGCAGGCGCACAGCCTCGGGCTGGTGGACGAGGTGCTCCCCCGGGAGGCGTTCGAGACGGGCTGGCGGGAGCTGGCCCGGTCATTGGCGGCCCGGTCGGCGCAGGAGATCAAGCATGTCACCTCCGGCGCCGTCCCCGCGCAGGAGGCCGCACGGGCTTTCGCCCGGCTCTGGGTGGCGGACGAGCACTGGGAAGCGGCGGAAAGGGTGATGGCTCGTGGCCGGTGAGACATGGACGGAAGAGAGCCCGGTGGGCCCGCTCGTCCAGCCGACCGTGTCCACCGGGACGGTGGTGCTGTACCTGCACGGCGACCGATACCCGCACTGCGGTCCTGACTCGGTCCTGGATCTGGCCGGGCGCCTCGCCCGGCGGGCGGGAGCCAGGGTGGTGTGCGCGCGTTACCGACCGGTGTTCCCGGACGCGCTGAACGACGTCCACTCCGCCTACGAGTACTGCCGGAAGCTGGGTCCGGTGGCGGTGGTGGGCGAACGGCTGGGCGCGGGGCTGGCGGTCGCGCTGCTGGTTCGGCTGCGCGACTCGGCGGCGGAGATGCCGTGGTGCGCGGCCCTGCACTCGGCTCTGCTCGACATGACCCTGCAGGCGCAGAGCCTCCAGCTCAACGCGTCCGCCGAGCCGTCGTTCGACCTCACCGAGCTGCGGCGGTACGTGGCGCGGTACACCGCCGGGACGGCGCCGACCGAACCGCTGGTGAGCCCGCTCTTCGCCAACCTGCACGGGCTACCGCCCATCCAGCTGCGCGTGGCGGGCACCGATCCCCTGCTGGACGACTCGCTGGCGTTCACGGCCCGCGCGGCGCGTTCCGGTGTCGCGGTGGAACTGGGGGTGCATCCCGACGCGGACGGGCTGCGCCGTGACGCCCTCGAAGCGACGGCGAACTTCGTCCGGACGCCACGGACGCGCCGTCCTTGCTCGCCCCTGCGTCGAACCTGACCGGGATGATCGGAGGACGCCCCTTGCTCCGCCGTTCGGGCGGCTCCTCACTAGGCTGCGGCGGCGGCCGCGCGAGCACGGCAGCGCCGGCGGCGGCGAGCCGGCCGCCGGTGCGCGGTGCCGCGGCGGTCATCGACGGACGTCCCTGTCGAGCAGGCGCTCGGCGAGCTGGGCGATGTCGTAGGACTGCCGGGCCATCCAGAAACGCAGGAACCCGGTCAGCGAGTAGCGCAGGAACAGCGCGGACCCGCAGACGGCCGCGGTGACGCCGCCGAGGCCGAGCGTGATGGCGTCCCGCTGCAGCAGCGGGTCGCGAGTGCCGTGCGCGAGGAGGTAGGCCGCCACGGCGAGCGCCGCGCCGGCCACCATCAGCACCGCGCCGAGGCGCAGCCACAGCGCGGACCGGCCCGCCGCCGGGTCGGGGATCTTCAGCTCCGCCAGCTCCCGGACGAAACGGTCCGCACGCGTCTCCTCCCTCCGAGCCTCGTCGGGGGCGCTGTCGCTGCGACCCGGCTCGGTCGATGCGGTCTCGGTCGAACTCATAGGGGACTCCCCAGGTAGAGGGCGGACAGTTCGGCGCGCAGCGAGTCGTCCGGGCGGCCTTGGCGTTCGATCCGGCCGCGCACCAGCACGGCCGCCTCGTCGGCGATCCCGAGCACGGCGGAGGCGAACTGCTCGACGACCAGCACGGCGACCCCCTGCCGGGCGATCTCGGCGACGTGTTCGTACAACTGGCCGACGACCAGCGGTGCCAGGCCCATCGACAGCTCGTCGAGCAGGAGCACGGCGGGGTCGGTGGCCAGTCCCCGGGCGAGGGCGAGCATCTGCTGCTCCCCGCCGGACAGGGTCCCGGCCGTCTGCGAGGCACGCATGGCGAGAACGGGGAAGCGCGCGAAGGCGATCTCCTCGATCTCCTCGCGGGACCGGCCGGTGAAGGTCATCATCAGCAGGTTGTCGCGGACCGACAGGTTCGGGAACACGCCGCGCCCCTCGGGGATCAGGCAGACGCCCGCGCGGGCCAGGTCGCGCGGGTCGGCCCCGGTCATGTCGCGTCCGCCGAGCAGCAGCCGTCCCGACTCGGCCGGATGGACGCCTGCGGCGACCCGCAGCGTGGTCGTCTTGCCGGCCCCGTTGGGGCCGAGCAGCGCCGTCACCCGGCCCGCGGCGACGCCCAGGCTCACCCCGTGCAGGACGGTGATCCGCTCGTGGGCGGCCTGCACGTCACGCAGTTCGAGCAGCGGGCTCAAGATTCCCCCAGGTAGGCGGCGAGGACCGTCTCGTCGCGCCGGACCGCCTCGGGCGGCCCGGCCGCGATGATCTTCCCGAGGTCGAGCACGTGCAGGTGGTCGCACACGCGCATGACCAGGCCCATGTCGTGCTCCACGAGGACGACGGCGGTCCCGTCGGCGGCCAGCGACCGCAGCAGCGCCGCGAACCGCTCGGTCTCCTCGGCGTCCTGCCCGGCCGCGGGTTCGTCGAGGAGCAGCAGTTTCGGCCGCACGGCCAGCGCACGCCCCACCTCGACCAGGCGGGCGACGCCGGTGGGCACCGCGTCGGCCAGGTCGTCCGCGACGCCGGCCAGCCCGAGCCTGTCGATGATCTCGCTGACGGTGCGGGCCGCGTGCCGCCGCTCGGGTCCCAGCTCGGCGGCGACGAGCAGGTTGTCGCGGACGCTCAGCCGGCCGAACAGCTCCAGCCGCTGGAACGTCCGGGCGAGCCCGCGCCGGGCCCGCCGCGCGGGCCCCAGGCGGGTGACGTCCCGGCCGTCGAGCAGAACCCGCCCGGACGAGGGACGGCGCAACCCGGACACGACGTCGAACAGCGTGCTCTTGCCCGCTCCGTTCGGTCCGATCAGGCCGGTGACGCGCCCGCGTTCGGCGGCGAAGCCGACCCCGTCCAGGGCGACGTTCCCGCCGAAGCAGACCGTCGCCCCCTCAACCTTGAGCGATGCCACGGGCCAGCACCTCCCCGTCCTCAGCGCGCCAGGGCCGCCGGACGCCCCACCACTCGACCGGTACATCCGGCTCGACCGGGGGATCTCGCCGCACCTTGGCGTAACTCCGCAGCGCGAGCGCCGCGGTCAGGACGCCGGCCAGGAGCACCCAGCCGCCGACGACGTCCCCGGTCCGCAGCAGCCAGGCCAGCGCGAGGACGCACAGCAGGACGGACAGGACCCCCCGCTCCCGGGCGACCGGTTCCCACTCGCGCCTGATCCTGGCCACGATGCCGTCGGGGCTGTGGCCGAGCGCGATGCCGGCCAGGGCGGGCAGCGTCGCCACGACGTTGTGCGTCCAGGACGCCAGGCCGACCAGGATGCTCGGCCCGGCGAGCCCGATCCCGGTGAACAGCCCGGTTCCCACGGCGCCGAGGCCGCCGACCACCGCGATCAGGAAGAGCGGCAGCCCGGCCACGAGATTGAACTGCTCGGCCGTGACCGTGCGGAGCTGGATGCCGTAGAGCGCGCCGCCGAGCCCGGCGATCCCGGCCGCCAGCGCGAAGACCGCCACCTTGGCGACCAGCAGGTTGCCGCCGAGCGTCGCGTAGGCGGCCTCGCTGTCGCGCAACGCGATCAGCCTCCGCCCGAATCGGCCGCGGCGCAGTGCCGCCACCCCGAGCGAGACGAGGGCGAGGCAGACCGCCGAGAAGACGATCAGCTCACGCTCGCCGTCCAGCCGGATTCCGAACAGCGACGGGCCGACCATCTCCAGCGACCCCTGCTCGAACAGCGCGATCCGCACCCCGAGCACCTCGAAGGAGGGCAGGGTGAACAGCCACCGGTCGAGGACGACCGCGAAGGCCGCCGTGCCCAGCGCCAGGTACACCCCCGACAGGCGCAGCGCCGGCACCGCGATCAGCGCCCCCGCCACCGCGGCGACCAGGACCGCGGCCACCAGGGCCCACGGCTGCCCGTCCGCGCCGAGATGCGCCCAGACGATCGCGCCGATCCCCGCCATGCTGAGCTGGCACAGCGAGATCTGGCCCGCGTAGCCGGTCAGCGGGACGTAGGACAGCGCGACGATGCCGAGCGGCAGCAGCGGCCCGAGGGTGATGAGGTCCTCGCCGTTCAGGGCGGTCGCCAGCACCGCCCCGAACACCACGACCGCCCCGGCGAACACCAGTGCCCCGCGCATCGACGGCAGCGGCACCCGCGCCAGGCGCCGGTCCCGTCCGCGCAGCCGGCGGTGCGGGAACAGCAGCAGCGCCACGAGGAGCAGCAGCGCGGGCGCTGCCAGCCGCAGCCCCGGCAGGTAGTCGTTCTGCGGCAGGTAGCCGGTCAGGTAGCTCTCCATGCAGCCGACGACGACCGCGCCCAGGAAGGTCAGCGGCAGGCTCCGCAGCCGCCCGAAGATGGCCGCGGTGTAGGCGCTGACGATCAGCAGCGAGAGCTGCTGGGCGTCCAGCGCGATCGCCGGCGCGATGAGGATGCCGCCGACCGCCGCGAGCTGGGTGCCGAGGATCCAGGCGACCCGGTTGGCGCGTACCGGGTCGGCCCCTGTGAGCCCGGCCAGCGCCCGGTCGTCGACGGTCGCCCGCATCTCCGCGCCGGTGCGGGTCCGGTTCAGCAGTGCCCAGAGGCCCACCGCGACCGCGACGGCGACCACCATGGTGAGGGCCTGATGCCAGGTGACCGTGACCGGCCCCGCCCGGAACGGCGTCCGGTCGGCGAAGAACAGCGGCAGCGGCCTGGGCTCGTTGGGATCCCAGACCCACCGGGCGACCGCGATGAGGCCGCTCAGCAGCGCCACCATCATCACCATCCGCTCCGCCTCGCCCAGGTGCTGGATGGGACGCAGCAGGAACCGCTCGACGAGGAGCCCGAAGGCGGGGGCGAGCACCAGCAGGACCGCGGCCAGGGCGACCGGGACCGGCACGCCCCAGCCGACGGTCAGCTGCCAGTAGGTGAAGGCCGCCAGCATGCCCGCGGCACCGTGGGCGAAGTTGAACACGCCCGTGGTGACGTAGGTCAGTACCAGCCCGCTGCTGATGACCGCGTAGATCGCGGCCGTGCTGAGGCCGACCACCCCGAAGGCGAGGAACTGCTCCATTACTTGACGTCGCTCATGCTCTTACCGACGTCGGCGAGGGTCATCGGCTTCCCGTAGTCGCCGGTGTACTCGTACGTGGGCGCGCCGCAGCGGTAGGCGCCCTTGTCGGGCTTGAAGTCGGCGGGCCTCCAGCCGTCCGGGGTGGCCTGCACGACGTTGAAGCAGTCCAGCGGGACGTCCTTCCTGGACAGGTCGATCGGGGCCTGGAGGCCGCCCCCGGTCCACGCCTTCTCCTTGCGCGCCGCCTCGTAGACGCACTTGCGGGTCAGGTCGTCCCCGCAGGTTCCGGCCGCCTTGGCGAACAGCAGCCACGCCGACAGGCTGTGCAGTCCGTTGAGGGTGAGGTCCGCCTCGGGGGCGTACTTCTCGAACAGGTCCTTGGCCCGCTGGGTCGCGGGATTGCTCGACGCGGCCTCCAGGGGATGGATGCCGCCGAGGTCGGCGAGGTTGTTCTGGAACTTCGCGGCCGGGCCGAGCAGCTGGATGAACGCGGGCTGGTAGGCGTTGCTGTTCGCGTCGATCCAGTCGAGCTTGTAGCCGCTGTTCGTGAGGGCCTGCTCGAAGGTGGCCAGGCTTCGGAAGTCCCCGTACCAGACGAGTCCCTTGACGCCCTTGCTCTTGACGGCCTGGGCGTAGGGCGTCCAGTCCGAGACGCCCTGGGTCGGGTAAAGGTCGCTGTAGACCATGTTCGCGCCCATCGCCTTGAACGATTCCTGGGCCTGGCCGCTGAGGACCTTGGTGACGGGAGAGTCGCCCGCGATGATGCTGACGGATCCCCTGGACCCGGGGTAGGCGTCCTTGACCAGCCATTCCCAGTAGCCCTGGTACGGGTTGTAGGAGGAGCCGCCCGTCAGGTTGAGCTGCAGGTCGGAGCCGTTGCTCGCGGTCATGCTCTGCTGCGCCGGGAAGTCCGGGAGCAGGCAGGAGAGCCGCTCCTTGACGCCCATGCCGTCGAGCCCGGCGCTGCCGCCGACGAGCGCGAAGTCCTCCTTGCAGGATTCGAGCATCCGCTGCCGGACCTCCATGAACTTGGCGTCCCGGATGTTGGGAACGAGCTTGCGGCCCTTGATGCCGCCCAGCTCGTTGCACCAGGACGTGAACACCTTCGCGGTGTTCACCAATTCGGGGTTCTTGGTAAAGCCCACATCGCTGAAGACGCCGACTTTGATCTCGTCCTTGGTGACGCCCTGGGCGGGCGACTTCGCCGGATTCCCCGGCCCGCAGACGTCCGTCAGGTCACCGAAGTCGGCCGATACGGCCTGCTTCTGGGCGCCTTCCCCGGACGTCTCCTCGCCGCCGGTGCCACTGCGGCCGCAGCCGGCGGCCAGCATGGCGACCGCCGCAAGGGCGGCGACCGTCCTCAACGGTTTCACGGGTCTCCTCCTCGGTGGTGTCCCCCGAGCACTGGCGGAACAGGTGATCGACGACCTCCTGATCACCTGTTCTTGCTGTGAGGAAAGTAGCCTCTCATTTTCGGAGAATCAAGGTTCCGCAGGACAGGCATCGGACGTTTGACGCCAGGGTCGGGCTGTGAGAATCTAAGAATCAGATTTGAGAATCAGATTCTCACACGATGGGGGAGCCCATGCGCCTGCCGCCGCTGCCGGAAGACCAGTGGGGCCCGACGGAGCGCGACGCACTGGCGGTCATGCTGCCGGAGGACCGCCTCGACCCGCGCGGCGCCGGCAACGCGCTGGCCACCCTCGTGCGTCACCCGCGCCTGACGCGGAAGTTCCTTCCCTTCAGCGCGCACCTGCTGATGCGCTCGACGCTGCCGGCGCGGCTGCGCGAGCTGGCGATCCTGCGGGTCGCGCGGTTGCGCGACTGCGCCTACGAGTGGGCGGAGCACCTGAAGATCGCCGCACAGGCCGGCTTGTCCGAGGACGAGATAGAGGCCGCCGGGCGCGGCGAGGCCGACGACGCGCTGGAGGCCGCGGTCCTCGCCGCCGTCGACGAGCTGCACCGCGAATCGACGGTCTCCGACCGGACGTGGGCCGCGCTAGGCGAGCACCTCAGCGAGCGGCAGCTCATGGACCTCGTGTTCACGGTCGGCACCTACAGCCTGCTGGCGATGGCCTTCAACACCTTCGGCGTCGAACCCGACAAGGAGAGGTAGATCCCCGTGCCGCACTTCGCGAAGCCCGACGCCGGGAGCTGGACCGAGCACTATCCCGAGCTCGGTACGGATCCCGTCGACTACACCGACTCGATCGACCCCGCCCACTACGAGGCCGAGCGCGAGGCCATCTTCAAGCGGACCTGGCTGAACGTCGGCCGGGTCGAGCGGTTGCCCCGGGTAGGCAGCTACTTCACCAAGGAACTCGCCGTCGCCGACACCTCGGTGGTCGTCGTCCGGAGCGAGGACAAGCAGATCCGCGCCTTCCACAACATGTGCCGCCACCGCGGCAACAAGCTGGTGTGGAACGACTACCCCGGCGAAGAGGTCAAGGGCACCTGCCGCCAGTTCACCTGCAAGTATCACGCCTGGCGCTACAACCTGAAGGGCGAGCTGACCTTCATCCAGCAGGAGGAGGAGTTCTTCGGCGTCGACAAGGGCGACTACGGCCTCAAGCAGGTGCGTTGCGAAACCTGGGAGGGATTCGTCTTCGTCAATCTCGACCCGGACGCGCAGCCGCTGGCCGACTATCTCGGCAAGCTGTCCAAGGGCCTGGAGGGTTACCCCTTCCACGAGATGACCGAGGTCTACACCTACAAGGCCGAGATCGGCAGCAACTGGAAGCTGTTCATCGACGCGTTCGCCGAGTTCTACCACGCGCCCGTCCTGCACCAGAAACAGGCCGTCGAGGGCGAGGCGACCAAGCTGATCAAGGTCGGTTTCGAGGCGCTGCACTACCAGCTGGAGGGCCCGCACTCGATGATCTCGTCGTGGGGCGGCATGGCACCGCCGAAGGACCCGGGCATGGTCAAGCCCATCGAGCGCGCGCTGCGCAGCGGCCTGTTCGGCCCTTGGGACCGTCCTGACATCGAAGGGCTCGACCCGCTCCCTCCGGGCCTCAACCCCGCCGGCCACCACGCATGGGGAACCGACTCGTTCGTCTTCTTCCCGAACTTCATGCTGCTCGTGTGGGCACCCGGCTGGTACCTCACGTACCACTACTGGCCGACCGCAGTGGACCGGCACATCTTCGAGTCCAGCTTGTACTTCGTCCCGCCGCAAGGCGCCCGCCAGCGACTGGCCCAAGAACTCGCGGCGGTGACGTTCAAGGAGTACGCGCTCCAGGACGGCAACACCTTGGAGGCCACTCAGAGCATGCTCAAGAGCCGCGCCGTGACCGAGTTCCCCCTCAACGACCAGGAGATCCTCCTACGCAACCTGCACAAGGTCGCGAGTGACCACGTCAAGGAGTACCACGATGCCGCTTCCCGCTGACTTCGCCGACCTCGAGCCATACGCGGACTGGGCGCTCGCGACCGAACCCGAGCGGTACGCCAAGCGCCTGGACAGCTCGATGGAGGAGATGCAGGCCTTCTACGAGGCCGCCTTCGGGCGGCTGGAGGACGCGATCACCTACATCGACACCTTCCCGTGGAACGCGCTCCCAGAGGACGCGTGCACGCTGCTTCACCTCATGCAGTCGCTGGTCATGGTGTCGTTTCCGGTCGAGGTGTGGAAGCAGGCCCGCGTCCCCGACAGCGGTGCGGCCTACCTGGACCTTGTCGTGGAGCCCGTGGTCAGATGCTGACGCTCAAGGCCGCCGGGCTGTTCGACCCCGACGCGGGCGAGGTCGTCCGGCCGGGGGTCCTGCGGGTGGAGGAGGACAGGATCGCCGGTGTCGGCGGCCCCCCGCGCGGCGACGTCCTGGACCTCGGGGATTCGGTCCTGCTTCCAGGACTGATGGACATGGAGGTCAACCTCCTCATGGGCGGGCGCGGCGAGCACGCCACGCGCTCGCCCGTCCAGGACGACCCGCCGCTGCGGATGCTGCGCGCGGTCGGAAACGCCCGGCGCACGCTGCGGGCGGGCTTCACCACCGTCCGGAACCTGGGGCTCTTCGTGAAGACCGGCGGCTACCTGCTGGACGTCGCGCTCGCCAAGGCCATCGACGCCGGCTGGATCGACGGCCCCCGGATCGTGCCGGCCGGACACGCCATCACCCCGACCGGCGGGCACCTCGACCCGACGATGTTCGCGGCGTTCGCGCCCGGCGTCATGGAGCTGTCGGTGGAGGAGGGCATCGCCAACGGCGTCGACGAGATCCGCAAAGCCGTCCGGTACCAGATCAAGCACGGCGCGCAGCTGATCAAGGTCTGCTGCTCGGGCGGTGTCATGTCGCACACCGGCCTGCCCGGCGCGCAGCACTACTCCGACGAGGAACTCCGCGCGATCGTGGACGAGGCGCACCGGCGCGGCCTGCGGGTCGCGGCGCACACCCACGGAGCGGACGCCGTCCGGGCTGCCGTCGAGGCGGGGATCGACTGCATCGAGCACGGTTTCCTCATCGACGACGACGCGATCCAGATGATGGTCGAGAACGGGACGTTCCTCGTCCCCACCACGTACCTGACCGACGGAATGGACGTCTCCAAGGCCGCGCCCGAGCTGCGCGCCAAGGCGGCCGAGATGTTCCCGCGCGCCCGTACTTCGGTGCTGGCCGCCTACAAGGCCGGAGTGAAGATCGCTGTCGGAACCGATGCCCCGGCCATCCCGCACGGCAAGAACGCGAGCGAGCTGGTCGCGCTCGTGGAACGCGGAATGAGCCCGCTCGCGGTGCTGCGGGCCGCGACCGTGACGGCGGCCGAGCTGATCGGCGTCACCGACCGCGGACGGCTCGCCGAGGGGCTGCTGGCCGATGTCATCGCCGTCCCCGGCGACCCGTTGCAGGACATCACCCTCACGCAGGACGTGCGGTTCGTGATGAAAGGCGGGAAGGTCTTCGCCCAGTGATCCCGGCAGCACGGCATTCTCGCCATGAACAGTGAGAATCTCCCAATGCTCAAGGCCAGGGCGAGAGGGTTGCAGGTTCGTCCCGAAATCGTGCAGTAAGGTTCTCGGCATGGCAGAAAAGGCTTATCCGCCCGTGAGCGCGCCCGCCGGGGAGCCCGCCTGGAAGCGGCGCGCGGTCGAGCGGTCCACCAAGGCCGCCAAGCTGCGGGCCGAACAGCGCGTCGAGCGGTTTCTCGATGCGGCGCAGGCGATCATCACGGAGAAGAACACCACCGACTTCACCGTGCAGGAGGTCGTCGACCGCTCCCGCCAGTCGCTGCGCAGCTTCTACCAGCACTTCGACGGCAAGCGCGAGTTGCTGCTCGCTCTCTTCGAGGACGCCCTGCGCAGGGCGGCCGACCAGATCCGCGCCGCCTCCGCGGGCCAGTCCGACCCCCTGGACCGCCTCAAGGTCGCCGTTCAGTTGCTGTTCGAGCTGTCGCGTCCCGACCCGCGCGCCCAGCGTCCGCTGTTCACCGACTTCGCCCCGCAGCTGTTGATCTCCCACCCGGCCGAAGTGAAGACCGCCCATGCTCCGCTGCTCGCGCTTTTCACCGAACTGCTGGCGCAGGCCGAAGACGCGGGGAGGCTGCGTCCGGGCGTCAAGCCGCGCCGCGTGGCAGCCCTCATGATGCAGACGGTCATGTTCGTGGCCCAGTCCAATGGGCTCGTCGAAGGCGGGGAATCGCATCCGCTCGCCGCGGATGAGGTCTGGGACTTCTGCGCTGTGGGAGTCACCCTGCCCTAGTCGGGAGTCACATTCTCGTTAGCTCTTGGGGACGTGCCGCTGATGCGGCCCCCCGGACGGCCCAGCGACGACCACGGGCGCCCCAGGTCAGGCACGGGCGTCGTCCAGTTCCCCCAACAGGACGCGGCGCAGCAGCTTGCCGGTGTCGGTCTTCGGCAGTTCGGCGCGGAACACGATCTCGTCGGGCGTCTTGGAGGAGCGCAGCCGCTCGCGAACCCACCGCTTGATCTCCACGGGGTCGCCTTCGCCGACGACGACCGCGACGAGCCGCTGCCCCCACTCCGCGTCGGGCACACCGATCACCGCCGCCTCGGTGATGCCAGAGTGGGCCAGCAGCACATCCTCGATTTCGGCGGGGGCGATGTTCTCGCCGCCCCGGATGATGGTGTCGTCGGCGCGTCCCTCGATGAACAGGTAGCCCTCGTCGTCCAGCCGTCCCCGGTCGCGGGTGGCGAACCAGCCGTCGGCGTCCAGGGCGCTCTTCCCGCCGTACTCGCCGGAGATCTGCTCGCCTCGCACGAACACCGATCCGCTCCTGCCCGCCTCAAGGGGTTCGCCGTCGTCGGAGCGGATCTGGAACTCGACGCCGGGCAGGGCACGGCCCACCGACCCGAGCCGCGCCCGGATTCGCGCATCGGTCGCGGCGAGGGCCGCGCGGTGGTCGTCCGGGCCGAGGACGGCAACGGAGGACGCTGTCTCGGTCAGCCCGTAGGCGTTGACGAACCCCGTCTCCGGGAAGATCCGCAGCGCCTGCTCCAGGACGGGCATCGGGGTCCGCGCTCCGCCGTAGGCCAGGTTGCGCAGCGTCGGCGTCCCGGCGTCGCCGCCGGCCACCTCGGCCACGATCCGCGCCAGCATCGTCGGCACCACCAGCGCGTGGGTGACCCGCTCGCGCCGGACGGTCTCCAGCCATTCCCGGGCGTCGAACGCGGGCATGTACACCACCCGGCGTCCCGTGTAGAGGTTCGTCAACAGGTTCGCCAGGCCCGCGACATGGTACGGCGGGACCGCGACGAGGGCGGCCTCCTCCGGTGCGGCGGAGCCGAATTCGAGGGTGTTCAGCACGTAGGCGAGCAGGTGCCGGTGCCGCAGGACGGCCGACTTGGGCGCGGCGGTCGTCCCGCTGGTGTAGAGCAGCACCGCGACCGAGTCACGGTCGTTCCCGGGGGCCTCCGCCCGGTCGGTCGGTCCCTCGGAGGCCGCCTCGGTCTCGTCGAGGAAGGAGTCGAGGGCGGCGGGCTGAAGCACCAGGGCACCGGGGTGCCGGGACCGCAGCTCGCCCAGCTGGCGCTCGCCCAGCCGGTAGTTGAGGGGGACGAAGGGCACGCCGGCCACGGCCGCGCCGAACAGCGCGACCGGATAGGCGAGGTGACTCTCCGCCGGGTACAGGACGGCGGGGTGACGCCGGAACCGGCGGGCGGCGGCGTGGGCCAGGCGCAGCAGGCGGGAGGCGGTCAGCGAGCGCCCACCGGAGGTCACCGCCGTCCGGTCACCGGCCGATGCGGCCATCTCAAGGATCATGACGAGGTTCACGAGAACTTGATTCTCGCGTATGACATCGTAGCTTTCAAGCCATGCTCGCCATCTCCGCCGGACACATCTCTTCTTCGAGACTCTTACTTGCCACAAGCGAGAATGTCATTCTCACCACGAGCGTGAACTGGGCCGAGGGGTCTGCGCAGGCGGCGGAACCCCGCCTGGACACGATTCTGCGGATCGGAGGCGCCGATGGATTCCGGGACAGTGGAGGGAAAGATGGCGACAAGCATCCTGCTCGTCGAGAGCCGGCCGGCAAACCCCGACGTGGTCGACGAGTTCAACCGCTGGTACGACGAGGTCCACCTCCCGGAGCTCTTGGCGCTCGACGGGGTGGTCGCGGCCCGCCGCTACGCCCCCACCGAGGAAGGGGACCCCTACCTCGCCGTGTACGAACTCGAAGGCGACCCGAAGGCCGTTATCGCGAGCTTCGGCGCGGCGGCCACGGACGGCCGGCTGACCATGTCGGACGCCATGCAGATGGACCCACAGCCGAAGCTCCGCGTCATGCAACTCATCGCCGCCACCGCCGCCGGCTGAGCGGGCCCCCACGCCGCTGGGGATGGCGGAAGGCCGGCGCCCTGATCGAAAGACCGGTCATGGCTTTGCGTTTCGGCCCCGTCGCGCATGCGCGGCGGGGCCGGCCGGTGGGGCGGGGTGACGGGGGCAGCGGTTCCCGCCTCCGACGGCCCCCGTCGGAAACGGTGAAGGTTGCCCGGCCGCTGGCCGGACCACCTTCGCCGAGGGCTGTGCTCCCGCCGCGTGATCCCGGGGGCGGGAGGCCCGCTCATTCGGTGATGGTTATGCCTTCGTAGCTCTGGAGGATCTCGATCGCAGGCAGCGCCATCTGGAGGTACACGTCGATGTGCCGGATCTTGCCGGCGCCGTTGAAGTCGTAGACCGATACCGAGTTGACGACGTTCTTGTAGTCCCCGAAAGTGCTTCGCTCCTCCAGTTCGAGGAAGACCAGGTTCCCACTCTCGGTGAGGCGCTTGAACGAGCACTCCCACTCGGCGGACGGCGCCCAGCCCGTCAGGAAGTCGACGTACTCGTCCCAGGTCATTACCTCTTTGAAGTTGCCGACGCGCTCGAACTCGCCGACCGCGACCAGCGCGGCGAGCGGCGCCCAGTCCGCGGCGGAGAAACCGGGCCGCTTGGCGCCGTCGACGACGCGCTTGGTGGTCGAGGCGTATTCCAGAACCGCGCGCGAATTCCCGGTGTAGTCGTCGATGACGTCGCCGATCTCTCGATGAGCCAACGGTCCGCCGCCTTTCAGGATCGCGCCGTGGCCGCGAGATGGCGGTCCACCACGGAATGGAAGTGGGCGACGACGATCTCCTCCTTCACCAGGGAGAGGTGATCGAGCCGCTTGTTGCGCAGGCCCGCCTGCTGGCGCTGCATCTGCTCGTAGTCCTGCTGGAGGGCGAGGAAGTACTCGTGGCTTCCCGGCTCGGTGACGTCGACCAGTTCGGCCCGGAACTGGTCCGCCAGTTCCTCGGGCAGCCACATGTAGCTGCTCACGTGCCAGACGCACTTGTTGGGGTCGCCGCTGGGGTGCGGCATCGCCATGATGACGTGGCACTCGCCGGCGCGGATCGTCATGAAGAAGTTCGGGAAGAGCGTCCAGCCGTGGTTGTCGCTCATCTGCGCGTCGGTCAACGCGCTCACGTCCATGCCCAGACCAGAGAACGTGTCGCGGGTGGCCTGCTGCAGGATCGTCCGAGCGGTGACGCCCTCCGGGAATTCCAGTTTCCCGTTCTCGTCCCGGTGGGCGGCGACGAGCTCATCGAAACGCGGCAGGACCATCGGAAGTGACGGGAAGGTCTCCTGCAGGCCCCGGATTCCCTCGACGTGCTGCTCGGGACCGAAGTTCTCGGCGTTCGCCACGTCGAAGGGCGCGCAGGCCACGCTGTGCTCGTCGAAGAAGAGGTAGCGGCTCTTGGTCGGGTCGATGTCGATCTGGTTGAGCAGCTGCGGGTGCACGCCGGAGACGTGGTAGCCCTCCTGGAAAGCGTCCATGACGACCTTCCAGTTGCAGTCCAGGGCCTCACGGACGTCCATCACCGTGGTCATCTCGTCGAGGCGGTAGGGCGCCAGAAGCTCGACCACCTCCTCGCCGAGGTAGTCGGACAGCGGCTCGGCGTCCGGGTCGGGGTTGAGGAAGATGAAGCCCGCGAAGGTGTCGACCGCCACCTGGAGAAGCGAGTTGTCGTCCTTGTCGATCGGCCCCTGGACCTTCTCCCGCAGGACGCCGCGCAGTTTCCCGTCGAGGTCGTACGACCACAGGTGGTACTGGCACAGGAACCGCCTGGTGTTTCCCTTCTCGCCCTGGCAGATCAGGTTTCCGCGGTGCCGGCAGGCGTTGACGAACCCGCGGAGCACGCCGTCCTTCCCGCGGACGATGATGTAGGACTGGTCGAAGAGCCGGTAGGTCTTCCAGTCACCGGACTTGGGCAGTTCGCCGACCCTCCCGACGATCTGCCAGCTCCGCATCCAGATCAGTTCCCGCTCGCGCTCCTGGAACTCCCGGCAGGTGTAGCGATCGGTGGGCACCTTCGAGCCGAACTTGTCGGCGCCGATGTCCGCGAGGCTCAACGCCGTGTCGACCCACTCGCCCGGTCGTGCGGTCTGCTGCACCATCTCATCTCCTTTCGGGGTACGACCCCGCCCGCTTTCGATGGCACGAATCAATCAAGCGATCAATTTATGATCGATGTCACATCATGACCCTGTCAAGGCCTGTGTTCACGTACCGGACGGCTCAGCGACCCACTGGCACCACGGCCCCCGGGCCCGGAGTTCCGGGTCCTGGCCGGCGACGACCCTCAAGCCCCGGGCGCGCCACGCCCCGCCCCCCGCAGGTTCCGTCTTCGCGATCCCAGAAGAGGCGCAGCATCGCCCGACAACGCCAGTGTCGATGGCGAGAATTTGACTCTCACAGCGGAGTATGTTCCTCTCTAACGATCGCGTCAAGGCTGGAGGGCGCCGATCCGGGGCATCGACGGCCCCGACCTACGGCACGAAGGAGAAGCGGCGGCAATGACAGCGCCGTTCGAAGGCAAGGTCGCGCTCATCACCGGCGCCGCATCCGGCATCGGCAGGGCCGTCACCATCCGGCTCGCCGGCGAGGGCGCATCGGTGCTCGCCCTCGACGTCAATGAGAGCGGCCTGGCAGAGACGCGGGCGCTCGCGACGGGCACGGTGGTCGTCCGCCGGTCCGACGTCGGCGACCCGGATGCGTGCGCCGAGGCCGTGACCGCGTGCGTCCGCGAACTCGGGCGGCTGGACGTGCTGGGCAACGTCGCCGGCATCTACGTGGCCGAGCACACCGCGAAGATGGCCCTTCAGCAGTACCGGCGGGTGATGGCCGTCAATCTCGACGCCTGCTTCTTCCTGGCCCAGGCCGCCATTCCCCACCTTTTGGAGAGCGGCGGCAACATCGTGAACATCGCATCCAACGCCGGTCTCCAGGGCGTGCCGTACTCTGCCGCCTACTGCATGAGCAAGGGCGGGCTAGTACAGCTCACCCGGTCGCTCGCCGTCGAGTTCCTGAAGACGCCGCTGCGAATCAACGCCATCGCTCCGGCGGGAACCAACACCAACATCGCATCGGAGACGACGTTCCCGCCCGACATCGATGGCGACCTGGCGCGCCGCATGGCCGGAATGCGCGGCTTGGCAGAGCCGGAAGAGGTCGCAGCCCTGTTCTCGTTCCTCGCCTCCGACGATGCCCGCTCGGTGACCGGGGCCATCTACACCCTGGACAACGGCCTCACCGCAAGCTGACGACCGGTCATCGTCCCGGTAGGGCGGACGGACTTCCCCAGGCACGACCCGTGAGCACTGAGCGACCCGGTCGATCAGCGCCGCCCATGATCACTACACCTCGGCGGCCCCGATCACCTCCGTCCAGCGCCTCGGCGGTTGGAGCCCGGGCCTCCCAGGCATGAGAAGCTTGGATCGAGACTCATCAGCCGAGCTTCCAGGAGACAGCCATGTCGGTCAGTCGGCCGATTCTCGGCCGGCCGGCCGGCGCCAGGGGCGAGGAGACCCGGCAGCGCATTATCGAGGCCACCATGCGGTGCGTGGCAGAGGTCGGCTATTCTCGCGCGACCATCCGCGAGATCGCTCGTGCCGCCGCGATGACCAGCGGCAGCCTGTACCACTACTTCCCCACCAAGTCCGAGCTGATCAAGGCCACGTTCGTCGAGATCTCCAGGATCACGGTCCCCCGGCTGTCCGCCGCGGCGGACGGGGCCGACGGCGTCATGGACAAGCTGATGGCCGTGTTCGACGAGAGCGATCAGCTGATGCACGAGTACCCGTACGCTGCGGCGTTCGACCGCGCGATCCGGGCGGAGAGCGCCGCGCACCTCCATCTCGCCGAGGAGAGCGACACGATCTACGCCTCGTTCAATGATGTGATGGTCGGCATCATCGAGCAAGCCGATCGGGAGGGCGGACTGGGGCCCGGCGTGGACGTCGAGAACGCCTCAGCCGCGATCTTGGCGCTCATGCGGGGCCTGTACACCCACGCAGCCGCCTCACCAAGCGATTACCACGCCACGGTGAGCGCCGTGAAACTGCTCATCCGGGGCACGCTCTTCAGCTACAACCAGTCCTAGTCGTCCCCCTGGCGGGACGGTTTCCGGACCCGCCCCCGCAGCAGTACGCCGAGGTACCCGACACCCCACGAGCCACACTGCCCCCTGATGTGGCGTCCACTAGCTCCGGTCTAGGGATCTTGGATCTCGTCGAGGCCCAGCACGCCCTGCCCGCGGTGCCAGGATGCCCATCCGCGACCGCACCGCGCACCGGTCCTGCGGGCTCTCACCGAAGATCCTGGTAGCGATTGTTCGGAGATCGTCAGGATGTTGCCGGACGATCCGCGGGCCTCACACCGTTGAGGAGGATGCGGGCGGTCTTGTCGACCCAGTCCGCGGTGAGGCCGTCAGGCCCTCTGATCAGCATCGCGGCCAGGGCGGAGCCGATGATCATCTCCAGGATCACGACCGTGTCGACATCGGCGTCCAGTTCTCCGCGCTCGACGGCCGCGGCGAGGTCGGCGTCCAGGCCGCGCCAGCCCTCGGCGGAGAACCGCTCGAGGATGCGCCGGTGGAGGACCGGGTCGGTCGCGGCTTCGGCCAGCAGGCCGGGGACGGCGATTCGGGCCAGTGGGGTGGTCAGGAGTTCCGCGATCCGCCGCACCAGTTCGCGCAGGTCTTCGGCGAACGAGCCGGTCCGCAGGGGGCCGGTGGTGACGCTGTCCCGGAAGGTCGCCTCGTGTATGAGGTGGGCTTTGCCGGGCCAGCGTCGATAGACGGCGGGCCGGGACGTGCCGGCGCGGTCGGCGACGGCGGCCACGGTCAATTCGGCGTAGCCGACCTCCGTCAGGAGTTCGGCGGCGGCGTCCAGGACGGCGCCGTCGATGCGGGCGTCACGCGGCCTTCCGGTGGGGTTGTTCATTTCCGAGCAAAGTGTAACGTAACTGCCGTGCAGCAGCCGCGAAGTGAGCTCGTCGAGTTGTCGGACGTCATCGACGCGAGGTACGGCGGGAAGGCTTTCGGCCTCGCGAAGCTGGCCGCCGCCGGTTTCCCGGTGCCCGCCGCCTTTATCATCGCGAACGCCGACGCCGGCGGCCTTCCCGCCGATCTCGAAGCGCGCCACGCCCGGATGGCCGCCTCGGCCGGGGCGGTCGCGGTGCGTTCTTCGGCTTCGGGCGAGGACGGCCTCGAAAGTTCCTTCGCCGGCCAGTACGAGACGGTCCTGGACGTGAACGGGTACGACGAACTCCTCGCCGCGATCCGGCATTGTGCGGCCGGGGCGTCCACGGAGCGAGCAGCCGCCTACCGGCCCGGCGCCGGGGTGGCCGGCCCGATGCACCTCGTGGTCCAGAAAATGGTCGACGCGCGCGCCGCCGGTGTCGTGTTCACCGCGGATCCGGCCAGCGGACGGCGCGACATCTGCGTGGTCGACGCGGTTCCCGGGTTGGGAGAGTCGCTGGTCGACGGCTCCGCGAGCTCGGACCACTACGAGGTCGACCGCGCCGGGAAGATCATGGATCGGCAGATCGCGTCGAGTCCGGCGCTCACCGATGACGAGGTCATGGCCGTCGTCGCCGGCGCGCGCGCCGCGGAGGCGCGGTGGGAGATGCCCCTGGACCTCGAGTGGGCGATCGACCGGACCGGCGAGATCCGCTGGCTGCAGGCACGGCCGATCACCACCCTGCCCGGGGACCTGAGCGAGATGGACACCACGGTCGCGGGCGAGGACCACGTCTACACCCGGTGCAACATCGGCGAGATGATGCCGGGTGCCTTCTGCCCGCTCACCGCGTCCGTCAGCGGCCGGGCGATCGAGTACGCGATGCAGCTGGTCCAGGTCGCCGCCGGTTTCCAGGAAACCTACCGGGAGGACCGCTGGCTGCAGCTGGGCTACTTCTCAGGTCACCTGTTCCTCAACATGACCGAAGGCACGGCTCTGAGCTCGGGCATCCTCGGCAACTCCCTTGAGCAGTACTCGCTCTCGATCGCGGGCAGGGTCGTGGACGAGCTGGTGCCGAAGCCGCCGAAGCCGTTCGCCCGCCGCCTGGTCAACACCGTCCGGCTCACGGCCTTCGCGCTCTCGGCAGGGCACGCGATCCGCCGTCTGGACCGGGAACTGGCCCGCTTCGAGGCGCCGTCCGCGGCGGAGCCGGCGGCCCTGCTCGCCGAGCTCGACGCGGGGATCGAGCTCTACAACGAGGCCACGCTCACCCACGTCCGGTCCTCCTCGCGGTCCGCCGTCGCCGCGAACGTGCTCGAACAGACGGTGATGCGCGAAGCGACCCGTGCGGGCCGGAGTGAGGACGAGGGCCGCTCCCGGGCCGCCGCGATGATGGCCGGGGCCGCCGACGTCGAGAGCGCCGTCATGCTGGAGCAGCTGGACGACGTGGTGGGCCGCCTGGCCGGGGACCCGGCGGCGGCCGAGGCGTTCCTCGAACGGGATGCCGCCGAGGCCGTGACCTGGCTGACCGGAGGCACCGGTCCGATCAGTCGCGCATTCCACGAGTTTCTGCGGCGCCATGGCCACCGGGGCTACCGGGAGCTGTGCATGCGGGACCGGTCATGGCGGGACGACCCCGACGGTCTCGGCACGATCATGCAGGCCATGCTCCGTGCCCGCCTGAACGCCGGCGACGCCGTCCGCCCGACTCCGGCACCGCCGCAGGAAGGCGTTTCCCGGACGGTGCGGGCGATGGCCCGCATGGCGCAGGCCGGGGCACGCGGACGTGAGGCGACCAAGTCTCGGATGGTCATGGTCGCCTACCTGCTCAGCCGCGGCTACCGCCTGCTGGGCGAGCGGTTGGCTGCAGCCGGGCGACTGCCCGATGCGGACCTGGTGTTCTTCTTCGACAGGTCGGAGCTGCCGGCACTGGTGGGTACCGGAGACGTCCGGGACCTGATCGACCGTGCCGCGGCGCGGCGGTCGGCGCTTCCGTTCCAAGCCCGGCTCGAGTTCCCGGACGTCTCCGTCGGCAAGCCCGTTCCGACCCGGCCCAAGCCCCCGGAGGGCATCGAGGACGGGGTGATCGTCGGCCGTCCCGCGTGCGGCGGGGTCGTGGAGGGGACCGTCCGGGTCGCGACGACGGTCGCGCAGGCCCGGGAACTGCATCCCGGCGAGGTCCTGGTCGCGCCCGTGACGGACGTCGGCTGGACGCCGTACTTCACCCTGATCGCCGCGCTCGTCACCGACATCGGCAGCTCGGTCTCCCACGGCGCCGTCGTCGCCCGCGAGTACGGCCTGCCCTGCGTGGTCAACACCCAGGGCGCCACCCGCGTGCTCTGCACCGGCGACCGGGTCCGGGTCGACGGCGACCGCGGCACTGTGACGCTGCTGAACCGCACCCTCGCTCCGTCCTCTTCCGCCTCTCGCTAGCCACGTCGGCGGCGGTTACGGCGGCGACTCCGACTGGGCACGCGGCCAATGGCGAGGCTCCGGGGGGGGACCTCATACCTTGTTGATCGCGGGGGCCAGCCAGCGGTCGAGGAGGGCGCGGAGCCGGGCTTCGTCCTGCGTCTGCCGGCTCGGGTGCTGCAACAGCGATGTCAGGAGTCGCATGATGACCTCGGCGAGCCCGTTGAGGTCGTCTTCGCCGATGCCGGCGGCGGCCCAGTCGACGGGGAAGCGCTGCAGCATCTCGGCGCCGTAGGCGATGGTGTCCGCGGTGGTGGCGCCGCGACCGAAGGCGCTTGAGTCCCCGAGTTGCAGCACCAGGCTCAGCCGCGGCTCGGTCGGGATGGTCCGCACGCAGAAGACCATGCCCTCGACCACGGCCTCGGCCGGATCGCCGATCCCCTGGAGGTGGGCGATCAGCTGATCGACGAACGACTCCGCGCCCTGGGCCGCGACCTCACCGATGATGTCGCTGATCCGGTCGAAGTGCCGGTAGACGGTCTGGCGGGTGACACCGAGCTCGTTCGCGACGTCGGAGAGGGTCGTCTTGGTGACGCCGTGCCTGTCGACGCAGCGGGCGGTCGCGTCGATGATGCGCTGCCGGGCCTCGGCATCTGATGCGGGAGGCCGGCCTCCCCAGCCGTGGCGCGCCATGGCCCTAGGATCGCACAGGCGCCGCGTCCGATCGTGCCCTGATCGCACGGAGCGCGACCAGGATGAATCCGGTCGCGGCGACGGTGCACAGCCCGGCGTACCACAGGCTGCCGGTCGGCGTGCCCTGCTCGGTGACGCCGTTGGTCGCCGCGAAGTACGCCGGCAACGCGATCAGCCACAGGACGACGTGGACGCCCAGGTACAGCGCCGGATAGGTCCGCGCGAACAGCGGCGACGCCACCGGGGGCACCGTGCCGGCGCGCACCGCGCGCCAGGCGTCCACCAGCAGCAAGAGGCCGACGATCCAGACCACGGCGAGCTCGGCGCTGAGGATGGCCCGCTGGATCCCGAGCCGGTCCTCACCGCGGAATGCGCCGCTGGGCGCGCTCACGATGATCATCGCCAGTGGGGTCAGGGCACCGGCGACGACGGTACGCCAGGCGATCCGCCCGCCGGTGAGGGGGCCGCGGCCGTCCTTTTCCCCGACCAGGCGGACGACGAGGTAGGTCATGGCGCCGAAGGAGACCGACGCGAACAGGAGCATGCTGTTCATCGGCACCGAGCCGAGCGCCGGCTGGTTGATCGCTTCGTTGTCGGCGTTCCAGGCCCACCACTTCAGCTGGGGCCCGAGGTGGTCGAAGATCTCGTAGAAGACCTGGCAGGCGAACGCGACCGCCATCGAACCGAGCAGCGGGCCGCGCCGCGCGAAGACGCCCAGGGCCCGGACCAGCTCGTAGGCGAGCTGCGACAGTGCGGGGTAGAAGGCCACGATGTAGAGCGGCAGCCGGTCGTACATGAACTGCACGGTGAACACGTTGTGGGAGAAGATGAACCCGACGTGCTCCTCCAGGCCGAACCAGCCGGGGAAGTAGAGCGGCGGCTCGATCACGGCCAGGTACACGACCGAGGCGAACCACAGCGAGATGTTGACCGGATCGCCGTCGCGCCGCCACCGCCGCCACGCGTGGACGAGCGCGAACACGGCCCCGCCGATGATGAGCAGCTCAAGGACCGGCATGGTGCCGTTCTCGAGGCCGAGCGGGTTGCGGAAGTCGATCACGGGATGGGCGTCGCGGCAGGAGAAGCCGAGTCCCTCGGCGACACGCGCGGCCGCCGCGTCACAGGTGTGGTCCATTCCTCGCCTCCGGGGTCAGGCGCCGACGCGGTCGTCACCGCGGCGGGCTCCACTGGCGGACGCACGCCCCGGTCCGCGGTAGCCGGTGAAGTCGGTGCCCGGCGGGTCGCGCCGGGCGTCGAACCCGCCCGGCACCACCGTGCGGCCGAGCCGCCGGCGCACCTTGTAGCGCGCGAGGCCGAACCAGAACCTCGGGTCGGTCAGCATCTCCTTGAGCGACTTGTCGAGGTTGAACACCTGGGCGAAGGTCTCCTCGACGTAGGCGTCCTCGCGGCTGGTGGCGTTGATGGCGTTGAAGATCGGCCAGCTGAAGCGCCCGACCAGCCTGCGCCGCCAGGGGGCGGCGACCTCGCTCCCGGTCGCGAAGTCGTAGGCCTGGTCGCGCGCCATCGCGAGCATCCAGGGCACGTCCAGGGACTTCTTCTGCCGGTCGAAAAACTCGCGGAAGAAGGCCAGATCAATCGCGTCGCGGCCGCGCAGCATCTCACCGAGGATGAGCGCGGAGCGGGCTGCCGAACTCATCCCCTGGGCGTAGAACGGATTGAAGGCGCAGATCGAGTCGCCAACGCAGACCAGCCCGATCGGTGGCACGTCGAGCAGGTCGAAGCGGCGCCACTTGTTGCCGGTCGAACGAGTCATGTGCACTTCGGAGGTCGGTGTGCACGCGCGCGCCGCCTGGCCGAAGGTCGTGGCCCTCACACGGGTCAGCGCGGCCTCGAACGCGTCGGTCTTGCGCGGCATCTGGATGCCCCAGGACCCCATGCACACGATGGCGCGGTCGCCCTCGATCGGGAAGAAGTTGCTGAGGAACTCGTGCTCCTCGGGGTGGTCGCCGGTGTCCTGGGTCGGCGTGATGACCAGGTGCTTCCACCACCACGATTCGGGGCGCCGGTCGGCGGGAGGCAGATCGTACCAACGGGAGATGTAGGTGACTTTGGCGTCGAGGGTCTTCTCCGGTGGCACGGACCAGCCGGCCGCGCCGAGCCAGTCGACCACCGAGGAGCCGCGCCCCAGCGCGTCGACGACCAGGTCGGCGGCCAGGTAGCCCTCGTCATCGCGGGCGGTGCGGTACTCGACTCCCTCGACGCGCCCGTGCGTGGTGCCGCCCCCGGTCGACCGCAACCCGGTGACGGTCACGCCCTCCCGGATCTCGATGGCCGGCAGTTCGCGAACCTTGTCGCGCAGGACCCGTTCGATGAGCGCCCGGGAGCTGTAGACCATCGTCATCGTTCCGGACTTGCGGGGGGCCCAGCCGTCGTTCTCGCAGTAGGCCGCGTCCATCGACGGCATCAGATGCATCCCGCCGCCGGCGATCAGCGCCTCCTCGAACCCGGGGAAGATCTCGCCGATCGCGCGCCGGCCGGAATTGAGGAGGAAATGCGGATGCTTGCCCTGCGGCACCCCCCGGCGGTGCTCCGTGTCCGGCGGAAGCTCGTCCCGCTCCAGGACGACCACCTCGTCGAAGTGCTCTGCGAGCACTCCGGCAGAGCAAAGTCCCGCCACGCTGCCGCCGAGTACCACGGCCCTGCTGCTCCGCATCCGGACCTACTTTCATTCATACATATGATGGATGAATGTATGATTCGCAGGTTGGCGAGTCAACCCCTGACCCGCCTCCAGAACGCCTCGCAGACTCCGTGAGTCCCATCAGCCTCGGGCTTTGACCGGACGGCAGATGGAGAGCGACCGTCCAGCTTTAGAGCCTGTTTCATCGCCACGGAGGGGCGGCTGCCTGTGGCCGTCAGATCCGGAACCCGGTCCATTCACCTGCCGCATCGCGGTCGGGGACGGTGGAGCTGGGGCGTGGACAAAGCACCTGAACTTGCGGTAGGCAAAGCCGACGACTCACCACGAATTACCTGTTCACCGCCAGAAGCACCGACCGTCCCCCCATACCCTCCGCCCCGCTGCCGTCTCTGGCCAGTGGACGACTCCCGTCCCCACCGGGAGCACCGATCATGAAGGAAGACCGTGAACGACTCAGCATTGATCACCGTCGGGCTGCCGGTGGCGCTGGCCATCATCATGTTCGGGCTCGGGCTCTCGCTGACCCCGGGCGACTTCCGCCGGGTGGCCCGCAGCCCGAAGGCGGTGATCGTCGCGCTCGTCCTGCAGATGTTCGTGCTGCCGCTGGTGGCCTTCGGCCTGGTCGTGGCATTCGACGTCGATCCGCTGGTCGCGGTGGGCGTGATGCTCCTGGCCGCCTCACCGGGCGGCACGACGGCCAACCTCTTCAGCCACCTGTTCCGCGGCGACGTCGCGCTGAACGTGACGCTCACCGCGATCAACTCGGTGCTCGCCGCGGTCAGCATCCCGCTTATCACCAATCTGGCGATCGGCTTCTTCGACGCCGAGGGCACGCTCGGCCTCCAGTTCGGCAAGGTCGTCCAGGTCGTCGGCATCGTTCTCGTGCCGGTCGGCGTCGGCATGCTGGTGCGCGGGCGTTCGGACTCCTTCGCAGCCGCCGCCGATCGGCCGGTGCGGATCTTCTCGATCGTGGTTCTGGTCGCGGTCTCCCTGGGCGCGATCCTCGGCGAGCGGGAGAACATCGTGGACTACGTCCGTGATGTCGGGATCGTGGTCACGCTGTTCTGCTTGGCCAGCCTCACCTTCGGCTACACCGGAGCGCGGCTGTTCCGGCTCGGACGGGAGCAGGCGATCGCCACCTCCATGGAGGTCGGCATCCACAACACGACCGTCGCACTGACCATCGCCCTCAGCGTCCTCAACAGCACGGCGGTCGCCATCCCCGCCGCGGTCTACAGCATCGTCATGTATGTCCTCGCCACCGCCTTCGGCTTCTCCATCACCCGCACCGGCACGTCAGGCAGGGAGGAAACGAAGGCTCACGCTTGATTCCCCTTCCTCACCGGACCGGGGACCGGCGGCCGGGCGGCGGTACCGGCTAGGGCGGGTGAGGCGGATGTAGCCATGGGGGTTGAAGAACAGATCGTCCTCGTCGTAGCGGTCGCAGGCGACGGTGCGGAGGACGTGGCGGGGAGCGTCGTCGGTCAAGCGGAAGCCGGCACCGTCCTCGATCTCCTGGGCGCGGGGGTCGGGGCTTCGGCCGCCTGCTCGCTCAGTGCGAGCCAGCGGTTCCGGCCGTGCGCGACGCCGCTGCTCTCGTTCTTCACTGCGGCGGCGCCGGAGCGCAGCAGCGCGGCCGTGACCTCCAGCAGGCGCCGCGAGGTGGCGGCCGCGATACCCGGGGTCATCGGCGGGGATCGTGTTCGGCGGCTTGGTCGGTGGTGAGTTCGGTGGCGAGTTGTTCGATGCGGGCGCGGATTTCGTCGCGGATGGGACGGACGGCGTCCACGCCCTGTCCGGCGGGGTCTTCGAGTTCCCAGTCGAGGTAGCGCTTGCCGGAGAAGACCGGGCAGGTGTCGCCGCAGCCCATGGTGATGACGACGTCAGATGCCTGGACGGCGTCGGTGGTGAGGACCTTGGGCGTTTCGGCGGTGATGTCGATGCCCTCTTCGGCCATCGCCTGCACCACGGCCGGGTTCACTCGGTCGGCGGGGGCCGACCCGGCGGAGCGGACCTCGACTTTGTCGCCCGCGAGGTGGGTGAGGTAGGCGGCGGCCATCTGGGAACGTCCGGCATTGTGAACGCACACGAACAGGACGCTGGGCTTGTCCGGCATCAGGGTTCCTCACGGGTCGAGTTCGGCCGTCTGAGCGCCGGTTGGAGTCGGGGACCATTGTCTGGTCGGGTGGGGGTGGTCACCTCGTCCTCGCTGGTTCAGGGGTGAAGTGGCGGCGCAGCCATAGCGATACGTAGACCAGGGCGACGAGGATCGGGACCTCGATGAGAGGGCCGACCACGCCGGCCAGTGCCTGGCCGGAGGTGACGCCGAAGGTGCCGATGGCTACGGCGATGGCCAACTCGAAGTTGTTGCCCGCGGCGGTGAACGCCAGGGTGGCGGTGCGCGGGTAGGGCAGGCGGACGGCGCGTCCGAGGGCGAACGATCCGCCCCACATGAGGGTGAAGTAGACGAGCAGCGGGACGGCGATACGGGCGACGTCCGCGGGTCGGCTGGTGATGGTGTCCCCTTGGAGGGCGAACAGGATGACGATGGTGAACAGCAGCCCGTACAGCGCGGCGGGGCCGATACGGGGTAGGAAGCGGGTCTCGTACCAGTCGCGGCCGCGGGCCTTCTCGCCGGTGCGGCGGGTCAGGTAGCCGGCCAGCAGCGGGATGCCGAGGAACACCAGGACGTTCACCACGATCTTGGCGGTGGAGAAGTGCACGTCGTCGGTGGGCAGGCCGAGCCAGCCGGGCAGGGCCTTGAGGCAGAACCAGCCCAGCGCGCCGAATGCGACGACCTGGAAGAACGAGTTGAGGGCGATCAGGACGGCGGCGGCCTCGCGGTCGCCGCGGGCCAGGTCGTTCCAGATGATGACCATGGCGATGCAGCGGGCCAGCCCCACGATGATCAGTCCGGTGCGGTACTCGGGCAGGTCGGGCAGGAAGATCCAGGCCAGCGCGAACATCACCGCCGGGCCGATCAGCCAGTTGAGCACCAGCGAGGAGACCATCAGGCGGCGGTCGCCGGTGACGGCGTCGAGCCGGTCGTAGCGGACCTTGGCGAGCACCGGATACATCATGACCAGCAGTCCGAGCCCGATCGGCAGGGAGATTCCGCCGATCTCCACCTTGGACAGCGCGTCGTCCAGGCCGGGCACTGCGCGACCGAGACCGAGGCCGACCGCCATGGCGGCGATGATCCAGACCGGCAGGAACCGGTCCAGCGTGGACAGCCGCCCCGCGAGGTTCTCCGTCTGCTCCGATGGGGGCTCATGGGTTCGGACGGTCACGGGCAGGGCCTTCTGGTCGCGCTGCCACGGCTGGCGCGCGCCTGCGCCGCCAGGTCGCCGAGCCGTGCGGCGAGCGCGTCCAGCGCCTCGGGGCGTAGCCGGTAGTAGGTGAAGCGGCCGCAGGGCTCGCTTTCCACCAGCCCGGCGTCCTTGAGCACGCGCAGGTGGTTGGAGATGTTGGTCTGCTTGGCACCGGTCTCTTCGACCAGATGGCAGGTGCACAGGGCCTCGCCGGCGAGCAGTGTGACGATGCGCGCTCGAAGGGGATCCGCCAGGACCCGCAATACATCAGTATCCACTGACATCACGATGCGATGATACGTTAGCTTCCGCGTGAGATCGGCAGCGGCGCGAACGGCGCCGGGACGATCTGCGGCATGTCAGCCCGGATCGGTGTCGATCGCGCCGGCAGTAACGGAACCAGGCAGGCGCCGCGGGATGGCCCGCCGGTCTGCGGGCATGACCAGGCTGTTCCGGCCGGAAGGACATGACTGCGATGTCAGAAAGCGCGGGGACCGGGCCGACGCTCAGCACGGTCGTCGGGGCTGCCGGCCCGTGGACGACCGTCGAACTGACAGGAGAGCTGGATCTGGCGACCGCTCCGGCACTGCTCGACGAGGTCGCCGGGCTGATCGCGCGGGAGGCACCGCCGCGGATCGCGCTGGAGGTGTCCCGGGTCAGCTTTTGCGACTCCTCGGGGATCAACGTGTTCATCCGGTTATGGAAACGAGCCGCCGCGTGCGGTGGAGAACTGGTGCTGCTGCGTCCGCCGGCCCGGCTGGCCGACCTTGTGAGCAGGGCCGGGCTGGACGAGCACCTGCGCGTCTGCGAAGCCCTCCCCGAGGTGCCGGGAGCGACTCCCGAACCGGCGTGATGTGCGGCCGGGACAGGGTCGCGGCGATCGCCCGGCGTCGTTCAGCGCGGTTCGACGTTCGATCGGCGGTGCAGCAGGTTCTGGCCCATCTCGTCGGCGCCGGAGCCGCGTGTCCGCCTCGGGGAGCGAGAGGGCGACGTGCCGGGCGAACAGACAGGCGGCAGGACGCCTCCGCTGAGCGGAGCTTGACGGTCCGGGCCTGCGCCGATCTCGTAGGGTTCATTTTGGCGCATCCGCTGCTCCTGCTCTCTCCTCCGCCTGGGCTCGGGCGAGGGTCACGCCGCTGGCGATGACGCCGATGTGGCTGAACGCCTGGGGGAAATTGCCCATGAACGTGCCCGTCGACGGGTCGATCTGCTCCGGCAGCAACCCGAGTGGGCTGGCCCGGGAGCACAATGAGTCGTACAGCTCCTCCGCCTGCTCGATCCGGCCCTGCAGGACGAGATTGTCCACCATCCAGAAGCTGCACAGGAGAAAGGCGCCTTCATTGCCGGGCAGGCCGTCGGGCGAATGGTCGTGCAGGTAGCGGTAGAGCAGGCCGTCCCCGGCGGACAGGCGTTCGGCGATGGCCGCCGTCGTGGCCGTCATCCGGGGGTGTTCGGCGGGGACGACCTTGCGCAGGGGCAGCGCGAGGAGGCTGGCGTCCAATCCGCCGCCGCCGTCGAGGTGCTCGCTGAGGCACTGCGATTCCTCGTCCCAGGACCGCTCCAGGATCAGCGTGCGCAGCTTGTCGGCGCCGGCGCGCCACGTGCTGACAGGTCCGGGCAGGGCGAACCGTTCCCCGATGTCGGCGGCCCGGTCCAGGGCCACCTGGCACATCCCTACGGAGTAGGTGAAGATCTTGCCCTCGCTGCGCACCTCCCAGATGCCCTGGTCCGGTTGGCGCCACGCGTCCGCGGCGGTCTCGGCCAGCTGCGCCAGGTCCGACCACAGCGCGGGATGGAGGTCACCGCCGGTGCGAAGCCACTGGTCCGCGCAGTCCAGGACCTCGCCGTAGATGTCGTGCTGGCGCTGGTCGGCCGCGCCGTTGCCCCACCGGACGGGGGCGGAGCGCCGGTAGCCTTCCAAGTCGGCGTCCTGGACCTCCTCGGGGACGGGATCACCGCCCAGCGTGTACATGATCCGCGGCCGCCGCGTGTTCTCGAAGGCGTCCAGGACCCAGCCGAGGAAGCCGTCGGCCTCGCCCTCGAAGCCGACGCGGCGCAACGCGAAGACGGTGAAGGCGGCGTCCCGGATCCATGCGTAGCGGTAGTCCCAGTTCCGGACGCCGCCGATGGGCGCGGGCAGCGACGACGTGGGGGCCGCCACCAGGGAGCCGTTGGTCCAGTCGTCGCACAGTTTCAACGTGATCGCGGCGCGCCGCACCAGCGGCTCCTGCGGGCCGTCGTAGACGAAGTGCCGCATCCAGCGCCGCCATGCCTCGGCGGTCTGCCGCAGTAGCGCGTCCGTGTCGAAGCGGTGGTGGCGGTGGACGCGTCCCCAGGCCAGGGTCAGATCGAGTCGATCGCCCTTCGCCAGGTCGTGGACCGTGTGCAGGCCGCTCAGCGCACGGTTGGAGCGCAGATGCAGCCGCAGGTCCCGCCGGCCGGACGCCTGCACTTCCAGGCCGCTGGCGAGGGCGCGGGTCCGCGCGCCGCCGCGAGGGTGCAGCTCCGCTCGTAGGCGGACGTCTCCGTCCAGGACGACGGCGGACCGGACGAGCTCCCCCCGGCTCGCGCCCGCGTCATCGGACAGGTCGGCGCCCGCGCGCAGGGCCAGCGCATCGGTGACCCTGACCAGGCCGGTCGGGCCGCGCATCTCGGTGACCAGTACCGCGGTGTCGGGTTCGTAGTACTGGCGGGCTTCCTGCAGGTCCTCGACCGTCAAGGCGAAGGACCCGCCGTGTTCGCGGTCCAGCAGACCGCACAACAGAGGGTCGCTGTCGAAGCGGGGCAGGCACAGCCACGGGATCGAGCCGTCCAGGCCGACCAGGGCCGCTGTCGTGCCGTCGCCGATCAGGCCCAGATCCTCCAGCCGCGGATAGCCGTCCGGCCGGCGGACCGGGCGGAACGGCGGGTCGGGGTCGAGCATGGTCACCTCCTGCGGCTGCGGCCGCGGTATGTCTGCTCAACGGTGATCAAGGGTGGACGCCCGTCCGCATGTCGTTGCCCGGAGACAGTGGCGGGCGTAGTCGACGTTCGCGCCCGTCCCCGTAGTGGGCGATCGGCATTGTGCCGTTGCAGTCAGTGCGAGTCACGGGTAATCCCCTTGGTGTGTACAAGGTCCTGATAGGCCGTGGCGACCTCCAAGCAGCCTCCGTCCGGACGGCTGCCCGACCGTGGAGCGGTGAATCTCCTGCCACGGTGTCTGGTTCTCGAATACCGGCGGTGTATGCCCGATCCACCGCTCGGAGATCTCCGTCGCCGCCACCATCAGGCACGCGGGCGTCGTCTTGTCGCAGCCCGTCGAGGGGGTATCCGTAGAGCGCCTCTCCCAGCCCGAGGTGGGCGAGGTTGCGGTCGAGCGCCGGGGTGGGGCGGTTACGTCGGCGGGAGTAGTGGCATTTGCGCCCGGCGTGGGACGACGGATACGAAGGCGTCCGCCGAGGATGACCGTCACGGTCGTCGAGCCTGGGGTAGGTCATGGACGTGGTCAGCACCGCTGAGGTCCCGCCGCAGGAGCGGTTCGCCTTCTGGCGCGAAGTCTGCTCGAAAGTCTGGGTGCCCCTCGACGCACGCTGCGAACCGGGCACGGATCGCGGTTTCCGGGCTCGGGTCGCCCTCAGCGATCTCGGTCCCGTGCGGGCGGCGGTGATGACCACGATGCCGCACTCGGTCCACCGCACAGTCAAGCTGATCCGGCGGGAGGATCCCGAGGCGTTGCTGTTGACCTGCGCCGTCCGGGGTCCGGGTGTACTGGGAGAGCAGGACGGGAGGCGGGCGGAGTCCCAGGCCGGGGATCTCTGCCTGTTCGACAGCTCGCGCCCCTACCTGGCCGGGGTCGTGCCGGGAACTCTGGAGGGCCGCGTGCTCGTCCTGCAGTTTCATCGTTCGTTGCTGCCGGTGCCGCCTCGGGATCTGCAGCGTCTGACCGCGGTCCGCATCCCAGGCGACCGGGGCATCGGCGCGCTGTCCTCGCAATTCCTACTGCGGCTTGCCCGCCACATGGACGAGTTCAGCCCGTCCGACACCGCCCGGCTGTCCACCCTCACGCTGGACGTGGTGACCTCGGCACTCGCCGATGCGCTCGACGCCCAGGACGCCGTCCCACCGCAGGTCAGGCAGCGAGCGCTGATGGCCGAGATACGCACCTTCATCCAGAAGAACCTCGGTGACGACCATCTGACCCCGGAGACAATCGCCGCAGCACATCACATTTCCCTGCGCTACCTGCACAGACTCTTCCAAGAGAACGGGCACACCGTCGCGGGCTGGGTCCGCGAGCGCCGCCTGGAGCAGTGCCGCCGCGACCTCGCCGAGCCACGGATGACCGCCCACCCGATCAGTGCGATCGCCGCCCGCTGGGGATTCTCCAGCCCGACGCATTTCAGCCACGTGTTCCGCACTGCCTACGGCCTTTCACCGAGCCGGTTCCGCCAACAGTGCGCACAGACCGAAGACCTGTGCATCCATCCGTAAGACAGGGCCCGGTCGCGACTCGCATCCTTATGGAGCAGTACACAACACGCGACGACGCACCTTGAAGCCTCCAGTTCAGGCGTCAGAAATCCGGTGCGGCCTCACGTGAGGCAGAAATCCCTATTCAGTAGGAGAGATCGTGCGCAGATCATCGTCTCCGCGACGCCTGGTCGCCTTGACTTCGGGCGTCGCCCTGACCACCGCCCTGCTCGCCACGCCGGCGCACGCCGCCCGCCCTCCCTACACCTTCGGCAATCCCGGAGACGTGCCCATCATCGGCGCATTCACCAGCTTCCTCGATGCGGTCGGCGTCTACCGGCCGAGCAATCGCACCTTCTACTTCCAACACACCGATGAGACCATAACCCTCGGCAGATCCGGGGACGTTCCCATCACCGGCGACTGGAACGGTGACGGCTTCGATGAGGTCGGCGTTTACCGGCCCGGGAACAGCACCTTCTATCTCCGCTACGCCAGCGGGACCGTCTACCCTATCGCCTACGGGACCGTCGGCGACGTGCCCATCATCGGCGACTGGAACGGCAATGGAACCGACGACATCGGCGTGTACAAGCGCGGCAACAGCACGTTCCACCGCATGGGCGGCTACCCTCCGCTCGCCTACGGGACCGTCGGCGACGTTCCGATCACCGGAAAATGGCACGACCAACAACGCCACTACCCCGGAATCTACAAGACTCAAAACAGCAGCTTCCACCGCTGGGGAACCAGCAACGTCATCCTCTACGGCAACACCGGCGACAGACCCATAGTCGGTGACTGGGACAATGACGGAAATGACGAAATCGGCGTCTACCGCCCCAAGAACCGCACCTTCTACTTCCGAGACTCGTAACAGAAGGGTGCACATCGTCAACGGCCGAGGCGAAAGGAGTATTTCGGAGCGGAGATCACCCGCGAGGAAGTCGCGTGCCCGCGCCGAGGCCGGGGACGCCGAGATCGTGGTCTACCGCCGCGGCGAGTACTGCGTGCTCGCGTACGATGCCGCCCGGCTGCCGGGTGATCGCGGCCGGCGCGTGATCCGACCGCACGACGGGATGGTGGAATGGCGCTTGGCCGAACCGCCCGCCGAAACCGGAGACCCGGCATGATCCACACCCCGCCACCCGCGCACCCGGGACTCGCGGACGGGCCCGTCTACCTGGACTACAACGCCACCACGCCGGTCGACCCGCGGGTGGCCGAAGCGATGCTGCCGCATCTGACGACCCTCTTCGGCAATCCGTCCAGCGACCACGGCTATGCCATCGGGCCGCGTAAGGCACTGGCCGAAGCCCGCGCGCAGGTCGCCGCTCTGCTCGGCGCGCGGGATGCGGAGATCGTGTTCACCTCCTCGGGGTCGGAGGCGAATCTGCTCGCGTTGCGCGGTGCGGTCCTCGCCGCGGGCGCCGGGCGACCGCATGTGATCACTCAGGCCACCGAGCATCCGGCCGTGCTGCAGACCTGCCATGCCCTGCGGCGGCTTCACGGCGCACAGGTCACCGTGCTACCCGTCGACGGCGAGGGGCTGGTGGACCCGGCCGCGCTGGAGGACGCACTGACCGTCGAGACGGTGCTCGTGTCGGTGATGGCCGCCAACAACGAGACCGGCGCGCTGCAGCCGATCACCGAGCTGGCCGCCCTCGCACGCGAGCACGGCGCGTTGTTCCACTGCGACGCCGCCCAAGCGGCCGGGAAGGTCCCGATCGATGTGCGGGAGCTCGGGGTGGATCTGCTGACCGTCGTCGGACACAAGATGTACGCGCCCAAGGCCACGGCGGCGCTGTACGTGCGTGACGGCGTGCGGCTTGAGCCGGTCGTCTACGGCGGTGGGCAGGAACGCGGCCTGCGCGCCGGGACCGAGAACGTCTCCCTCGCCGTGGCGCTCGGAACGGCCGCCCGGCTCGCCGCCGACGATCTGGCGAACGGCGCGTCCGCCCGCATCGCGGCGTTGCGGGACGACCTGCACCAGCGGCTGACCGACGCGCTGCCCGGTCGGCTCCATCTCAACGGGCCGGTGCGGCAGCGCCTGCCCAACACCCTCAACATCAGCATCGACGGTGTCCGGGGGCATGATCTCCTCGCCGCTGCCCCGCTGATCGCGGCTTCGACCGGCTCGGCCTGCCACAGCGGCACCCACATGCCCTCACCGGTACTGACCGCGATGGGCCTGGACGCCGACCGGGCGCTGGGGGCGGTGCGGCTGTCGCTGGGCCGCTGGAGCACCGAGGCCGACGTGACGACGGCGGCCGCACTGATCGGCTCGGCCACCGCGCGCTGACCGCGACACCAGCGTTTGACGACCGGTCCTCAAAAGAACCCACTGGCTCGGGCCGACGGCCTGTCGACCACGGGGCGCAGGTCCGAGATGCTGCAGCGCTGGGGCCCGGAGGCAGTCTCCGCTTCTCCGGGCCCGTCCGCGCAGAGGGGTCCGGGCTGCGTCGCGTCCAGCGCATTTTTTCATGGAGGGGAGTCGTCGAAGTACGCCCATAGGGCGGCATTGGGGTCGGTGTGTGTGGGGCCTTCGGCTACCAGAATCATTTGGCGACTTTTGTGGGTTCTCAGATAGACGATGGTTCCGATTCGCTGCTCGTATTCTTGTGCCTGGGTGGGTGATAGACGGGTCCATGGGGACGCGGTTAGGCCGCGGGTGCCGTCGTCCCTGCTCACCTGGGGTCGGAAGGTCACGGTGAAGGACGGTTCGTCGCCCGAGTCGCATCCGTCGTGCCGGTCCACCGACGCGATCTGCGACGCGTCCAGATAGGGAAGTGTCGCCTCCTGCAGGCGGTCCAGGGGCGCCTCTGCCCGGCCCTCGCAGGACGCACTCACCGCCCATGAGCAACCGGAGACCGTACTCAGCGCGAAGGTCATCGCTAATGGCCGGAGCCAGCGTGTCCGCACGGCAGGTACATCGGTCATCAAGGTGTCCTCCGGGGCTGGGGTGAGGCCGGGTGTCACCGCCCGGTGGGTTGACAGGTACCTCGGTAGGTCGTGCGTTTCGGTGAGATGCCGGTGCGGACGCGCCACTGTATCCGGGACGACGAGCCCGGGAGCCAGGTCGCTCGGGCGGCCGCGACCCCATAGTCCGGGACGCGCAATAGTTCCCTTCGGAGGTACCGCGAGCACGCTGTCGGCGGGCACGGCCACGGCGCGGAGGTGAGCACCGGGCGTAGAAGTTCGGGCTCTTCCTCGCCACGGGCCTTAACGGTCTCGCGGTGGGCGGCGACCGTGCTCGCCTTCCTCGTACCGGTCGTGGTGGCGTGGCCGGCGCTGCCCGGGGTGGACGAGGTGCCGGACGGGTTCCCCTCCGCCGGTCAGCCCGTGCTCGCCGTCGCGGCGACGAGCACGACCGTCAGCAGCACCGTGAGGAGCAAGACCATGCCGAAGAACGCGTACATGAGGGCGAGGCCGGGCCACTTCTGCGGCACCGGACCGAGCGCGCCCCGCACGAAGACGGCCATCGGCGCACGGTATTCGAGATGCACCTGCCGGCCCGGCTCCACCGGTACGGTCGCCTCGGCGCGCCCGATCTCGGGCGGCAGCAGGTAGGGGATGTGCACCGCCAGGTGGTGGTGCCCGGCCGGGAGCGGGAGCGCGTTGGGCCCCCACCTGCCGTGGACGCGGTACCCGTTGAGCGTGATCACGGGCGACCAGATGCGGTAGACGAACGCGAGCGGATGGCTCTTGATGTCGACCACCAACTGGCCTTGACCGGCACCGGCGTGGCCCATCCCCTGATAAGGACCCTGCTGGCCGTAGCCGTGCCCGTACCCGTATCCGCCGGGCGGAGGTTGCTGAGGGGGCGGCCCCCACGGTTCACTCATACTCCCCCATTGTGCGTCATCACCGAAACGCCGGGAGGCACCGGGCGTCCGCAAGGTGACACAAGCCCGCGGGCTGGGCCGCGAGTGATCGAACTGACCTCGCGGGGCAACGTGCGACTGCGCGGCGGGCGCGGGCCGCGCGACGTGCCGGCGACGGCGGGATCCGGGGAAGGACAGCGGTGATCGACCGCATCCGCACCGCCCGCGCAGAGGCCCGCGCCCGCAAGGGCTGGATCATGGACACCTACCTCCTCCGCCGCGAGCCCCCGGCTCCTGACCCGCGCCCGGACCTGTACTCCATCACGCCGCCCCGGCGGCGGCCAACATGAAGCGGCGTTGGTAGCTGACCACTTGAGGAGTGCTCGTCCAGCGGGACAGGTACACCGGGTCGGTCGTGATGAGCACTCTGTGGTGCAGCAAGGCGAACTCGGGTTCGGTCAGCATGCGGGTGAGGTCGGGGAACATGTCGTCGCCCTCCATCGAGCAGAGGATCAGGCGGGTGTCCGGCAGGTTCGAGCCGCGTAGGCGAGCAGCACCCGCACGCTCCGCGCCGAGGCGTGCCGGACGATGTTGTCGAGCACCTCGCGGAGGACGCGCATGATGTCGCGCAGGACGGCGGGCTCGAGAGCCACCGGTTCGCCGGACACCACGAGTTCGGTGGGCAGCGAACGGATGTCCTCCAGTGTCGCCAGTTCGCTGCGGAGGAGCGTGTCGAGGTCCCGCTCGTCCTCCGCCACGAAAGCCAGTTCGTGGACTTTGGCGGTGATGCCGGAGAACGCCGCCTGGACAGCGGCCCGCACGGATTCCAGCTCCCCGCCGGCGTCGGCCGGCTTGCGCTCCTCCGCGGCGTCTATCTCGTGAACGGCCTCCCGGAAAGCCTGCGCCAGGAGGTCGCCCAGCTCGGCGAGAACGCGCTGGCGCTCCGCCGCGGCGGCCCGGTGCCGGGTGTGCTCCTCGATCGCGGCGTGCATCGTCGCGTTGGCCAGCGCCACCGCGGCGTGGCGGGCGAACATGCCCAGGAGCTGCGCGTCGTCGTGCCCGAACCGGCGATGGGGATCGCGGGAGAACAGCACGCACGCCCCGATGACGCGCCCCCGCCATTCCAGCGGGACGCCGATGGTCGCTCCCAAGCCGTCGCGGTCGGCGGCGTCGAGATGTCCGCCCCTGACGTCGTCGTAGCGGTCGAACCACACCGCGGTCCGCCGCCTCACGACCTCACCGGTCATGCCCTCGTCGAGCGGGAACACCTGGCCCGACTGGCACTGGACGCCGATGTCGGCCACCTTGCGGTAGGTCCAGGCGGCCTCGTCGACACTGGAGACCGATCCCGCGTCGCAGGCCATCAGCCGAATGCAGCGGGCGAGGATGGATTCGAGCGCGGCCGACGGATCGAACTCGCCCGCGAGCTCGTCGGCGATCTCGTTCAGCGCGGTGACCTTGGCGACCAGCGTGGCCGGGGACCTCGGCGGGCTTTGGGGCTGAGACGTCACAGGCCGAATCCTCCGACTCGCGATGGCGGCGCCCGATCGTGCCGTGGCCGCGCTACTGGGCAGGGGTGCCGGCGCGTCGTGCGGCCGGCGGCGTGGGCCGAGGCCCTCCGCTCCGGGAGTGCGACCGGACGCTCGGACAAGCGTCCCGATCGCGGTGCGCTCCGCCCGTCCGCGCGGAGCTCGCACGGCGGGACGGAGTTACATAACAGGAGCTTACGCGCAGGTGTCAGGGGACGCTCCAGCCGCCACCCACCCCGCTGACCAGGAGGGTTGCGGTCTCCGGGACCGGGAAGCGGCGAAGTGACGGCGAAGCGGCGGTGCGGCCCGGAAGAAGGCGAGAGGTACGTGACCGTTCACCACACGCGTGATCGCGGCGGCGAAACCCGAGATCTGCAGATCAATCCCATATTCAGTCGTGAACCGATCCGAATCCCGCGCCACGCGCTGCCGGACGGGGAGATGGAGCCCGGCACCGCCTACCAGATCGTCCGCGACGAGCTCATGCTCGACGGGAACGCCCGGCAGAACCTGGCGACGTTCGTGACCACCTGGGCCGAGCCGGAGGCCGGGCGGCTGATGGCCGAGTGCGCCGAGAAGAACATGATCGACAAGGACGAGTACCCGCGGACCGCCGAGTTGGAGGCCCGGTGCGTGCACATGCTGGCCCGGCTCTGGAACGCCGAGGACCCACTGCACACCATGGGCTGCTCGACCACCGGTTCGAGCGAGGCCGCGATGCTCGGCGGGCTGGCCCTCAAGCGGCGGTGGCGGCACCGGCGGCGGGCCGAGGGGCGGCCCGCCGAGCGGCCCAACCTCGTCATGGGGATCAACGTGCAGGTCTGCTGGGAGAAGTTCGCCGACTACTTCGAGGTCGAGCCGCGGTACGTGCCAATGGAGGGCGACCGCTTCCACCTGGACGCCCGCGAGGCGGTCGAGCTGTGCGACGAGAACACGATCGGCGTCGTCGCGGTCCTCGGCTCCACGTTCGACGGCAGCTACGAGCCGGTCGCCGAGATCTGCGCGGCGCTCGACGACCTCCAGGCGCGCACCGGCCTGGACGTGCCCGTGCACGTGGACGGCGCGTCCGGCGCCATGGTCGCCCCGTTCCTCGATCCGGACCTGGTCTGGGACTTCCGGCTGCCGCGCGTCGCGTCGATCAACACCTCCGGCCACAAGTACGGCCTGGTCATGCCGGGCGTCGGGTGGGCGCTGTGGCGAGACCGGGACGCACTGCCCGACGACCTGGTCTTCCACGTCAACTACCTCGGCGGCGACATGCCGACGTTCGCGCTGAACTTCTCCCGGCCCGGCGCGCAGATCGTCGCCCAGTACTACAACTTCCTGCGGCTCGGCTTCGACGGGTACCGCCGCGTCCAGCGGACCTGCCGTGACGTCGCGACCCGCCTGGCCACCGAGATCGCCGGGCTGGACCCGTTCGAGCTGGTCACCGACGGCTCCGAGACGCCCGTCTTCGCCTTCCGGATCCGCGACGGCATCGACGCCTTCACCGTCTTCGACGTGTCGGCCGCGCTGCGCGAGAACGGCTGGCTGGTGCCCGCCTATACGTTTCCCGAGAACCGCGGTGACCTGGCCGTCCTGCGGGTGGTGGTCCGCAACGGCTTCAGCCATGACCTCGCCGACCTGCTCCTGGACGACCTGCGCCGCGTTCTGCCGAGGTTGGGCGAGCAGCGGGAGCCGCAGCGCGACGCGGGCGACGCCGGCGGCTTCGCCCACGGAGCGGAGACCAAGAACCGGGGCCGCCGCTGAACCGTCCGTCTGGAGCACCTCCGGCCGGCGCGGTCGCCCTCCAGGCCCGCTGCGCCCGTCACCAGCCGCCCGTAGACGGCGGATCGAAGGAGGAAGCCGATGTGCCGCCTGTTCGGCCTGAGCAGCGCCCCGAAACGGACCCACGCCACCTTCTGGCTGCTGGACGCCCCTGACAGCCTCAGCGTCCAGAGCCACCGCGACCCGGACGGCGCCGGACTGGGCTACTTCGCCCCGGACGGCTCCGTGCGAGTCCATAAAGCGCCGCTCGCAGCCTACGAGGACCGTGCGTTCGCGGCTCAGGCCGAGGAAGCCGAATCCATGACCTTCCTGGCGCATGTCCGCTACGCGTCGACCGGTGGCCTACAGCCGCGGAACACCCATCCCTTCGAGCAGCACGGCCGGTTGTTCGCCCACAACGGCGTCATCGAGGGCCTCGACGAACTCGACGACCACCTCGGGCAGGACCGCTCCCTGGTCCAGGGGGACACCGACTCCGAACGCTTCTTCGCCCTGATCACCCGCGAGATCGGCCACCACGACGGAGACGTGGCCGCAGGAATCGAGCAGGCCGCGCGCTGGATCGCCGGCCGTCTCCCCGTCTACTCCCTCAACCTCGTCCTGATCACCGCCGACGAGCTATGGGCCCTGCGTTACCCCGACACCCACCGGCTGTACGTCCTCGACCGCCCGGACGGCGGCCACCACGGCGACCGGCACCTGGACCACAGCGGCACCGGCGGGCACATGCGGGTCCGCTCCAGTTCCCTGGCCGATGCTCCGGCAGTCGTGATCGCGAGCGAACGCATGGACGACCATCCCGGCTGGCGCCCCCTGCAGCCGGGCGAACTGCTGCACGTAGGCGCCGACCTGCGGATCGACAGCACCGTCGTCCTGCCGGACCGTCCCGTCCACCAGCTCACCCTCGGGGACCTGCGGCCGGACGCGGCCGAATCGCAGCAGGCCACCTGAATCGGCGGACGGCGCCACGCGTACTCCTGGCCGTCTCACCGGGCGGCACGACGGCCAACCTCTACAGCCACATACTCGCCACCGCATCGGGCTTCCTCATCACCCGCACCAACGCACCAAGCCGACAGGAGAGCAGTTCTTACGCCGACCACCTCTACCTGCGCACCCACCTGGCCGCGGCTCTGGTCACACCAGACCTGACGAGCCAGAGGCGTTCATCAGGGAGCTGTACCCGGCCCGCGCCTCGGAGTCGTCGAAGTACACCCATAGGCCGGCTTCGGGATCGGCATTCGTGGGCCCCTCGGCCACCAGGACCATCCGCCGGTTCTCGCGGGTTCTGAGGTAGACGACGGTTCCGATGCGATGCTCGTATTCGCGCGCCTGGGGCCGTGGCAACCGGGTCCACGGCGACCCCGCCAGCCCGCGCGTGCCGTCATCCCTGCTCACCCGGGGCCGGAAGACCACGGTAACGCTGGGGCCATCACCCGAGTCGCATCCGTCGTGCCGGTCCACCGACGCGATGTGCGACTTGTCGAGGTAGGGAAGCAATGCCTCCTGCAACTGGTCCAGCGGCTGCCTCGCCCGCCCCTCGCACGACGCAGCCGTCACCCACGAGCAGCCGCATAACGCACTCAGCACAAAAAGCGTCGCAGATGCGCCGAGCCGACGCGCCCCCTGGAGAAAAGCATTACTCATAGGCGCCCCTCCCCACAAGATCATAGGCCGAAAGGGAAAGGCTGAGTGGCATTCCCTCGCCAAGGAAGAATTGAGGAACAGTCGAGCCGGTTAGCTGCTCCTGTTACGAAAGGCTGTGTCGCCCAGCCTTCCCGCCCGCCCCGGAAGGGTGGCGGGCGCCGTGGAAGGCCGCTTTCTCGGCCGCCGGTCAGCCCCCGCTCGCCGTCGCGGCGACGAGCACGACCGTCAGCAGCACTGTGAGGAGCAGGATCACGCCGAGGAACACGTACATGAGGACGAGGCCGGGCCACTTCTGCGGCGGCGGGCCGAGTGCGCCCCGCATGAAGGCGCCCATCGGGGCGCGGTATTCGAGATGCACCTGCCGGCCCGGCTCCACCGGCACGGTCAGCTCGGCGCGCCCGATCTCGGGCGGCAGCAGGTAGGGGATGTGCACCGCCAGGTGGTGGTGGCCGGCCGGGAGCGGGAGCGCGTTGGGCCCCCACCTGCCGTGGACGCGGTACCCGTTCAGCGTGATCACGGGCGACCAGATGCGGTAGACGAACGCCAGCGGATGGGTCTTGATGTCGACCACCAGCTGGCCTTGACCGGCACCGGCGTGGCCCGCTCCCTGATAAGGGCCCTGCGGACCGTACCCGTGCCCGTATCCCCCGGGCGGAGGCTGCTGAGGGGGCGGCCCCCACGGTTGACTCATACTCCCCCATTCTGGGTCATCGCCGTGAGACGGGCGCGCCGGGCGCCCGCACTCAGCCGGGGCGGGGGCGGGTCAGGGTGGTCGCCAGGTGGACGAGCATGGCGGTGAAGGTCGCCGTCCAGGCGGCGAGCGCGATCCAGATCTCGGTCTCGCCGATCACGCGGACGATGGGCAGGTCGTCGGCCGTGCCCAGGTAGTGGCCCGCGACGCCGTACATGCCGAGGGGGAAGATGATGCTCCACAGCGTCGCCTCGTAGCGCAGCGGGACGCGGTGGACGACGTGCCGCCACCAGCCCGCGGCGATCAGCGGCGGGATGAGCCAGGTGCCGAACGCCCACACCACCACCGACGTCCCGGCGATCAGGCCGCGGGTGGCGGCGACCATCGGGGTGTCGGCCATCTGGACGATGCGGGCCCCGGCGAGGACGGTGATCGCGGTGGCGCCCATCGCCACCCAGTACGGCGGGGTGAGGTCGGCCGGGCGCAGCGGGTACCAGAGCATGCGGGCCGCGACGAACATGCCGACTCCCGCGTAGAGGAACATCCCGACCGACCAGGAGCCCACCGCGAGCACCGACAGCTCGTGCCTGCCGAACCCGGCCACCGGTTCCAGCGCGGCGGCGAGCACCGCGACGGACTGGCTGGCGACGACCCAGATGAACCAGGTGCCGTTCGCGCCGGCGACGACCGGGCGGTCCGCGCGGCCGAGGACCGCCGTCCACGGCACCACGTAGCCGAGGACGAGCCAGGCGAGGGTGCCGGTGACGAGCAGCGCGAACGCCGTCCCCAGGTGGTCGTCGGCGGCCAGGCGGGTGCCGAGGACGTTGGTGGCGGCGACGAACGTGAAGAACCCGAAGCCGCGGCGCGGGTCGGAGAACTCGGCCTTCAGCGGGCCGCGGAAGGCGATGATCCGCCAGATCGTCAGGATGACGAGGAGGACGTAGCCGGCCACGGCGAGCCACAGCAGGAACGCCGAGAGGGCGGTCAGCCCGTGGGTGCTCAGCCCGACCGACAGGATGCCGGTGCCCATGACGAAGGCGAAGTAGCCCGGGTTGAGGGTGGCCGCCGCCTGCTTCACCGCGGTGAGACGGACACCGGCGCGGCTGGGGATCACGGGGCAGTACCGTACTCCGTCGCCGCTGCGCTCCCGTCCACCGGTCTCGGGGTCCGGGTTCGCGCCTGGTCGATATGCGGGCAAATCGCCGTAGGCTGCGTGGGTGGACAGTGATGGGACTGATGGGTTCGTCGCCGGGTTCGACTACCCGATGTTCGTGGTGACCACCGTCGATCCCGGCACCGGGACGCCGGCGGGCTGCCTGGTGGGGTTCACCACGCAGACCAGCATCGAGCCGTTCAGGTTCCTGGTGTGCCTGTCGCGGCAGAACCGGACCTACCGGGCGGCGGAGGCGGCGACGGTCCTCGCGGTGCACGTCCTCGGCCGGGAGGACGACCAGCTGGAACTCGCGGCCCTGTTCGGCTCGGAGACCGGGGACGAAGTCGACAAGTTCGCCCGCTGCTCCTGGCGGCCGGGGCCCGAGGGCGTGCCGCTGCTCGCCGGCGCCCACCGCCACATGGTCGGCCGCATCCTGGAGCGGGTCGAGCTCGGGGACCACGTCGGGTTCCTGCTGGCTCCGCTCGAAGTGGCCGCCGGGACCGAGGCCGCCCCGCTCACCTTCCGTTCGCTTCCCGAGCTGGAGCCCGGGCACGGCGCCGGGTGACCCCCGGCGCCGGCCGTCGTCAGGTCACGCCTTGCGGAGGCGGGCGATGACGCCGTCCAGGTCGCGGCGGAGCATGCTCTCGCGGAGGACGTGGCCGCCGGGCAATTCGTGCCACTCGTGGGGGATCCCGGCGTCGCCGAGGCGGGCGCGGAACTCCCGCTGCCCGGCGAGCACCTGGGTCTCCTGGACGTAGTCGGCCCAGCTCACCGGGTCGGGGCTGGTGCCGGCGACGAGGAAGACCCGCTTGTGGTGGTAGCTGGGGACGCGTTGCACGGGGTTGTCCGCGCTGACCCTTGCCTCGTCCCACAGCGGCGCCCCGTACACGGTGCCGCCGGCGAGGTCGACGGCGGCGGAGCTGATGTTCGCCCAGTGCACGACGAGGCCGGCGTCGCGGCGCAGGCTCGCGGGGCCGGAGTGGGAGCTGACCGAGGCGAAGTGGCCGTAGTACTTGGCAGCGTACTTCAGCGCGCCGAAGCCGCCCATGGAGAACCCGGAGACGGCGCGCCCGTCGTACTCGGCGTAGGTGCGGAAGTTGGCGTCGACCCAGGGCAGGAGCTGGGCCATGTGGAACGTCTCCCAGTTGCGGGGGCCCACGTTCGAGGAGACGGGGTTGCAGTACCAGCCCGCGTGCCCGCCGTCGGGCATGACGATGATGAGGCGCTTGCCCGCGCTGATGTGCCGGATCCCCCATCGGTCGAAGTCGATGAAGTCCGCGTTGAGGCCGCCGCCGTGGAAGAGGTACAGGACGGGGTAGCGCCGCCCGCTCGCGTAGTCGTCGGGGAGCAGGACGTTGACCCCGGGGTTCCAGCCGATCGCGTCGGTGGCGAAGCGGTAGTACTTCATGCGGGGGTCGCGCTCGTCGCGGTCGACGATGCGCAGGCCGAATCCGTCGCCGGCCGCGTGGGCTGCGGTGGCGGATCCGATGACGCCCGCGCCGCCGAGCGCGGCGGCGGCGGTCGCGGCGCCGGCGGTCTTCAGCACCTGCCGGCGGGAGATGTTCGACTGGCTCACCCGTGCCTCCTGGGGGTCTTCGACGCACGCGGCGGATGGTAGGCGGCGGGCGGGGCGGGCGCCGCCGAGGTTTTCGAGTGAGCTCGAAATCCCCTCGTTACCGCCCGGTATTAACGTCGGGTGATGGGCGGTGTCCTGCGCATCCACTTCAGCGACCGCGACTTCCGGCACGTGCGGTTCGCCAGATCGGCCGATCCGGTGTGGGAGGCGTTCCTCGGGCTGCACGTGCTCACCACTCCCCTGGCCCGGCTGCCCCGGCGGCTGCACCCGTGGCGGCGGCGCGCGGTGGAGCGGCTGCAGGACGGCGGCCTGCGCGCGGCGTCCCGGCTGCTCGCGGACCTGGCGCCCGCCGACGCCGCGTACTTCCCCGACTTCCTGACCCCCGCCGAGTCGGAGGAGGGGATGGCGGCCGCCCTGCGGGCGCTGCGCGGCACGCCCGGCACCCGGCTGGACAAGGAGATGCGCGAGGCCGCCCGGTACCGGGCGCTCCCCGGCTGGACGCGGCGGCTCGCCTCGGGCGACCGCCTCGTGCTCGACCAGGTCGCGGACGCCGTCCTGCACTTCCACACCCGGCTGGTCGCCCCGGACTGGAGCGAGGTCGAGGCCGCCGTCGCCACCGGCTGGGACCGGCGGGCCGACGCGCTGGAGCGCGGCACGGTCGCGACGCTGGAGTCGCTTCCGTCGTTCACGTGGCGGGACCCGGTGCTCAGCGCGCCGTACCCGGTGGACGCCGACCTGCACCTGAGGGGACGCGGCGTCCGGCTGGTCCCGTCGTTCTTCTGCCACACCGCGCCGATCGCCATCGCCGACCCCGGCCTGCCGCCGGTCGTGGTCTACCCGGTCGGCGACGGGCCGCCGGACCCCCGGGGCGCCGCCGGCCGGGCGGACGCCCTCGCCGCCCTGATGGGCACCGGCCGGGCGCGGGTGCTCGGCGGCCTGACCGCCGCGTTCACGACCGGGTCGCTCGCCGTCCGGCTGGGCATGCCCGCGTCCACGGTCAGCGGCCACCTGAAGGTGCTCCGGGACGCCGGCCTGGTCCGCAGCGAGCGGGCCGGCGCCCACGTCCGGCACCGCCTGACCGGCCGGGGCCGGCACCTCCTCGGACCGCCCTGAGCGGGGCGCCGTCCGCCGGGAGCCGATGTCCTTGACACGGTCTCCGCGGGTGGTCGAATATTGAATTCGACTCCGAAGTTAAAAACTATGGCGCGCGGCGGCGGAACGGATGGGGAGAGCCCGATGGAGCAGAAGGACCAGATCCTGTACGAGGTCGCGGACCGGGTGGCGGTCATCACCCTGAACCGCCCGGAGGCCGCCAACGCGCAGACCATGGAACTGCTGGACGACCTGGACGCCGCATGGACCCGCGCCGCCGCCGACGACGACGTGCGCGTCATCGTGCTGAAGGCCAACGGCAAGCACTTCTCGGCGGGGCACGACCTCAAGGGCGGCGGCCCGGCCCCGGAGAAGCTCACCCTTGAGTACATCTACAACATCGAAGCGCGCCGGTACCTGGAGTACACGCTGCGGTGGCGCAACGTCCCGAAGCCGTCGATCGCGGCGGTGCAGGGCAAGTGCATCGCGGGCGGGCTGATGCTGTGCTGGCCCTGTGATCTGATCGTGGCGGCGGAGAACGCGCAGTTCTCCGACCCGGTGGTGCACATGGGCATCGGGGGCGTGGAGTACCACGGCCACACTTGGGAGCTCGGGCCGCGCAAGGCCAAGGAGATCCTGTTCACCGGCCGGCCCGTCACCGCCGAGGAGGCCGAGAAAGTCGGGATGGTCAACCGCGTCGTCCCGCTGGACGAGCTGGAGGCGTCGGCGATGGAGCTCGCCGGGCAGATCGCACAGATGCACCCCTTCGCACTGCGGCAGGCCAAGCGCGCCGTCAACCAGACCCTCGACGTCCAAGGCTTCTACGCAGCGATCCAGTCGGTCTTCGACATCCACGAGACCGGCCACGGCAACGCCCTCAGCGAGAGCGGTCTTCCGGTCCTCATGCAGCTCACGGGCATGAAGGACAAGGTCAAGGGCCAGTGACCGCGATGCGGTTCGGGGTCCAGCTCGGCGCCGTCAACCCGCGGCTGTGGGTCGAGGTGGCCGAGGAGGCGGAGCGGCTCGGCTTCGAGTCGGTCTGGCTTCCCGAGCACCTGGTGCTGCCGGTCGAGGTGGCGGGCAGCCCGCACCGGGACGCCGGGCATCCCCCGTTGCGGCCGGACGTCCCGGTGTTCGACGCGCTGGGCGTGCTGTGCCACCTGGCCGCGCGGACGACCCGGCTGAGGCTCGGCACCTGCGTGTACAACATCGGGCTGCGGCATCCGTTCGTGACGGCGCGGGCGGCGGCGACGGTGGACGTCCTGTCCGGCGGCCGGCTGGCGTTCGGGGTGGGGGCGAGCTGGCTGCGGTCCGAGTGGGAGGCGGTCGGGCTGGACTTCGACCGCCGCGGGGCGCGGGTGGACGAGGCGATCGCGGTCTGCCGCCGGCTGTGGAGCGAGGACGTGGTCGAGCACCACGGCGAGTTCTTCGACTTCGGGCCGGTGGCGTTCGAGCCGAAGCCGGTCCAGCGGCCGGGTCCGGCGCTGCACATCGGCGGCGACGGGGCGGCGGCGCTGCGCCGGGCGGCCGCCGTCGGCACGGGCTGGATGCCGATGAACCACACGCTGGAGTCGCTCCCCCGGTCGCTGGCGCGGCTGCGCGAGCTGGCCGAGCGTGAAGGGCGGACGACGCCGGTCGAGGTGACGCTGCCCGGCGCGCGGATCACCCGGCCGGACGAGGTCGCCGCCCACGCCGAGGCGGGCGTGACCCGCCTGATCGTCGCGCCGTGGACCCGTTCCCGGGAGGCCCTCGACGGCCTGCGCCGCTTCGCCGACGAAATCCTCCACTCCGCCCAGGCCGCCGGCTGAAGCGGCCCCCGCCGCGTTCGTTGACTTGCGGCGTGTTGTTGTTATCCGGGACCGGATAACAACAACACGCCGCAAGTCAACGTCCTGGTGGGCCGGGGGGTGTGGCGCGCTCGAAGGTCCTTGCGGTCGCGGTGCAGGTGAGGCGGTCGCCGTTGCCGGAGTCGCGCAGTTCGACCCGGCCGAGGCCGTCCCGCAGCCGCGCCGTGGCGACGAGGGGGCCGGTGCGCGCCGGCTGGAGGTAGCGCAGGCCGAGCGAGCACAGCGTGTCTCCCGGCGCCAGCGACAGCGCCGCCTCTTCGGCGGCCAGGGCGATGAGGCCGCCGTTGATCGTGCCGGAGATGTTCAGGCCGTCCGCCGAGCGGGGCAGGACGGCGACGCCGGGGCCGCGGCGGACGCAGCCCGCGCGCTCGGCGAACGGCCGGGACAGCGGTTCCGGCGCCGCGGGAAGCTCGACGCTGAAGGCGGACGGCATCGTGAGCCCCGGGTCCGGCGCCATCATGAAGGAGGCGCCGGCGATCGCCACCGGCTCGCCGGCGACGGTGAACTCGACGTCGGCGACGAAGACGGAGCGGCCGACCTTGACGGCCCTGGCGACCCCCTGGACGGTTCCCTCGGCGGGCGCGGGACGGTAGAGCTGCACGTCGAGTTCCAGGGTCACCGGCACGCGGGGCGCGGTGACCTGGGTGGCCAGCAGGCCGGTGAGCGTGTCGGTCCAGACGGCGAGGACGGACGTCCGCAGGTGCGGGAGGCCCGGGACGTGCATCGCCGGGGTGACCGGGGCCGCGCCGTGCAGTTCATCGCCGGCCGTCCACGTCGCGAAGCCCAGCTCCTGGAGCATGCCCGCCGGTCCGTCCGGGTCGGTGCCGATCGTCACGTGCCGCGCCTTTCGGGGGTGGCCGGCCGATCGAGGGCCGGCAGCACTTCCTCGGCGAAGAGCCGGATCGTCTCCGGGGTGCCGAAGTCGTGGAACTGGCACACGAACAGCTCGGCCCCGGCGTCGCGTTCGCGGGCCAGCGCGGCGGCGACCTCGTCCGGGGTTCCGGTGACGACCCCGCCCCACGCGCCGAAGCGGCGCCGCGCCGTCTCGGCGACCTCGTCGCGGGCCGCCGAGGAGGCGGCCAGGCCGATCGGGTGCTGGACGGAGACCCGGGCGGAGCCGACCGACGGGCGCAGTTCGGCGAGGCGGTCCGCGGCGCTCGACGGGCAGTTCCACCAGTCGGCCCGCTCGGCGGCCAGCGGCAGCGTGAGACGGCGGCCGGCGCCGCCGATGTGGATCGGCACCCGGCCGGCGGCGGGACGGGGCCGGCAGACCGCGTCCCGGAGCGTCCAGTGCGCGCCGTCGAAGTCCACCGGTTCGCCGGTCCAGAGCAGGCGGAGGATGTCGATGGTCTCGGCGAGCCGGCCGGCGCGTTCCGCCGGGCCGGGATCGGTGAATCCGTAGTCGGTGAGCTCCTTGGCGACCGACCCCCAGCCGAGGCCGAGCTCCAGCCGCCCGCCGGAGACGGCGTCGAGGCTGGCGGCCATCTTCGCCAGCACCGCCGGGTGGCGGAGCTCCGCGCACAGCACGAGGTGCCCGACGTGCAGCCGCTCGGTGCGCATGGCGACCGCCGTCGCGACCGTCCAGGCGTCGAGCAGGTCGAGCTCGCGGGCGGCGGGCGGCGCGAGGTGGTCGATGAACCAGGCGGAGTGGAAGCCGGCCTCCTCGGCCACCCGGGCGCGCCGTTCGATGGCGGCGAAGTCCATCCGGATCTGCGGCAGGTAGAGGCCGGCGAGAGCCTGCGTCATCGTGGTTCCCTCCTTCGCCCGGAGGCGGAGAGTCGGAAAGGCCCGCCGCCCCACGGGGTACGGCGGGCCTTCCCGCGCCGTGGCGTCGCGCCGAGGCCACGGCGGGCGTGCGGCCCCGGGACGCTCAGGTCACGCGGGGATGAGGCGGGACAGGTTCCCGCCCATGATCTTCGCCTTGGCCGCGTCGTCGAGGTGGGCGAGGTCGTCGACGTAGGTGATCGGGTCGGCCTTGCCCTCGGGGTGCGGGAAGTCCGAGCCGAACAGGACCCGGTCGATGCCGAGCAGGTCGGCGAGCGCGGCCATGTCGTCCTCGATGAACGGGCTCACGTGAATCAGCCGGCGCATCTGCTCCACCGGGTCCTCCTCGAAGCCCTGGGGCATCTTCTTGAAGGTGGTCTGCAGCTTCTCCAGCAGCGGCCCCACCCACGACGACCCGGTCTCGATGGTGGCGATCTTCAGGTCGGGGAAGCGGGACAGGCAGCCGTGGCAGATCAGCGACGCCACCGTGTCCTCGATCGCCCGCCACTGCCCGATCTCGCGGAAGGGCTGCAGCGTGAACGGCAGGTACTCGCGCTGCTTGCCCTCCCAGTCGGCGGTGTAGCGCTGGTAGCCGCTGTCGGAGGAGTGGAAGGCGACCATCGTGCCGCTGTCCTGGACGAGCTTCCAGAACGGGTCGAACTCCGGCAGCGCGACCGAGCGCGGGCCGGCGACGCCGAACGCGGGCGCGGGGCGGACCAGCACGACGCGCGCGCCGCGCTCCAGGCACCACTCCAGCTCCTTGACGGCCTCCTCCACGATCGGGAGGGTGATCACCGGGGCGGTGTAGATGCGGTCCTTGTAGTTGAACGACCAGACCTCGTCGAGCCACTGGTTCAGCGAGTGAACGGCGGCGTGGGTCAGCTCGGGGTCGTCCCGCATCCGGTCCTCGAGAAGGCTGGCCAGCGTCGGGAACATCAGCGTCCGCGAGATGCCCTGCTGGTCCATCAGCTCCAGCCGGGGGCCGGGCTCGCGGAACGCGGGGATGGACTCGATCGGCTTGCCGACGATCTCCCGGTAGGACTTGCCCTCGGGGTTGCCGTGCTTGAAGTAGTCCTCCTGCGCCCCGGGACGGGCGACCTTCTCGAACGTCGGGTTCGGGATGTACTCGCTGATCTGCCCCCGGATCGCGATCTTCGTCCGGCCGCGGACCTGCACGTACTCGATCGCGCCCTGGTACTGCTTCGGCAGGTACCGGGTGAACGCGTCCTCGGTCTCGTACAGGTGGTTGTCCGCGTCGAACAGCGGATACGGCAGGTCACGTGACGGCATGGATCGTCTCCCCCTCCGGTCGGGATGTCGTCAGGATATATCGATGTCGATGTCAAAATCAACGGGGCGGCGGAATCAGAGCACCATGTCCGGGGCGCCGCCGCGGCGCGCCAGCGGCCGGATCATCCCGTGCACGGCGTACGACGCCGCCAGCCGGCCGTCCTCGCCGTAGACGCGGCCCTCGCTCTGCGTCGTCCCGCGCCCGGTGTAGATGGCCCGGTTCACGTACAGGAACCAGCGGGAGACGTCGATGTCGTCGTGGTAGGCGACCGTGGCCTTGGAGATCCCCGTGGAGATCGTCTTGTGCGCCATCGCCTCGCTGTATCCGGCGTGCGGGCGCAGCGCTGCGGCGATCGCCCAGTGCGTGACCGAGTGCGTCATCAGGGCGCTGTGCAGGTAGGGGGCCTGGGGCGCGGCGGCGAAGCGGGTCCACACCATCAGCTCAGGGGGGCCGACGTGCTGCGGGTCCCAGTCGTAGGCGTCGTCGACGACGCGCAGCTCACGGCCCTGCACCTGCATGCCGGGCGGCCCAAAGGGGCGCACCGCGTCCGGCCGCGGGACGTCGGGCATCGGCGCGGTCGAGGTGACCAGGTCCTCGGCGTCGGCGCCCATGAGGATCAGCCCGGCGCAGCGGAGCTTGTCCTCCTGCGCGACCCGCGCCTGGACGGTGGAGTAGGTCCGGCCCCGGTGCGCCACGTCGAGGTCGACGGAGACGCCCTTGTCGTGGCCGGCGGCCCGGGAGAACACCATGGACGCCGAGGTCACCCGGTGTTCGGGGATCTCCTTGGACGCCGCGACGACGGCGTCCGCGAGGAGTTGGCCGGCCTCCACCACGTTGCGTTCGGCCCCCTCGTGCGGAGGTGCCGTGTACCGGCCCGGCCCGGCGGGCCGGACGTCCATCAGGCGGAGCAGCTCGTCCTGGTCCCAGGGCCTCGCCGACTCTCCCGCAGCGGCCCGCTCGCCCTCAGCCCCCATCGTCCCCACTCCCGACCGATCCGATTCCGACGCCCGCGCCGCGCGGTCCGGCGCGGCGCCCGCTCGCAATGTACGCCCTGTGCCACTGTATTGACAACGACGTCGAAATTGGATTGAGTTTCGCGGACAGCCCCCGGAGGAGGTACCGTGCCCGACGGCGTTTCGGAGATCCTGCGTCTCGTGGACCGCTGGGAGCCGCGCACGTACCCCGTGCGGTGGTCGCTGCGCGACACGATCACCTACGCCATCGCCGCCGGCGCCGACGCGCGCAACGCCCGCTCGCTCGTGTGGGAGTCGGCGCCCGGCTTCACGACGCTGCCGACGTTCGCGACGCGGTTCGCGCACGACGCGCTCCTCGACTTCGGGAGCGGCGTCCAGGACGCGGGTCTCCCCTCCTTCGCGAAGGCGCTGCGCCTCACCCTCCACCGGCCGCTCGCCGCCGAGTGCGCCGAGGCGCAGGCGACCGCGGCGCTCAGCCTGAAGGAACGTTCCAACGAACGGCTGGTGGTGACGCTCGACGTCGAGACCGGCGCGGCCGGCGAGCGGATCGCCTCCTCGTCGCTCGACGTGCACTTCCGGCTGCCCGGTGAGCGGAGCCCGCGGCGGCCGTCCCCGGACGCCGGCGCCGCCGGGGCCCCCGGTGGCGGCGAGGCGGTCGAGGTGCGGGAGAGCGTCCATCCGTACCAGGCCGCGGTCTTCCGCACCCTGCTCGGCCTGACGGCCGACGGCCGCGTGCAGGACGCGATGCACATCGACCCGGTCCGGTCGCGCGAGCTCGGCCTGTCCGCGCCCGCGCTCCCCGGGGAGGTCACCCTGGGCATCGTCGCCAGGCTCGCCGAGCGGCATCTCGGCCCCTTGGGCGTGAGCGGTCTCCTCGGAGCCGAGGTCTCCTACCGGAGTCCGGTCTCGGACGCGGACGAGCTGACGATCGCCTACGTCCCGGCCGCCGACGGGACCGTGGACACCGAGGTCCGCAACGAGCACGGCCGGGTGGCCGTCCGCGGCGTGCTCCGCTTCCGGACGGGCCCACGAACTCCATGAGCGGGGAGGCATCATGAAACCGTCCTTCGAAGGCTCGCTGCCGCCATTGGAAAGGCGCAGCGTCGTCCGCGTGCTCCGGGAGCAGGCCGAGAAGCACCCCGGCCGCCCGGCGGTCGCCGGGCCCGGCGCCGAACTCGGCTACGGCGCGCTGCTGGACGAGGCCGCCGCGCTCGCGGGGCGCCTGCGCGCCCGCGGCGTGCGGCCCGGCGACCGGGTCCTGCTGATGCTGGACGACCACGTCGACGCCGTCCTCGCCTGGCTGGGCCTGACCTGCGCCGGGGCGGTGGAGGTGCCGGTGAACACCGCGTTCCGCGGCGAGTTCCTCGACCATGTCGTGCGCGACAGCGGCGCCGTCGCGGCGATCGGCGAGACGCACTACCTGGACCGCCTCGCGGCGGCCGACGGCGGACGGCTGCGCGGCGACCTCATCGAGCACGTCCCGGCGGAGAGCGGACGGGGCCGCTTCGACCTCCCCGAAGGCGAACCCGTGATCGAGGACGCCGAGCCCTGGGACATCGCTGCGGTGTTCTACACGTCCGGGACGACCGGGCCGAGCAAGGGCGTCCTCGTCCCGCACGCCCAGGCGTACGGATACGCGAGCCCCGTGTACATCGGCGCGGTGGAGCCCGACGACACCAGCTACGTGGCGATGCCGCTGTTCCACGTCGGCGGGCAGTTGTGGGGCGTGTACAACGCCCTGATCGCCGGGGCGCGCGCCTACATCGCCCCCCGCTTCTCGGCCTCGGGCTTCTGGGCGGACATCGCCCGCAGCGGCTCGACCTTCGCCGTGCTCACCGGCGCCATGGCACGCTTCCTGGAGGCGCAGCCGCCGAGCGGGCTGGAGCGGTCGAGCGGCCTGCGCAAGGTGTGCCTGGCGCCCGTCCCGGCGGACGTCGACGCGTTCTGCGCACGGTTCGGGGTGTCCTACTGCGCCGGCTACGGCAGCACTGAGGCCGCCACGCCGCTCGCCGCCCCGCACGGGGTGTCGGGAGCCGGCGGGCTCGGCTGGGTGCGCCCGGGGTTCGAGGCCCTGGTCGTGGACGGGCACGACCGGCCGGTCCCGGACGGGCGGATCGGCGAGCTCGTCGTCCGCCCGGACGAGCCGTGGACGATGTTCCAGGGCTACCTCGGCCGCCCCGACGCCACGGCGGAGGCATGGCGGAACTCCTACTTCCACACCGGGGACGCCGTCCGCCGGACGCCGGACGGCGAGTTCTTCCTCGTCGACCGCATCCGCGACAGCATCCGGCGCCGCGGCGAGAACATCTCCTCGCTGGAGGTCGAGTCCGCGGCGAACACGCACCCGCGGGTCACCGAGGCCGCCGCGGTCGGGGTGCCCAGCGAGCACAGCGAGGACGAGGTCCTGCTGCTGGTGGTGCCCCATCCGGAGGGCGCGCCCGATCCGGCGGAGCTGTTCCGCTACCTGGCCGACCGGCTGCCGTACTTCGCCGTCCCGCGGTTCATCGCGTTCACCGCCGAGCTGCCGAGGTCGGCCTCGAACAAGATCATGAAGGGACCGCTGCGCGCGGCGGGCGTCCCGGCCGACGGGTGGGACGCCGAGCGCAACGGCCTGCGGGCGACCCGGGACGGGATCGTCCGGACGTAGCACCGAGAACTGGATGTGCCTGCATGGATGTTGGTCTGAGCGACGAGCAGCGCCAGCTCGTCGCGTCGTTCACCGCCCTGTTCGGGGACGCGGCGTCACCGGGTCAGGTCCGCGCGGCCGAGCCGCTCGGCTTCGATCCGCGGCTGTGGGACGCGGTACGCGACGCCGGGGCCGTGGCCATGGCCGTCGGCGAGGCGGACGGCGGCTGGGGCGCGACCCCGCTCGATCTCGCGCTCGTCGCCGAGGTCCAGGGGCGCTTCATCGCTCCCGCCCCGATCATCGAGGCGCAGGTCGCCGCACGCCTGCTGGCCCGGCTGGGCACGCCGCCCGCCGCCGCCGCGCTCGCCGCGGCGCTGGCGGGCGAGCGCACCGTGACCGTGGCCGTCCGCCCGGCCCGCGACGGCACGGCCGGGCTCGTGCCGGCCGGCGCGGTCGCCGACGACGCGCTGGTCCTGGACGGGGACCGGCTGCTGCTCGTCCGCTCCCCCGGCGGGCGCGCCCAGACCCCGAACCTCGGTTCGATGCCGCTCGCCGACCTGCCCCTCGGCCCGGACGCCGAACCGCTCGCCTCGGGACCGGCCGCCGAGGCCGCCTACGACGCCGCGCTGGACGAGTACCTGCTGCTGACGGCGGCCGCGCAGGTCGGCATCGCCGCGCGCGCCGTCGAGATCGGCGTCGGCTACGTCACGGAGCGCCGCGCGTTCGGCGTCCCGATCGGAACGTTCCAGTCCATCGCGCACGCTCTCGCCGACTCCGCCACCGCCGTCGACGGGGCCCGCCTGCTCTGCCACGAGGCCGCGTGGGCGGGCGACGAGGAGCCGGAGCGCTTCGCGGAGCTGGCGGCCATGGCCTTCGCGTTCGGCACCGAGACGGCGCGCGACGCGACCTACCGCGCGCTGCACTTCCACGGCGGCTACGGCTTCACCGACGAGTACGACGTCCAGCTCTACTACCGGCGCGCGCGGGCGTGGGGCGCGGTCTGCCTCGAACCGCGCGCCGCCTACCGCAGGGCGGCCGACCGCCGCTACGGCGCCGCACAGATGGGGGAACAGTGGACTTCCGCATAGGGGAACGGGGCGAGGCGCTGCGCGCGGAGGTCAGGGCGTTCCTCAGGGAGCACCTGACCGAGGAGCTCGCCGAGCGGTGCCACCGCACGGGCGTCGCCCACGACGACGGGTTCGTCCGCGCGATGCACGAGGCGGGGCTGCTCGCGCTCGGCTGGCCCGAGGAGTGGGGCGGCCGGCCCTGCGACCCGCTCGACCGGTGCGTGGTCGAGGAGGAGCTGAGCAAGGCCGAGGCGCCCACGTACGGGGTCAGTACGACGCACATGGTCGCCCGCGCCATCCTGCACGCCGGGACCGACCGGCAGCGGGCGGAGATCATCCCGAGGGCGCTGCGCGGGGAGGTCCTCATCGTGCTCGGGTTCACCGAGCCCGAGTGCGGGTCGGACCTCGCCGCCGCCCGGACCCGCGCCGTGCGCGACGGCGACGAGTGGGTCGTCAACGGCTCCAAGATGTTCACGACCAACGCCCACATCGGCGATCACGTGTTCCTCCTGGCCCGCACCGACACCTCGTCCAAGCACGGGGGGCTGACCGTCTTCCTCGTCCCGCTGGACCAGCCCGGCATCGAGGTCCAGGCCGTGCGCACCATCTCCGGCGAGCGGACGAACATCACCTACTACCGCGACGCGCGCGTCCACGACGACTGGCGGATCGGCGAGGTGAACGGCGGCTGGCGCGTGCTGGGCGAGGCGCTCCAGGAGGAGCACTCGACCGGCTTCGGCGCCTCGATGCTCGGCCTGCTGGAGGCGGCGGAGGGCTGGGCGCGGACCGCCCGCGGCGGCGCCGGGCGGCCGCGCATCGACGACCCGGACGTGCGGGAGCGGCTCGGCCGGTGCGCCGCCGAGACCGAGGTGTCGCTGCTGCTGCAGCGGCGCGCGGCGGCCATGGCGCAGCGCGGCGACACGCCCGTGGCGGAGGGCCCGATGGCGAAGCTCTTCAGCTCCGAGGCGCTGACCCGGGCCGCCGAGGACATGTTCGACCTCCTCGGCCCGGACGCGGTGCGCAGCCGGTTCACGCCCGGCGCGCCCGAGGAGGGGCGGGTCGAGCACGCGCTCCGCTTCTCCCTCGGCACGACGATCTACGGCGGGACCAGCGAGATCCAGCGCGGCATCATCGCCCGGCGCGGACTCGGCCTCCCCCGCTGACGCGCACGGGCGCATAGAAGCACGGGCACAGAGCAACACGGGGCACTCAGAAAACACGGGCACATGGAAACGGCGTGCCGGGGATTCAGCGGAATCCCCGGCACGCCGTCGTCCGGTGTGCGGGCGGTCAGCCGGACACGGCGTCCGGTCCCGCCCCGAGGTAGGCCGACTGGAGGGCCTCGGGCGAGTCGAGCAGCTCGCTCCCCGTGCCGGACAGCGACAGCCGGCCGCGCCGCAGCACGTACCCGCGGTCGCTGACCGCCAGCACCTGCGAGGCGTGCTGCTCGACGATCAGCACCGCCGTCCCGGCCTCGTCGGCCGCCGCGCGCAGCCGCTCCAGCAGCCGCGTCACGATCAGCGGGGCCAGGCCCAGCGACAGCTCGTCCACCAGCAGCAGGTCCGGCTTGCCCGCCAGGCTGCGGGCCAGCGCGAGCATCCGCTGCTCACCGCCGGACAGCAGCCCGCCGCGCCGCTTGAGCAGCGGCTCCAGCTCGGGGAACAGCGCCAGCGCGTCGGCCACCGGCCCCGGCCCGAGCTGCAGGTTCGCCAGCGTCGTCAGCCGGCTGAACACCGACCCCTGCTCGCTGATGTAGGCGACGCCGCGCCGTGCCCGCTGGTGCAGCGCGCCGCGCAGCGGCGCGTCCCGGTACAGGACCTTGCCGGACGTGGGCACGAGCACCCCGGCCAGCGCGAGCAGCGTCGTGGTCTTCCCGGCGCCGTTCGGGCCGAGCAGCGCGACGACCTCGCCCTTGTCGATCGTCAGGTCCAGCTCGCGGATGACGTCCACACCCGAGTACCCGGCGGACATCCCCTCGACCTTCAGCAGCATGTCCTCACGCCCTTTCCGGCTCGGCCGGCGCGTCGGTCCCGAGGTACGCCTCGACCACGGCCGGGTCCCGGAGGATCTCCTCCGGCGCGCCGTCCGCGATCAGCCGCCCGAAGTTGAGCACGGCGATCCGGTCGGCGCAGGTCTGCACGAACGACATGTCGTGCTCGATGACCAGGACGGCGATGCCGAGGGTGTCGGCGAGCCGGCGGATCAGCCGGGCCAGCTCGGCCGTCTCCTCCTCGCCGAGTCCCGCGGCGGGCTCGTCCAGCAGCAGCACCGCGGGGTCGGACGCGACGGCGCGGGCGATGGCCAGCAGCCTGCGCCGCCCGTGCGGCAGCTCGTCGGGCAGCCGCTCCAGGTCCTCGGCGAGGCCGAACTCCTGGACGGCCGCCTCCCCGGCGGCGGTCAGCCGCGGCGTGCGCGGGCGGACCAGGTCGGTCACGTACCGCGTCCCCGGGCTCTCCGACGTGACCAGGAGGTTCTCCAGCACCGTCAGGTCCTCGAACAGCTCCAGGGACTGGAAGGAGCGGACGAGCCCGGCGCGGGCACGGCGCGCGGCGCCCCAGTCCTCCAAGGCGTGGTCGCCGAGCCGGATCCGCGCGCCGCGCTCGGGCTTGACGAAGCCGGTCAGCGCGTCGATCACCGTCGTCTTGCCGGCGCCGTTGGGGCCGATCAGGGCGAGCACCTCGCCCGGGTGCACGCGCAGGTTCACCTCGTCGACCGCCCGCACCCGGCCGAAGTGGACGCTCAGCCCGTCGACCACCAGGGTGCGCGCGCTCTCCGAGCGCTCGGCGCGCGGCGCCTCCCCGCCCTGCCCGAGGACGGGCGCGGCGGCCACCGCGGGCGGCCGGCGCCGCCGGGTCCCGATCCGCTCGCGGACCATCGAGACGGCCCTGACCTGCTCGAAGGCCATCCCGCTCGGGTTCGCGAGGATGATCAGCAGCAGCATCGTGCCCGAGACGATCTCCAGCGCGTTGGTGCCGAGCCCGAACGAGTGCAGGATCTGCCCGCCGATGCCGCCGGGGGCGAACGTGCCGCCGCCGATCGCGCCGATCACGTAGCCGATCCCGCCGATCACCGTGTAGACCACGAGCTGCACCGACGAGAACGGCGAGAACTCGGTCAGCACCAGGTTCTGCTGGCGGAAGGCCAGGAACACGCCGCCGAGCGCGGCCAGCGCCGCCCCGAGCCCGAACGCGTAGACCTTGATCGCCGCGCTGTTCAGGCCGAGGGCCGCGGCGGCGCGCTCGTTGCTGCGCAGCGCGATGAGCCGCAGCCCGGTGCCGCTGCGCCGGACGTTCGCCACCGCGACGCACACCGCGACGAGGACGGCCAGCGTGACGAAGGCGAGCCGGCGCGGATGGTCGAACCCGTCGATGGCGAGGCCGAACACGCTCAGCTTGCCGATGTCGATCCCTTCGAGCCCGCCGGTGAGGGCCGGGTTCTGCAGGATCAGCTGGGACAGCACGACGGTGAGGCCGAAGGTCAGCAGGGCCAGGTTCACACCGCGGGTGCGCAGCGCGGGGACCGCGACCACCACACCGACCACGGTCGTGATCACCACGGCGACGGCCAGGGCCGGGACGAACGGCCACGACTGCGTCTGGACGAGCTTCCCGGCGATCCACGCCCCGGTGCCGGCCAGGCCCATCTGCGCCAGCGAGATCTGGCCGGTGAGGCCGGTGACCACCACCAGCGACAGGCAGATCATCGCGGCGGCCAGGCTGACCTGGATCGAGGCCGCCCACGCCGAGGGCACCGCCAGGATGACCGCGACCGTGATCGCCACCGCCACCACCAGGCCGGGCAGGGAGATCCGTCCCGTGCCCAGCACCGGCAGGCGGTCGAGCAGCTCGCCGCGCGCGGGCAGGTTGCGGCCCGCGACGAACAGCACCACGACGATCATGAGGAACGCGGCGGAGTGCGACACCGACTGGGCGGTGAACGCCCCGAACAGCAGCCGGTCCTCGGAGACGAACGGCGCCAGCGGGCCCTCGTCGGTGATGTAGCGCGCCAGCAGCGTCTCGACGACGCCGATGACCAGCGCCGCGGCGAGCGTCTTCCAGAACGAGTAGAACCGGCCGACGAGCGCCGCCGCCAGCGAGCGCAGCACGATCAGCGAGAGCGCCTCGACGCTGAGGAACAGGATCGGCGCGACGAGGATGCCGGCCAGCGACGCCAGGACGGCGCCGAGCACCCAGTTGGCCGTGGCGACCACGTCCGGCGACTTGCCGAGCGCCGCCGCGGCCACCGGGTTCTCCGCGATCGCCTCGGTGGAGCGCCCGAACGGCGTCCACCGGAACAGCGCGACGAGCCCGACCGTGAGCACGGCGGCGATGCCGATGACCCAGAAGCGGTCCTCGCCGATCCCCGCGTCCGCGCCGAACAGGTGGTGCGGCTCGTGCGGAAGCGGGGAGACGACGAGGTCCTGCCCGCGTCCCCACAGCTGGTAGCCGATCCCGACCAGCAGCGCGAACACGCCGAGGGTCGCGACGAGCCGCACCAGCGACGAGGCCCGCCGCAGGTGCTTCATCAGCAGCAGGTGCGTGGCGGCGCCGAGCAGCGCGGGGACGCCCAGGGCGAGCAGCCACGCCGCGGGCTGCCCGAGCCCGAGGTCCGGAGCGACGCGGTAGAAGACGTAGGCGCCGATCATGCTGTAGGCGCCCTGCGCGAAGTTCACCACGCCGCTGCCGCGGTAGATCAGCACCAGCCCCTGGGCGGTGAGGGCGTAGACCGCCCCCACCGACAGTCCCAGGATGAGAAACGTGAGCAGGTCGTTCATGGAGAGGCTCCCGGCCGGGTCCGTGTTACTTCGCGGCCTGGTTGAGGTCGGTGAACTCGCCGCCCTCGGGCGCCATGATCTTGCCGTCCTTCACCGTCTGGAACTGCACGGTGGCCCGCGGGATCCGCGGCAGCTTCAGGAAGTTCGGCTCGCCGTAGGTGAAGTCGGGCGCGATGCCGAGCGACACCTTGCTGCCTTCGAGCGACTTCATCAGGGCGGCGCCGCTGACCTCCGACAGCCCGTTGAGCCGCTCGGCGACCAGGTGGACCGACGCCCAGGCGTTCAGCGCGAACTCGGTGCCCTCGATCTCACCGTCGCCGTACTTCTTCATCTCGTCCAGGAACTGCTTGATCTTCGGGTTGTCCGTGCTGGTCACCGGGTGGTAGTCGCTGACGACGATGGTGCCCTCGCCCGCCTCGCCGGTCTTCTCCAGCGAGCCCTCGGACACGGCCGTCGCGACCACCGAGATCTTGCCCTTGTAGCCGGCCTGGCGCAGCCCGACGATGGTCTTGCTGGTGACGTCGGTCGAGGCCAGCAGCGCGACCCCGTCGGGGTTGGCGGCGGCGATCTCGCTGAAGTTCGAGGTCAGGTCGGCCGACGCGTCGAACGGCAGGTAGAAGGCGCCCTTCAGGTCGTCGGGCGACTCCAGCAGGGCCTTCACGTACTGCGGGACCAGCCGCCCGGAGGGGCTGTCGCCGGTGACCACGGCCACCGTCTTCGCGCCCGCCTTCTGCAGCGCGATGCCGGTGCCCGCCGAGAGCATCGGCGAGCCGCCGATGATCGGGAACGACACGGGGTTCGAGAAGTCCTGGCCCGTCTGGACCATCGTCCCGACGAGGGGGATGTCCGCCCCCTGGAACGCCTGGACGACGGCGTCCGACGAGACGTACTTGCCGACGCCGGCGACGACCTTCTGGTCGATGGCCTCGCGGGCGCACTTGGTGGCGGCGTTCGGGTCGGTGACGGTGGACGCCTCGCAGTGCACCAGCTCCAGCGGGCGGGCCTCGCCGCCGCCGGGCTTGACGCCGCCGGCGTCGTTGACCGCGTTCACCGCGGCCTTGGCCGCCTTCAGCAGCTCGGGCTGGTAGATGGGGCCGGGGCCGGAGGCGATCACCGACAGCTTGACCGGCTCGCCGGTGAGGCTCTTGCCGTACTCGGACTCGTCCCCGGAGTCGGAGCACGCGGTGACGGTGCTCGCCGCCAGCGCCGCGAGGGCGGCGATGCCAAGGATTCGGCGCATTGGTCTCTCCCTATTTC
>NZ_SMKM01000039.1 GCF_004348665.1 Actinomadura sp. GC306 | reverse complement strand
GTGTTGTTGTTATGGAAGACCGGATAACAACGACACGCCGCAAGTCAACGCGGCGGGGGCGGGGCCGCGGCGGGGCGACGGTGAGCATAGGCTTCGGCGCCATGACCCCCACCCCGACCAGCGGCGGCCGGCTGGGCGCGCCCCTCACCCTGCCGTCCGGGCTGACCCTGCCGAACCGGCTGATGAAGTCGGCGCTGAGCGAGGGGCTCGCCGAGCCGGACGGATCGCCCGGCGCGAGGCTGGAGACCCTCTACCGCCGGTGGAGCACCGGCGGATACGGCCTGCTCGTCACCGGGAACGTCGCCGTCGACCCCCGGCACCTGAACGAGCCCGGCAACGTCGTCATCGAGGACGACCGCCACCTCGCCGCACTGGCCAAGTGGGCCGGGAGCTACCGCGCGCACGGCGGGCCGGTCTTCGCGCAGCTCAACCACCCAGGCCGGCAGGCCAACCGGCGCGCCGGGCGGACCCGCCCGGTCGCGCCCAGCGCGGTCGCCGCCCGGGTCCCCGGCGCCCCCAGGCCCCGCGCCCTCACCGACGAGGAGATCCGCGGGATCGTCGGGCGGTTCGGCACCGCCGCGTCCGTCGCCGAGGCCGCCGGGTTCGACGGGGTGCAGATCCACGCCGCCCACGGCTACCTCGTCACCCAGTTCCTGTCCCCGGCATCGAACCGGCGCGACGACGCGTGGGGCGGCGACCCCGAGCGCCGCCGGGCCTTCGTGCTGGCGGTCCTGCGCGCCGTCCGCGCCGCGGTGCGCCCCGGGTTCACCGTCGCGATCAAGCTCAACTCCGCCGACTTCCAGCGCGGCGGATTCACCGAGGAGGAGTCCCGCGAGGCCGTCCGCGCCCTCGTCGCGGAGGGGATCGACCTCATCGAGATCAGCGGCGGCTCGTACGAGGCGCCGGCCATGATGGGGGTGCTGGCCGAGTCCACCCGGGCGCGCGAAGCGTACTTCCTGGACTACGCGCGGTCCGTCCGCGAGGCCGCCGGGCGGACGCCGCTCGCCGTCACCGGGGGGTTCCGCACCCGCGCCGCGATGGAGCGGGCCCTCGCCGACGGCGACTGCGACATCGTCGGCATCGGGCGGCCCACCTGCCTCACCCCCGACGCGCCTAAGGCGCTCCTGGAACGCGGCGAGGAGCGGCTGGAGGTACCGCCGATCGCGGTCGGCGCCCGCGCGGTGCTCGGGCGCCTCACCGACCTGCGCCCCCTCGACAGCGCGCTGGACGTGCAGTGGCATGCCGACCAGCTCCACCGCATGGCGGCGGGCCGCGACCCCGATCCCGCCGTGCCGTGGTACCGCACCCTCGGCTCGATGGTCCGGCACGGCCCGGCCGCGCTGCGTCCCAAGCGGGGCTGACGGCGCTCACCGGGCACCTCGTCGCCGAACTGCCCCCCTGGCGGGGTCAGAGCAGTGCTGAGCTTCTGCCCCGGGGCGGGCCCGGGACGCGCAGCGGGACGACGACCCGGTCGGCGCGGCGCGGCCGGGGGACGGAGCCGCCGGCTTCGAGGTCGTCGGCGATGGACGACGCCCAGGTGTCGATCCGCGGCCAGTCCCGGTGGTCGCCGTAGCGCACGCCGAGGAGCCGGCGGCGCAGGCGTGCGGCGAGCGGCATGTGCTGGCGCAGGAGGACCCCCGCGAAGCGCCGGTGGTCGCGGACGCCGATCCGCCTTTGCAGTCCCTCCGTCAGCAGCGCGTTTTCGTTGGGGCCGGTGCCGGGCCAGGGGCCGTGCGCCGCGGGCGGGGCTCCGACGCTGAACAGCCACACCGGGCGCCGCGACAGCGCGGCGCGCTCCCGGAGCAGGAGGCCGCGGGCCTCCGGCAGCCACGCCTGGTCGTGGACGGCGCTGCCCAGCACGACCGCCTCGTGGCCCGCGAGGTCCCGCACCGCGTCCACCGGGCGGACATCGACCGCGAAGCCCCGCCCCGCCAGCACCGCGCCGATCCGCTGGGCGATGCCTCGCGTGGAGCCGTGCGCGCTCGCATACCCCACAAGGATGGCCACGTCCTCACCTCCGGTTGCGTTCTCCCCTTCCATGATCAAGCAGGAGGAGCGCCCGGGCAGTAGGCCGTTGGTCCTATGTACAGGGCCTTTCGCCCTCATTCGGGCGGCGCCGCGCCCGCTACCCGGCCGTTACCGATCGCTGCGCACAATGCGGGGGGAGGTACCGGCGTGGGGAGGTACACGGTGGACCGCGCGCACTATGCCCGCCTTCTCAGGCTCGCGTATCTGGTGCTGGACGACGGCGACGCCCCCCTCACCCGCGCCCGCCGCGCCGCCGCGCGCGCTTCCCGGGGGCGGCCGGGCGGCTACCCCGCGCAGCGGACACGGCTGATCGGCGCACTGCTGACCGAGCCTCCCGCCGGGCGGTTCCCGCTGCACCGCCTCTTCGCCGAGCCCGCGCCCGCACCGCGCGGGCCCGTCCGGGAGGCGCTGGCGGAGCTGCCGCCGCACGAGCGGCTGGCGTACCTGCTGCGCATGGACGGCCTCACCGTCCCCGAGGTCACCGCCGAACTGGACCCGCACCGGCCCACCGGCTTCGGGGACGTCGAGCGCGCCGCCGCCGCCGTGGACGCCCGGACCGGCCTGGACGAGGCGGCGCAGCGGGTCGAGATCGAGGCGTTCGAGCCCGACCTCGTCCGGCTCCGCCCGCCGTCCGCCCGGCCCGGGTGGCGCGTCGCCGCGGCGGTCGCGGTCGCGGTGGCGCTGCTGGCGGCCGCCGGGTCGGTCCTCACCCGGCCGGGGGAGGCGGCCGGCGGGCCCGCGGCGATCGGCCCCGGCGCCTGGCGCGAGACGCCCGCGCCCTCGATCAGCGAGTGGCCTGCCCAGGGCGGGCTGCGGCACGACACGGCGCTGCTGCGCCGCGCCGCCGGCGCGTGGCGGGCTCACCACCGCCACCCGCCGGTCGGCCGCGTCTTCGTCCTGTACGCCGGGAGGGTGGACGGCGCCTCCCTCGTCGTGCTGCGCGACACCCCCGGCGTGCGGGACGCGCCGAGCGTGGCGCAGTACTTCGAGCGGCGGATGTCGCGCGGCGTGGAGTCGGTCCGCGGGCTCCGGACCGGCGCGGGGCAGTTGATCATGCTCGGCATGACGTGGCGCTTCCTCGTCCCGCCCTGGCTGCGGGACGTGCGGGCGGCGGTGCCGGCGGAGCGGGCGCCGGCGTGGCTGCCGCTGGAGGTCCGGGACGGGCTGAGCGACCCCCTGCCGTGGGACTGGTTCACGCCGGGCTGCCAGAACTACGTGGTGTTCCGGATGACGTTCCGGCCGGCGGCGGGCGGGACGGCGCGGCCGGTCACGCAGCTCTCCTCGCACGACCCGCGGGCGGCGGCGCCGCGGGTGTGGTTCCCCGGCCGGCCGGAACCGGAGGAGGAGTTCCGCCGGGCGGCGCTGCGCGCCGTCGCCTGCGAGGGGGCCGCGACGCTGAGCGAGTCGGGCGACCTGTGGCTGAACCGGCTGTGGAGCGGTGAGCTGCCCGACGGCGGCGGCCGGGCGACGCTGCTGACGGTGGACGCGTCCGCCCCGGAGGCCGTCCCCGGGACCGCGGTCCTGGTCTCCGACGGCGGGCGGGTGCTGTCGGCGCGTGGCCGGACGAACAGCGACACCACCCCGTCCGCCGCGTCCACCACCGCCGTCCTGTGGTGGCGGTCGCCGAGACGCTGGCACCTGCTGGCGGCGGCGGGGCCGCGGGTCGCCCGGCTGGAGGCGGTCGGCGAACTCGGCCGGCACGTGGGGGACCCGGCGCGGCCGGGCCGGGAGCCGCCGCTGGTCGTGCCCGGTCCCCGCACCGGCGGCCCGGACCCGGAGCGGGTGCGCCTCCCGATCGTCCACGTCGTGGCCTACGGGACCGCCGGGGACCGCACGGTCGTCGGCCCCTGGTGACCGGCGCCGGCCGGGCGGGCGGCCCCGCCCGGCCGGCGCCGGCCCGCGTCACAGCGGGTACCGCGGGGCCTCGCCGCGCATGGTGATCCAGCGGGTCTCGGTGAACGCCTCGATGTTGGCCGCGGCGCCGCCGAAGCGCGAGCCGGTGCCGGAGGCGCGCACGCCGCCGAACGGGGCGTTGGCCTCGTCGTTGACGGTCTGGTCGTTGATGTGGACGATCCCCGTCGGGATCCGCTCGGCGACGGCCAGGCCGCGCATGACGTCGCGGGTGATGATGCCGAGGGACAGGCCGTACTCGCTGGCGGCGGCGAGTTCCACCGCCTGGTCGACCGAGGAGACGCGCGTGACGGGGGCGACGGGGCCGAAGACCTCCTCGGCGAAGGCCGGGGCGGTCAGGGGCGCGTCGGCGAGGACCGTGGGGCGGTAGAAGAGCTCCTCGTAGGTGCCTCCGGAGGCGAGCTTGGCGCCCTGGTCGACGGTCGCGGTGACCATGCCGTGGATCCGGTCGCGCTGGCCGGCGTCGATGACGGGCCCGAGGGCGACCTCGGCCGCGGCCGGGTCCCCGACCGGGAGGTCGCCGGCCTTGGCGGCGAGGCGCTCCACGAAGTCGTCGTAGAGGCGCTCGGCGACGAAGTGGCGACCGGCGGTCATGCAGATCTGGCCCTGGTGGAAGAACGAGCCCCAGGTGGCGAGGTTCACGGCCTCGTCCACGTCGGCGTCGTCCAGGACGAGCAGGGCGGAGTTGCCGCCGAGCTCCAGGTGGGCGCGCTTGAGGTGGCTCCCGGCCAGTTCGCCGATGCGGCGGCCGACGGGGGTGGAGCCGGTGAAGGAGATGACCCGGACGTTCGGGTCGGTGACCAGCGCCTCGCCGACGTCGGCGCCGCCCGGCAGCATGTGCAGGACGCCGGGCGGCACGCCCGCCTCCTCGAACACGCGGGCCATCAGCGTGCCGCCGGTGACGGCGGTGCGCGGGTCGGGCTTGAGCAGGACGGCGTTGCCGAGCGCGAGCGCCGGGGCCACCGAGCGGATGCCGAGGATGATCGGCACGTTGAACGGGGCGATGACCGCGACGACCCCGGCCGGCATGCGGCGCGCCATGGACAGCCGCGGCTCCTCCGACGGGAGGATCTCGCCGATCCCGCGGCCGGGCAGCGCGGCGGCCGCGTAGCACTCCTCGGCCGCCACGTGCAGGGCGAAACCGGCCATCCCGGGGACGGCGCCGACCTCGCGGACGTTCCAGCCGCTGATCTCCTCCGCGTGCCGCTGCCAGAGGTCGCCGGCCTTGCGCATGACGGCGGCGCGTGCGGTGTGCGGCATGGCGGCCCACTCCCGCTGCGCCTCGGCCGCGCCGGCGGCGGCCTCGGCGACGTCCTCGGGGGTGGCCTGCCCCATCCGGCCGAGTTCACCGCCGGTGGCGGGTTCGACCACGGCGTAGTCGCCGCCGCGCCCGGCCGTCCAGGTGCCGTTCTTGAAGATGTTCCCCTGCCAGTCGACGCTGTCCAGCAGTCCCACGGGCGTCTCCCTGTCGTCGCGGTGGTGCACGTACCTGTGCACCTCCCCATATTTCCTCACGAGTCACCGCCCGCGGGAAGGGCGGCCGGGGAAGGGCCGGGCACCCGCGCCGTGCCCGGCCCGGCCCCGCCCGGCTCAGGTGCCCGGCCAGTGCGGGTCCCGGCCGATGAAGCCGAGCAGCCTCGTCTGGACGTCGGCGTCGCCGGGCACCTGGACGCGGGCCCCGTACTGGCCGGAGGAGCGCATCGCCTCCTCCGCCTCCGCCATGCCCGCGAGGAGCTCGGCGCAGAAGCCGGGGTCGAGCCGGTCGTCCTGGCCGGTGGCCCTGGCCAGGTCCCAGGTGTGCATGAACACGTCGGCGGTGTAGAACCGGTCGATCGCGGTGTCGAGCGGCAGGGTGCCGATGTGCGGATTCGTCAGTTCGCGCCGCGGGGTCTCCGGGTCGTCCAGCACCGCCTGCACGCCGTCGCAGTGCACCTGCCAGGCCGCGACCGGGTCCTCGTCCACCGAGGGGCCGCGGGGCAGGTCGATGCCGGCGCCGGCGGCCAGGAACCCCGGGAACCAGTCGGTCAGGTGGCGGACGACGTCGCGGGCGGCCCACCCGGCGACCGGGGACGGCGCGTCCCAGGACGCGGTGCCGCGGACCCGGTCGCCGAACAGCCCGGCGACCTGGCGGTGCCGCTCGGCGGGGCGGTCAGACAGCGCCATCGGCCACCATCGCCTCCAGCTTGGCGTACCCGTCGTTGACGCCGGTCTCCATGCCGCTGCGCAGCCACGCGTCGCGGCCCTCGAAGCTGTCGACGAGCGACTGCGCCCGGAGCCGGGCGCGTCCGCCGCCGAGGTCCTCGAACCACAGCGTCTCCAGCGCGACGCCGTCCGGGTCGCCCTCATAGGTGAAGGTCTGCACGATGCGGTCCGGCCGCACCTCGTGGAAGGTGCCGCGGAACCCGTACTCCGTGCCGCCCAGCACCGAGACGTACCGCCAGCTCCCGCCGGTGCGCGCGTCCCAGTGGTCGATCCGGGTGTCGGTGGCGTCGGGCCCCACCCACCGGGCGAAGAGCTCGGGGTCGGTGTGGGCGCGGAACAGCTGCGCGGGCGTCGCCGCGAAGTCACGCGTTATGCGGATTATCGGCAGCTCCGGGTCGGCCTCGATGGCCGCCTCCGCGGTCGTCGACTTCATCGTCGTCCTCCTTCATCTCGGCCAGGACCGCGTCGAGGCGGCGGTAGCGCCGCTCGACGCGGGCCCGGTGGCGTTCGATCCAGGTGTCCATCAGGTCGAGGGCCTCGATCTCCAGCCGCACCGGCCGGGGCTGCGGCCCCGGGGGCCGGCTGACGAGCCCGGCGCCCTCCAGGACCCGCAGGTGCTTGTAGACGGCCTGCAACGACATCCTGTACGGCTCGGCCAGCCGGCTCACGGTCGCGTCGCCCTCGGTGAGCCGGGCGACCATGTCGCGCCGGGTCGGGTCCGCGAGGGCGGCGAAGACCCGGGACAGCGTGTCCTCGGTCATCGTTCTCCTGTTTCAACCTGTTGGTTGAAACTCACGATAGGGCGGGGATCTCCGGGCCGTCAACTGTTTGGTGGAAAGAGCAGGTGAATAGCAGTTCGGGGTAGCTTGCCCCCGCTCCGTCCGGGGTGCCCGGAGGGGACGGATCGAATCCGGCATGCGCGACCGAGGGTCTGGAACGCGCCGCTGCTGGAAGGATCGGGTCATGGTGGACGCGCAGCGGGCGGCGATGGCGGACGAGCTCGAGATGCGGGGCTCGCCCCTGTGCGACTGCGCGGGGCGCGGGCCCGCGTTCAGCCGCACGACCGGGGCGGCGATCGCGCACCACTGCGGCTGCGCGGCGGTGCGGGCGTCGGCCCTCGCGCGGCGCGCCGCGTCCGCCACCCGGCACGCGCGCGAGTGCGGCTGCGACCTGGCCGACCGCGAGGCCGCGCTGTACTGGGAGAAGGAGTTCGCCGCCCGCCGCCCGGGCGGCCACGTCCCGGGCTCGGGCGCCTGCTGATCCGACGCGGCGCGCCGGCCGGGCGGGCGCCCGGCCGGCGGCCTCAGACGGCGAGCAGGCGCTTCACCTCGTCGCCGCGCAGGTCGTCGGCGGTCCCGGAGTGCCGGACGACGCCGCCGTCGAGGATCGCGAACCGGTCCGCCAGCCGGAGGGCCAGGTCGAGGTACTGCTCCACCAGCAGGACGGCGAGGCCGAGCTCGCGGTGCAGCCGCTCGACGGCCTCCTCGATCTCCAGGATGATCGAGGGCTGGATGCCCTCGGTCGGCTCGTCCAGGATCAGGATCCGCGGCCGGGTCACCAGGGCGCGGGCGATCGCGAGCTGCTGCTGCTGGCCGCCCGACAGGAACCCCGCCCGGCGCTGCAGCAGCCCGGTCAGCCGCGGGAACACCTCCAGGGCGTCGTCGATCGCACCGCGGTCGGGTCTGCCCATCGCCTCCTGCGTCACCTGGAGGTTCTCCCAGACCGTGAGCTGCGGGAACGTCTCATGGCCCTGGGGCACGTAGCCCATGCCCGACCTGACCCGCTTGAAGGTGCTCGCCCGCGTGACGTCGGCGCCGTCGAACACGACCGAGCCCGCCGTCGGGGCCAGCAGGCCCATGATCGTGTTGAGCAGCGTGGTCTTCCCCGCGCCGTTGCGGCCCATGACGCACGTCAGCTCGCCGGGGCGCACCACCAGGTCCACGCCGAAGAGCACGCGGGAGCGGCCGTAGGCGGTCTCCAGCCCGCTCACCCGCAGCATCGCGTCCGCCATGCCGCCTCCCGGCTCGTGCGGCGCCGTCCCGTTGGCGTCGTGGCTCATCCGGCCTCCTCGTCGTTCGCGGACCGGCCGAGATACACCTCTTGGACGCGGGGGTCGTTCTGCACCGTGGCGACGTCCCCTTCCACCAGGACGGTGCCCTCGTTCAGGACCGTCACCTGCGAGGCGTACCGCCGCAGGAACTCCATGTCGTGCTCGACGACGATGACGGTGTGGTCCCTGGCGATCTCGGTGAGCAGCTCGCCGGTCCGCTCGCGCTCGGCCCGGCTCATGCCCGCCACGGGTTCGTCGAGCAGCAGCAGCCGCGGCCCCTGGGCGATCAGCATCCCGATCTCCAGCCACTGCCGCTGGCCGTGGGAGAGGACGCGGGCGGGCCGGTCCGCCAGGTCCGCCAGGCCGGTCCGCTCCAGCGCCGCCGCCACGACGTCGGACACTCCGCGCCGCCGGCGCAGCAGCGTGACCAGCGGGCGGCGGAAGTTCGCGGCGAGGTCGATGTTCTCCAGGACGGTGAGCGCCTCGAAGACCACCGACGTCTGGAACGTCCGGCCGATCCCGAGCCGCACGATCCGGTGCTCCGGGCGCCCGGCGAGGGACGTGCCGGCGAAGGTCACCGACCCCTTCGTCGGCCGGGTCAGCCCGGTGATGACGTCGAGCAGGGTGGTCTTGCCGGCGCCGTTGGGGCCGATCAGGAAGCGCAGCTCCCCCTGCTCCACGGTGAGGTCGACGCCGTCGACGGCCTTGAACCCGTTGAAGGCCACCTCCAGGCCGCGGATCTCCAGCAGTGCGGGGGCACGGGCGCCGATGGCGCGGACCTGGCCGTCGGCCGGCCGGAGTCGGGTGCTCATGCGGGGGCCGCCTCCTTGCGTTCGGCCGCGTTCGGCGCGGCGTCCGGTGCCGGCCGCGCCCGGGGCCGCCGGCGCGCGATCGCGTCGCGGGCCTGCCGGACGGCGCCGACGATGCCGCCGGGCACCAGCACGATGACGAGGATGAACAGCAGGCCCTGCAGGTAGACCCAGCCGCTCGGGTACTGCTCGCTGAACGCGGTGTGCGCCCAGTTGAGCAGCACGCCGCCGAGCACGGCGCCCGCCAGCGAGAACCGGCCGCCGATCGCCACCGCGACCACGAGCTCGATCGATGGGACGACCCCCAGCAGCGAGGGGGAGATGATGCCGACCACCGGCACGTAGAGCGCCCCCGCGATGCCCGCCATGGCGGCCGACACGGCGAACGCGACGGTCTTGACCGCGGCGGCGTTGTAGCCGAGGAAGCGGACCCGGTCCTCCCCGTCCCGGACCGCGATCAGCAGCCGCCCGAAGCGGCTCTTCACCAGCTGGCGGGCCAGCAGGTACAGCGCGCCGAGCGTCAGGGCGACCACGAAGTAGAAGACGCGCTTGGTGCCGTCGTCCTCCGGGTCGCGGCCGAAGACGTCGTAGAAGTGGGTGAGGCCGTTGGTGCCGCCGGTGAGGCCCTGCTGGCCCACCAGCCAGATCACGAACGCGGCGGCGAGCGCCTGGCTGAGGATCGCGAAGTAGGCGCCGCGCACCCGCTGCCGGAAGATCAGGTAGCCGAGCACCGCGGCGACGGCCGCCGGGACGAGCACGGCCGCGGCGATGGCGAACACCGGGCTGGCGAACGGCTTCCACAGCAGCGGCAGCTCCTCGACCCCGCTCCACACCATGAAGTCCGGCAGGTTGCCCGGCCCGGCGTCGTGGAGCTTGAGGTACATGGCCATCGAGTAGCCGCCGAGCCCGAAGAACACGCCCTGGCCGAGCGTGAGCATCCCGCCCTGCCCCCAGGCGAGCCCGATGCCGAGCGCGGCGATGGCGAAGCACAGGTACTTGGCGAGCAGGCCCAGCCGGAACGGGTCCAGGGCGGCCGGCGCGACCGCGAGGACCAGCAGCGCCACGGCGGCGAACAGCGCGACTCCGCGCCACCGGGCGGTCACGTCAGCGCCCGGCTGCGGAGGACGAACATGCCCTGCGGGCGCGCCTGCAGGAACGCCACGGTCGCCACGAAGACGATCACCTTGGCCAGGCTCGCGTCGGTCCAGAACTCCGCGTAGGAGTTGATCAGGCCGAGCACCAGCGCGGCGGCGACGGCGCCGCGCAGCCGGCCGAGGCCGCCCGCGACGACGACGAGGAAGGCGTCGACGATGTAGTAGGTGCCGAGGTTCGGGCCGACCGGGCCGATCAGCGTCAGCGCGACGCCGGCGATCCCGGCGAGGCCGGAGCCGATGAAGAACGTGAGCCGGTCGACCCGCGCGCTGTCGACGCCGCTGCACTCGGCGAGCTGGCGGTTCTGCATCACCGCGCGCATCCGCCGGCCCTGCCGGGTCCGGTTCTGGTACGTCCAGATCGCGAGCACCGACAGCGCCGCGACGGCGAGGATGAACAGCCGGGTGTAGGGCACCTGGGAGCCGAACATCGGGACGCCGCCGCTGAGCCAGCCGGGTGCGCGCACCTGGACGTTCGGCGCTCCGAAGATGTCCCGGGCGAGCTGCTGCAGGACGAGGCCGACCCCCCAGGTCAGCAGGAGCGTGTCGAGCGGGCGTCCGTAGAAGCGGCGGATCGCCGTCCGCTCCAGGACGAGGCCCATCGCGCCGGCGACCAGGAAGGCGGCGGGCAGCGCGCCCACGACCGCCTGCGTCCCGGCCCAGTCCTGCAGGACGTAGGCGGTGTAGGCGCCCACCATGATGAACTCGCCGTGCGCCATGTTGATCACCCCCATCTGGCCGAACGTGAACGTCAGGCCGAGCGCCGCCAGCAGCAGCACCGCGGCGATGCTGAGGCCGATCGGCAGCTGGCTGAGCAGGGCTTCCATGTGCCTCCTCGGTGCGGGTCCCTCGGGTGGGGCGCCCCGGCCGGGCCGGACCCGGCCGGGGGCGGCGTGCGTCAGGACAGGCCCGCGGCCCACGGGTAGCTCTTCAGGTAGGGGTCCGGCGCGATCGGCTCGCCGGAGTTCCAGGTCTCCTTGATCGTGCCGTCGGGCTGGACGACGCCGATGCGGGCCGTCTTGTGCATGTGGTGGTTGGCGCCGTCGATCGTCACCTTGCCCTCGGGCAGGTCGAGCGAGATGCCGCCCGCGGCCTTCTTCACCGCCTCGGGGTCGGTGCTCCCGGCCTTCTCGACCGCCGCCGCCCACAGCTTCACGGCGTTGTAGCCGGCCTCCATCGGGTCCGAGGTCACCTTGTCCGCGCCGTACTTGGCCTTGAACGCCTTCACGAACGCCTCGTTGGTCTTGCCCGGGGTGGTCATGTAGTAGTTCCACGCGACGAGGTGGCCCGCGATGTTGTCCGCCCCGATTCCCTTGACCTCCTCCTCGGCGATGCTCACCGACATCGTCGGCAGCGAGGAGGAGGTGGCGCCGGCGCTCTTGAGCTGCTTGAAGAACGCGACGTTGCTGTCCCCGTTGAGGGTGTTGAACACCGCGTCCGGTTTCGCCTGCGTGATCTTGTTGACGAGCGTGCCGTACTCGGTCGACCCCAGCGGGGTGTACTCCTCGCCGGCGATGGTCATGCCGTTGGCCGCCGCGTACGCTTTGATCACCTTGTTCGCGGTGCGCGGGAACACGTAGTCGCTGCCGACCAGGAACAGCTTCTTCTTTCCCTGTTCCTTGAGGTAGTCCAGCGCCGGGACGATCTGCTGATTGGTCGTCGCCCCGGTGTAATAGATGTAGGGGGAGCTTTCCAGCCCCTCGTACTGGACGGGGTACCACAGCAGCGCCTTGTTGCGTTCGAAGACCGGCAGCATCGCCTTGCGGCTGGCCGAGGTCCACCCGCCGAACACCGCGGCGACCTTGTCCCTGCGGATGAGCTTCTGCGCCTTCTCGGCGAAGGTGGGCCAGTCGGACGCGCCGTCCTCGACGACCGGTTCCAGTTTCTTGCCGAGGACGCCGCCGGCGGCGTTGACCTCCTCGATCGCCATCAGCTCGGCGTTCTTGACGGTGACCTCGCTGATCGCCATGGTCCCGCTCAGCGAATGGAGGACGCCGACCTTGACGGTGTCGCCGTCGGGTGACGCCGTGCCGCCGCCCGCGCCGGTCTCACCGCCGCACGCGGTCAGCGCCAGCAGCGCCGCGGTCGCCAGCGAGCCGAGCCCCAGCAGAGTTCTTCCGTGCACGTACACTCCTTGCGGAAAGCCCCGAAACCGTTTGTTGGCCGTGTTAAGAATTGCGTCCGCTTGTTTCCGCTGATCGGTCGGAAACGTTAAGCCGGTGTTAATCGGTTGACCCGGTATTCGCGCCGGACGTCAGCGGCCACCCAGAACTCCGAAATGGTCGGCGGGAGGGAAATGAGGGCGCGTCATTGCGAACCGGCTCAATGGAAACCCTGCGCTGTATCCGCCGTGATTCCGGCTTGTTTCCAACGCGTGAATACGGCCTCACCGCCGCCGGGGCGGTCAGGTGCGGGCGCGCTCCTCGCCATGGCCGAGCCGGCGGCGGAGGGCCGCCGAGTCGGGTGCGAGCGCGGTGACCAGCACGGCGGGGCCGGCGAGCGGCATGACCGCGAGCCCCTCGGCCGCGTACGGCTCGGTGGCCAGGCCGTCCCCGACGAGCAGCACGGTCCCGGTGCAGCGCGCGTCGCCCAGGACGGCGCCGCTGCTGTACAGGGCGGGGTCCGGCAGCCGCAGCTCGTTCCGCAGCAGGGGCCGGCCGCCGAGGGTGACGTCGGTGCGGGCGCGGTAGCGGCCCGCCGTCTCGCCGTGCCTGCCCAGGACGAGCTCCTCCCGCCAGCGGAGCGTGGCCCCGGCCTCCAGGACGATCTCGGTCACGGCGTGGTGGCGGCAGCCCGCGGCGGCGACCGCGGGCTCCAGGGCGAGGTCGAGGTGCGCCCCGTCCGCGACCGCGGCCCGGACGCGCGTCGTGGACTCGCCGCGGCCGGGGAGCAGCAGGGTGCTCGCGACCGAGCGCACCGCGAGGACGGCGCCCGCCGCGACCTCCAGGTCCAGGTTCAGCTCGTCGCCCCCGAGGGGGCCCGCCGCGGCGCCGACCAGATGGACGGCGTCCGGGGTGGCGCGCAGCGCGTACGGCCCGTCCGAGCGCAGCCTGGTCAGCCGGGTCCGCCCGGCGCCGTCCCGCTCGGCGCGCACGGCGGCGTGCGCCGTGTAGTGCCGCGTCATGCGGCCCCGGTGGGCGCCGCCGCGCCGTCCCCGTGCTCGGCGTCCCCGTGCTCGGCGGCCCGGTGCTCGGCGAGGACGGACCGGACCCAGCCGGCGACCGCCGGGGCGCCGGGGTCCGCGCGCAGCGAGCTGAAGATCACCGGCCGGCCGCCGCGGACCCGCGCGGCGTCGCGGTCCATGACCGCGAGGTCGGCGCCGACGAGCGGGGCCAGGTCGGTCTTGTTGACGACCAGCAGGTCCGCGCCGCTCACCCCGGGGCCGCCCTTGCGGGGGACCTTGTCGCCGCCCGAGACGTCCAGGACGAAGATCTGCCGGTCGGCGAGGCCCCGGCTGAAGGACGCGGTCAGGTTGTCGCCGCCGCTCTCCACGATGACGAGGTCCAGCCCGCCGTGCCGCCGCTCCAGCGACTCCACGGCGTCCAGGTTGGCGGAGATGTCGTCGCGGATGGCCGTGTGCGGGCAGCACCCGGTGCGGACGGCGGTGATCCGGTCGTCCGGCAGCACCGCGTTGCCGCGCAGGAAGTCGGCGTCCTCGGTCGTGTAGATGTCGTTGGTCACCACGGCCAGGTCGAGCTCGCGGCCGAGCGTCCGGCACAGCGCCGCCACCAGGGCGGTCTTGCCGCTGCCGACCGGCCCGCCGACGCCCAGCCGCAGCGGCCGGCCGCGGGCGGGGGCCGCCGGGTGCGGGTCATGGGAGTGGTCGTGGTCCGTGCCCATCGGGGTCCTCTCGTCACGATTCGAACAGGCGCATGTCCGCCCGCGGGTGCAGCTCGGCGAAGACGTCGAGCGCGGGCGCCGACGCGGCGGGGCAGGCGGCGGGGTCGCCGTCGGCATAGCCGGCCGCCTCCGCGGCGACGGCGTCCACCTGCGGCGCGAGCCCCGCGAGCGCGGCGTGCACGGCGAGCGGGTCCAGGGCGAGCAGCCGCACGGCCGCCGACGCGGGTCCGGTGACCGCGCCGTACGCGGCGACCGAGGCCGCGTGCGCGGGTGTGCCGCCGGCCGCGGCGACGGCGGCGCCGAGGACGAGCGGGTGGTGCGGCGCCGGGAGGTCCGCGAGCGCGTCGAGCGCCGGGTGCGGCGCGGCGGTGCGGACGGCGCGCAGCAGCGACCTGCCCTGGGACCGGGAGGCCCGCCGCTGCGCGGGGGACGGCATCCGGGCGTCCGTCTCGGCGTCGAGCACGGCCCACCCTTTCGGGCCCATGCGGCCGGCATGGGCGCAGGCGGACGCCGCGAGGGCGGCGGTGACGAGGCCGGCGGTCGCGAGGCGCCCGCGCAGGAAGTCGGCCAGCGTCGGCACGTCGGTGACCGCGCCGGCCGCCGCCGCGGGCTCCAGGCCGCCCGAGTGGGCGTGGCCGCCCGCGGGCAGCCGGGAGTCGGCCAGGAGCAGCAGCGGCGCGGGCAGGACCATCAGAACAGGAAGTAGCGCTGGGCCATCGGCAGTTCCGCCGCCGGGGCGGGCTCGACCTCGTCGCCGTCGATGGAGACGGTGAACGTGTCGGGGTCGACCTCGATGCGCGGCAGCGCGTCGTTGAGGCGCATGTCCCGCTTGCCGATCCCGCGGGTGTCCTTGACCGGGACCAGGTCGCGGCGGACCGCCAGCCGGCCGGTGATGCCCGCGTCGAGGGCGGCGGGGGACACGAAGTGCACGGACGTGCCCGCCGCGGTGAGCGGGGCGGCCCCGAACATGGGGCGCGGCAGCACCGGCTGCGGCGTGGGGATCGAGGCGTTGGCGTCGCCCATCGCCGCCCACGCGATCATCCCGCCCTTCAGCACGACCTGGGGGCGGACGCCGAAGTAGGCGGGGTGCCACAGCACCAGGTCGGCGAGCTTGCCCGGCTCGACGGAGCCGACCTCGGCGTCGAGGCCGTGCGCGATCGCCGGGTTGATCGTGTACTTGGCGACGTAGCGGCGGGCCCGCAGGTTGTCGGCAGGGTCGCCCGGCCCGTCCAGCGGGCCGCGGCGCAGCTTCATCACGTGCGCGGTCTGCCAGGTCCGCAGCACGGTCTCGCCGATTCGGCCCATGGCCTGCGAGTCCGAGCCGATCATCGAGATGGCGCCGAGGTCGTGCAGGACGTCCTCGGCGGCCATGGTCGTGGGCCGGATGCGCGACTCGGCGAAGGCGAGGTCCTCGGGCACCGACGGGTCGAGGTGGTGGCACACCATGAGCATGTCGAGGTGCTCGTCGAGGGTGTTGACGGTGTGCGGCCGGGTCGGATTCGTCGACGAGGGCAGGACGTTGGGGTGCCCGGCGATGGTGATGATGTCGGGCGCGTGCCCGCCCCCGGCGCCCTCGGTGTGGTAGGCGTGCACCGACCGGCCGGCGATGGCGGCGAGCGTCGACTCGACGTACCCGGCCTCGTTGAGGGTGTCGGAGTGCAGCGCGGCCTGGACGCCGGACGCGTCGGCGACGCGCAGGCACGCGTCGATGGCCGCGGGGGTGGAGCCCCAGTCCTCATGCAGCTTGAACCCGGCCGCCCCGGCGCGCAGCTGCTCCCACAGCGCCTCCTCGCCGACCGTGTTGCCCTTGCCGAGCAGTGCGACGTTCACCGGCCAGGCGTCGAGCGCCTCCAGCATCCGGCCGAGGTACCAGGCGCCCGTCACGGTGGTGGCCTTGGACCCCTCGGCGGGGCCGGTGCCGCCGCCGATCACGGTGGTGACCCCGGAGCCGAGCGCCTCCTCCAGGAGCTGCGGGCAGATGAGGTGGACGTGGGAGTCCACGGCGCCCGCGGTCAGGATGCGGCCGTTGCCGGCGAGGACCTCGGTGGACGGGCCGATGACGAGACCGGGGTGGACACCGTCCATCGTGTCGGGGTTGCCGGCCTTGCCGAGCGCGACGATCCTGCCGTCGCGGACCCCGACGTCGGCCTTCACGACGCCCCAGTGGTCGAGGACCACCGCGCCGGTGATCACCAGGTCCAGGGCACCCTCGGCGCGGGTGGCGCGGGCCTGCCCCATCGACTCGCGGATCACCTTCCCGCCGCCGAAGACCACCTCGTCGCCGGCGCCCGCGCCGCGGCTGCGGTCCTCGGTGACCTCGATGAACAGGTCGGTGTCGGCCAGCCGGACCCGGTCCCCGGCGGTGGGGCCGTACATCTGGGCGTACCGGGCCCGCGACAGCTCAGTCATCCAGCGCACCCGCCCGGTCCGTCCGCAGTCCGGGGACCACCCGCAGCCCGGCCAGCGGGACCAGGGCGACCTCCCGGGTCAGTCCGGGCTCGAAGCGCACCGCGGTTCCGGCGGGGACGTCCAGCCGGTGCCCCCGGGCGGCGTCGCGGTCGAACTCCAGCGCCGGGTTCGCCACCGCGAAGTGGTAGTGGGAGCCGACCTGGACGGGCCGGTCGCCGGTGTTGGCGACGGTCACGCGGACGCGGGCGCGCCCGGGGTTGAGCCGGACCGGCGGGGCGTCCGCCGGCACGACCTCGCCGGGGACGAGCGGGCGCGCCGTCACGGGATCGGCCTGTGCACGGTGACGAGCTTGGTGCCGTCGGGGAACGTCGCCTCCATCTGCACCGAGTCGAGCATCTCGGGGACGCCCTCCATGACGTCCTCCCGGGTGAGCACCGCGCGGCCGGACTCCATCAGCTCGGCGACCGAGCGCCCGTCGCGGGCGCCCTCCAGCACGTGGACCGCGATGAGCGCGGTCGCCTCCGGCTGGTTCAGCCGCAGCCCCCGGCCGCGGCGCTCGCGCGCGACCGACGCCGCGACATGCAGGAGCAGGCGTTCCTGCTCGTGAGGGCTGATCAACACGGTCGGCACACTACCGGCGCGATACGGGCGCGAACGGAATGCAACATCGATTTAACGGCGACTTAACGCCGCGCCGCGGGACCTCAGGCGACGGGCCCGGCCGCCGTCCCGGCGGGGGTGATGCGGTCCCACGCGTCCATCCCGAGCATGACGATGGACGCCGGGAACAGGCCGTGCTCCTCGTGGTCGATGTGCTCGCGCAGCTTCCCGAGGGCGCCGAGCACGGCGTCCCAGTCCGGGTCCCGGCGGTCGACCGCCCCGAGCACGCCGTGGATCTCCTCGTGCTCGGCGCAGAGCCGCGCCACCTCCGCGGCGAGCGAGCCCTCGGCCCGCAGTTCGGCGAAGAGGCCGCTCTCCTCGGTGCCCGTGTGCGGCGTCAGCAGGCCCAGCAGCTCGTCCAGCAGCGGCACGGCGTCGCCGTACCGGCCCTGGCCGATGGCCCGCCGCAGCTCCCCGGCGGCCTCCTCGATCTCCACGTGCTCCCGTGACAGCCGGCCGATCAGCGGGAAGTCCCGGCAACCGCAGTAATTGCACATGGCGTCCCCTCCGGTGACGTTCCCCTTGACGACGTTCGCCGATCCCCTTCATCGTCTCCGGGGGATGGGGCGCGCCGGTAGGGAACCATGTCGGGCGGGACAGGGACTTTCGTCCTCAGTGGGCTTCGCAGTAGGAGAGGGCCAGGGCTGTCAGCGTCCGGGCCGCCGTCGCCACCTCGGTCAGGGAGACGTGCTCGTCGGGGGCGTGCATCTGGGCGACGTCCCCTGGGCCGTACTGGACGGTCGGGATGCCGCCTAGGCCGGTGAGGATGCGCAGGTCACTGCCGTACGGGGCGCCCCAGACGGCGGGCTCCTCGCCCGTGACCCCGGTGTGGGCCTTGGTGATGCCCTCCAGCAGGCCGTTGTCGCGGTGGGGGAGACGGCAGGACGCGAACCGGCCGCCCCACCACTCGACCTCGACGGGGTGGCGGGACAGCCAGTCGTCCGAGGCGCAGACGTTGGCGACCGTCCGTTCGAGGGCCGCGCGAGCGGCGTGCTCGGGCTCGTCCAGGGCGACGCCGATCCGGCCCTCGGCGACCAGGCCGTCCGGGACGGTGGACGACCAGTCGCCCGCGTGGACGGTGCCGATCTCGATCGCGTAGGGCAGCCGCCAGCGCGCCATCAGCGGGTCGGCGCCCGTGTTGCGGCGCCGCTCCAGGTCGCGGAGCGCGGTGAACACCGGCAGGAACAGCTCCACCGCGCTGACCCCGGCGTCGCGGCGCGCCGCGTGGGCGCCCCGCCCGCGGATCCGGAGCCGGAACGTCAGCGCCCCCGCGTTGGCCGGAACGACGCCGAGGCCGGTCGGCTCGGGGATGACGCAGGCGTCGGCCCGCCAGCCGCGCCTCAGCAGGGCGTAGCCGCCGAGGCCGCCGTCCTCCTCGCCGGGGACGCAGGCGATCAGCACGTCCCCGCGCAGCCGCACGCGGCGCAGGGCGCGCACCGCGAACAGGGCGGCGACCAGGCCGCCCTTCATGTCGCAGGCGCCGCGCCCGTAGAGCCGATCGCCCTCGATGCGCCCGCCGAACGGGTCGCCGGTCCAGGCGGACGGGTCGCCCGGCGGCACGACGTCGACATGGCAGGTCAGCAGCAGGGAGCGGCCGCCGCCGGTGCCGGGGAGCCGGCCGACCACGCCCCACGCCCCGGTGCGCGCGGCCTCCATGCCGGGGAAGTCCTCCTCGGCGGTGAGGGCGTCGACGGGGATGGGCCAGTGGTCGACGTCGAGGCCCTCGTCCCGCAGCCACGCGGCGAGGCGGTCCTGGATCCCGGTCTCGGCCGGCGAGCCGCCGACGCTGGGGATGCGGACGAGTTCGGCGAGCAGGCCGGCCATCGCCGAGTCCGGCCCGTGCGCGGCGGCCCCGGTCATGGCCGGTCGGTGAGGTAGCCGCCCATCTTGCGGAAGTACTCGGTGGCGGGCAGGTCGGTGCCGTCCTCGGTGCGGACGCGTTCGATCACCAGGCCGCGGCTCCGGCCGCGGCGGGCGTCGGCCCCGGCGACGATGACGATCCCGGCGCCCTCGCGGATGAAGACGCGGCCGGGGGTGCCCCCGTAGACGCCTTCGGAGACCGACGCCTTCAGGACGCGGACGCGCTCGCCCTTGTAGTGGGTGAAGGCGTTGGGGTACGGGTCGCACTGCGCGCGGACGAGGCGCTCGATGTCCTCGGCCGGCCAGGTCCAGTCGATGCGGCCGTCCTCGATGGAGCGCTTGTGGAAGAAGCTGGCCTTCGAGCGGTCCTGCGGGGTGAAGTCGGTGCGGCCGGACGCGATGAAGTCGAGCGCCTCGGCGACGATCGGGCCGATGAGGTCGACGGTGCGGTGGAACAGGTCGGCGGCGGTGTCGGCCGGGCCGACCGGGACGGCCCGCTGGACGACGATGTCGCCGGCGTCGAGGTCCTCGTTCATCATGTGCGCGGTGACGCCGACCTCCTCCTCGCCGTTGATGAGCGCCCAGATGATCGGGGAGAAGCCGGCGTAGGCGGGCAGCAGCGAGTCGTGGACGTTGAGCGTGCCGTGCCGGGGGAGGCCGAAGATCTCCGGCGGTATCCACGTGCGCCAGTTGTTGGCGACGATCAGGTCAGGGTCCGCTTCCTTCAGGCGGCTCATCAGCTCCTCGTCGTCGGGACGGTTGCGCAGCAGGACAGGCACGCCGTGCTCGGCGGCCAGGTCGGCGACCGAGTCGTCCCAGATCTTCTCGTAGGCGTGGTCGCTCTTGGGATGCGTGACGACCAGGACGACCTCGTGATCCGACTCCAGCAGTGCCCGGAGCGTGCGGTGTCCCCAGGTCTGGTAGCCGAACATCACGACCCGCATATGGCCTCCTTGTGCCGTCGATCGAGGAAGGTTAGGCTCACCTACATTAGGTAAACCTAACCTAAAACATGTGCCGGATCAGGGGAAGTCGATGGCCCGGGTGAATGTGCCGGGTCGCGGCCGCCGCCGACCCGGCGCTGCTCCTACCCGGCCCAGTACCGTCCCCCCGGAAAGGCCCCGTCCATGCTCTCTTCGGACACGCATGTCCACGATCTCGTCGGAATCGGCTTCGGTCCCTCGAACCTCGCGCTGGCGATAGCGCTGCGGGAGCGGCAGGCGCGGCACGGCGAGGCGATCGACGCGGTGTTCCTGGAGAAACAGCCGCGATTCGGCTGGCACCGGGGAATGCTCATCGACGGCACGACCATGCAGGTGTCCTTTCTCAAGGACCTGGTCACGCTGCGGAATCCGGCCAGCGGGTTCGGCTTCCTCAGCTACCTGCAGGACCGCGGCCGGCTCCCCGACTTCATCAACCACAAGACGATGTTCCCCTCGCGGGCCGAATTCCACGACTACCTCGACTGGGCCGCCTCGGCATTCGGCGACCAGGTCGAATACGGATCGGAAGTGGTGGGGGTCACACCCGTCACCTCCGATGGCGCCGTCGAGTACCTCGACGTGGTCGTCCGGCGGGGCGGCTCCTCGGCCGAGCTCATCACCCGGCGCACCCGCAACCTCGTGGTCGCCGCCGGCCTGGAGCCGGTCCTGCCCGAGGGCACGGTGGCCGGCGACCGCATCTGGCACAGCGAGGACCTGCTCCACCGCGCGCCCGGCCTGCGCGACCCCCGGCGGCTGCTCGTCGTGGGCGCCGGGCAGAGCGCCGCGGAGGTCACCGACTACCTGCACCGGACGTTCACCGGCGCCGAGGTGTGCGCGGTCTTCGCCAAGTACGGCTACACGCCCGCCGACGACAGCTCGTTCGCCAACCGCGTCTTCGACCCGCAGGCGGTCGACGACTTCTTCGCCGCGCCCGAGGAGGTGAAGCGGACGCTGATGGGCTACCACCGCTCCACCAACTACTCGGTGGTCGACCTGGAGCTCATCGACGAGCTCTACCGGCGGCACTACCAGGAGAAGGTGGCGGGGCGGGAGCGGCTGCGCATCCTCAACGCCTCCCGGATCGTGGACGTCGCCGCCGACGGCGCCGGCGTGCGGGCCTCGGTGGAGTTCATGCCGACCGGGGAGCGCGTCGTGCTGGACGGCGACGTGCTCGTCTACGCGACCGGGTACCGGCCCTGCGACCCGCTGACCCTGCTGGGCGAGGCGGGCGAGTACTGCCGGCGGCTCCCCTCCGGCTGGGTGGACGTCGAGCGCGACTACCGCATCGGCACCACCGCGGAGATGGCGTGCGGCATCTACCTGCAGGGCGCCACCGAGCACACGCACGGCATCGGCTCCACGCTGCTGTCCAACACCGCCGTCCGCGCGGGCGAGATCGCCGACTCGGTCGCCGAGCGGCTGCGGGCCCGGTCCCGGGACTCCTACGCGGTGGGCCGCTGACGGACGGGCGTACCGGCGGGCGGGGCCGGGAGGCGGTTCAGGCGCTCTCCCGGCCCTCGTCCCGCCGGCCGCCGTGGTGGCGGCCCATCGGGATGACCAGCGGGGTGCCGCTGACCGGGTCGGCGGTGACCTGGCAGCGGAGCCCGAAGACGTCCTCGACCAGCGTCGCGTCGACGGCCTCGCCGGGCGGTCCCTCGGCCACGATCGCGCCGGACTTCATCACGATGACGTGGTCGGCGTAGCGGCACGCCTGGTTCAGGTCGTGCAGCACCATGACCACGGTGCGGCCCTCGTGCCGGTTCAGGTCGACGATCAGGTCGAGCACGTCGACCTGGTGCGCGAGGTCCAGGTAGGTGGTCGGCTCGTCCAGCAGCAGGACGGGGGTCTCCTGGGCCACGGCCATCGCGATCCAGGCCCGCTGCCGCTGCCCGCCGGACAGCTCGTCGACCGGGCGGTCGGCGTACTCCAGCGTCCCGGTCGCGCGCAGCGCCGCGGTGACCGCGTCCTCGTCGGCGGACGACCACTGCCGCCACCACGTCTGGTGCGGGGCGCGGCCTTGGCCGACCAGGTCCACGACCGTCAGCCCCTCCGGTGCCACCGGCGACTGCGGCAGGATGCCGAGGCGCCGCGCGACCTGCCGGGTGGGCATCGCGTGGATGGACCGCCCGTCCAGGTGGACGGTGCCGCCGCGCGGCGCCAGCAGGCGGGCGAGCGCGCGCAGCAGCGTCGACTTGCCGCACGCGTTCGCGCCGATGATGGCGCTGATCTTCCCGGGCGGGACGACGAGGTCGAGGCCGTCGACCACCACGCGGTCGTCGTAGGCCAGCCGGAGCCCGCTCGCCCGCAGCTCCGGTTCGGCCGGCTCGGCCGGCTCGGCCGGGTCCGCCGCGGCGGTGAGGGCGGTGCGGTCGGGGGACGTTGCGCGTGTCACGGGTTCAGCCTCCGGAGCCGATGCGGTTGGCGCGGGCGAGGAGCCAGAGCAGGAACGGCGCGCCGAGCACGCCGGTGATGACGCCGACCGGCAGTTCCAGGTCGGGGAAGAGGCGCTGCCCGAGCATGTCGCAGCCGAGCACGACCAGCGCGCCGGTGACCGCGGAGGCGGTCAGCGGCGGCCGGGCGGTGCCGGCGAGCCGCAGCGCGATCTGCGGCGCGGCCAGCGCCACGAAGGCGACCGGCCCGGCCGCCGCGGTGGCGAACGCGACGAGGCCGACCGCCGCGCACAGCAGCGCCAGCCGCGCCCGCTGCACCGGGACGCCGAGCCCGCCCGCCACCTGGTCGCCGAGGTGCAGCGCGCGCAGCCACGGGCTGAGCAGCAGCACCACCGGCAGGAGCACCGCCAGCGCGAGGACGAGCGGGCGGGCGCTCTCCCACCCCCGGCCGTTCAGGTTGCCCACCAGCCATCCCACGGCCTCCTGCGCCTGGTAGACCTTCGCCCGGACGATGAGGTACTGGGTGGCGCTGACGCACACCCAGTTCACGCCGATGCCGACGAGCACGATGCGGAAGCCGGTGGTGCCGCGCTTCCAGGCCAGCGCGTAGATGAGCACGGCGGTGAGCAGCGCGCCCGTCAGGCCGAGCGTCTGGGTGCCGAGGCCCGCGCCGAGGCCGAGCACGATGCCGCCGACCACGGCGACGCCCGCGCCCTGCGTGATGCCGAGCATGTCCGGGCTGGCGAGGGGGTTGCGGGTGAGGGTCTGGAAGATCGCGCCGGACACGCCGAAGGCGGCGCCGGCGAGCATCCCGGCCAGGGCGCGCGGCAGCCGGAACTCCTGGACGATGAGCCGCGCGCCCGGGTCGCCGCCGCCCCACAGCGCCGGCACCGCCTCCGTCACGGGCAGCGGGAACTCGCCGGTGGTCAGGCTCACGCACAGGGCGGCGAAGGTCGCGCAGGCCAGGACCGCGCACGTCACCAGCAGCCGGGGCCGGACGACCGCCGACACGGGCGGCCGGGCGAGCCGCACGGCGGTGCGCCCGCCGACCCGGGATACCTCGATCACGCTCGTGCTCCCCCGTCCGGGCCGGTGCTTCGGCGGGTCGTGGTCTGCGGGCGGGCCGCCGGGCCGCGCACGGGCGGCGCTCACAGCTCGGCGAGGCGGCGACGGCGGATCAGGGCGATGAAGAACGGCGCGCCGAGGAACGCGGCCACGATGCCGACGTCGATCTCCTGGGGGCGGGCGACGACCCGCCCGATGATGTCGGCGGCCAGCAGCAGGCAGGGGGCCAGCAGCGCGGTGAGCGGGATGAGCCAGCGCTGGTCGGGCCCGCTGAGGGCGCGCACGGCGTGCGGGACGACGAGCCCGATGAAGACGATCGGGCCCGCGACCGCGACGGCCGCCCCGGTGAGCAGCATGACCGACAGCGCGCCCCGCAGCCGGATGCGGCCCAGCCGGCGGCCGAGCGCGGCGGCGACGTCGTCGCCGAGCGCGATGTTGTTCAGCGCGGGCGTGATGCTCAGCGCCAGGACCGCGCCGCCCGCCAGGAACGGCAGGACCTGCAGGATCGTCGTGATCTCCTGGCCGGCCAGTGAGCCGGACGCCCAGTAGCGGTACCGGTTGAGCACCTGCGGGTCGATCAGCGAGACGCCGCGGGTGACCGACTCCAGCATGAACGTGACGGCGATCCCGGCGAGCGCGAGCTTGACCGGCGTCTGCCCGCCGCGGCCGAGCCCGCCCACGGCGTACACGACGACGCTCGCGGCCAGCGCCCCGGCGAACGCGAACCAGACGTAGCCGTACAGCGAGGTCATGCCCATGACCCCGACGGCGAGCATCAGCGCGAAGGCGGCGCCCGCGCTGACGCCGAGCAGGCCGGGATCGGCCAGCGGGTTGCGGGTGAGCGCCTGCATGACCGCGCCGGCGACCCCGAGCGCGGACCCGGCGAGGACGCCGAGGAGGGTGCGGGGGACGCGCACGTCCCACACGATGCGGCCGATCTGGGTGTCGTGCGGCCCGGTGAGGACCGCGAGCACCTGGCCGAGGGGGATCTGGCGGCTGCCCACCGCGATCGACAGCGCGCACAGGAGGGCGAGGAGGCAGAGCGCCCCCGCCAGTAACAGGAGCCGGTGAACGCGTGACCGCCCGAAGCCGGCGCCGGATCGCACACCCCGGCCGCCGGGGTGCGGGACGTCCAGGACGCCCGGGGACGCCTTCCCCGCGGCGCTTCCGGCCCGTTCGGCGGCCACGGGGCCGGGCGACCGGGTCTCTTCCGTCACGTGGATCACAACCTGTCCGGTGGGGGGCCGGTCGCGGTCCCGGGGGCGGGATCGCGGTTAGGTGAGCCATACCTTATCGGGTCGCTGGGACCTTGTGCTTAGGTAAGGCTTACCTTAGCATCGCAGCGGTGCCGGGCGTGGCAGCTGTTCCGCCTGCCCGGCCGTCCCCCCAACCCCGATATTGAAGGGCAGCCGATGTCCCCCACATCGCGAAGGCCGGCCGATATGTCGCTCCCCGGGAAGGTCGCCATGGCCGTGGTGACCGTCCTGCTCCTGACGCTTGGCCTCGCGGCCTGCGGCGGCGAGGAGCCGGAATCCGGCGGCGACGGCAAGGCCGCCGCCGAGGGCGGCTTCCCGGTGAGCGTGCAGCACAAGTACGGGACGACCGAGATCAAGGCGGCGCCCGAGCGGGTGGTGACCGTCGGGATGACCGACCAGGACGCGGTGCTGGCGCTGGGCGTCAAGCCCGTCGGGGTCGTGGAGTTCACCGGGCTCGGCCTCGGTGTGGCGGAGTACCCGTGGAGCGCCCAGAAGTGGGGCGGCGCCAAGCCCGAGGTCGTCGGGCAGCGCGAGGACCTGGAGTTCGAGAAGATCGCCGCGCTGCGGCCCGACCTCATCATCGGCCTCTACACCGGGATCACCAAGGCGGACTACGACAAGCTCTCCAAGATCGCTCCCACCGTCGCGCAGTCCGCCGACCACGCCGACTACGCCATGCCGTGGCAGGAGATGACCCTGGTCACCGGCCGCGCGCTCGGCAAGGAGGCGCAGGCCAAGGAGGTCGTCGCCGGGGTGGAGCGCGGCTTCGCCGAGGCGCGCGAGAAGAACCCGTCGCTCGCCGGCAAGACGTTCGCGGTCGCCGACCCGTTCAAGCCCGGCCAGTACGCCGTCTTCGGGCCCACCGACCCGAAGGTGGAGTTCATGAAGAGCCTGGGCATGACCGTCCCGGACCCGGTCGCCCAGGCGGCCGGCAAGGAGCAGGCGGCCGTCATCGGCTCCGAGCGGCTGGACATGGTCGACGTCGACCGGCTGATCTTCCTGACGTCGGTCCCGGACGCCGAGAAGACCGTCGAGAAGGACGACGTCTACACCGGACTCAAGGTGGCCAAGGAGGACCGCGTCGTCTTCGTGCCGTACAACCCGACCGGCGCGGCGGTCTCCTTCAACACCGTCCTGAGCATCCCGTACGCCATCGGCCAGATGGTGCCGCTGCTCACCAAGGCGGGCTGACGCCCCCCGGAGGGACCACCGGACGACACCGCACGTGAGGACCGGGCCGGCGACGACGCCGGCCCGGTCGCGGGAGCGTGCCAGCAGCCAGGAGTGTGCGAGCACGGCCGGCCGTGCCGGCCGTGGCGGAGGTGCGGTCGTGACCCAGGAATTCACCGCTGACCAGAACAGCGCCGGACCGGAGACGGAGCCCAGCCCGGGGGAACTCCACCGGATCCTCGTCGAATGGAACGACACCGCCTGCCGGGTGCCGCCGGCGACGCTCCCCGAGATGTTCCGGGCGCGGGTGCGCCGGCACCCGGACGCGGTGGCCGTGGTGTTCGGCGACACCGAACTGACCTACGCCGAGGTGGACGCGCGGGCCAACCGGCTGGCGCACGTCCTGGCCGGACGCGGCGCCGGGCCCGAGCGGGTCGTGGCGCTGGCGCTGCCGCGGTCGCCTGACCTGATCGTCGCGGAGCTGGCCGTGCTCAAGGCGGGCGCCGCGTACCTGCCGCTCGACCCGGACTACCCGGCGGAGCGGCTCGCCTTCATGCTGGCCGACGCCGCGCCGGTCTGCCTGCTCACCACCCGCGGGTTGGCGCAGGCCGTGCCCGAGTCCGCCGGGACGGAGCGCCTCCTGCTCGACCTGCCCGAGGTCGCGGCCGAGATCGCCGCCCGCCCCGGTACCGACCCCGCCGTCCCGCTGGACGTCCGCAACGCGGCGTACGTGATCTACACCTCCGGTTCCACCGGCCGGCCCAAGGGCGTCATCGTCACGCACTCCGGGGTGGCCAAGCTCGTCGCCACGCAGTCGGAGCGGCTCGGCGTCGGGCCGCACAGCAGGGTCCTGCAGTTCGCCTCGCCCAGCTTCGACGTCGCGTTCTGGGACCTGTGCCTCGGGCTGCTCTCCGGCGGCCGGCTGGTGATCGTCCCGTCCGAGCGGCGGGTGCCCGGCCCGGAGCTGGCCGACTACGCCGCCGAGCACGGCGTCGACTTCATGATCCTGCCGCCGGCGCTGCTCGCCACGATGCCGGAGGACTGCACGCTCCCGGCCGGCGCCACCCTGCTCGCCGGCACCGAGCGCGTCTCGGCGGAGCTCGTGGCCCGCTGGTCGCCCGGCCGGAACATGTTCAACGCGTACGGGCCGACCGAGGCGACGGTCAACTCGACCCTCGGCGAATGCCCGGACGACCCCGAGCCGGGCTCGACGATCCCCATCGGCCGCCCGGACCCGGGCACCCGCGCCTACGTGCTGGACGACGCCCTGCGCCCCGTCCCGCCCGGGGTGACGGCGGAGCTGTACCTCGGCGGGTCCGGGCTGGCCCGCGGCTACCTCGGCCGCCCCGGGCTGACCGCCGGGCGGTTCGTCGCCGACCCGTTCGGCCCGCCCGGCGGGCGGCTCTACCGCACCGGCGACCTCGTGCGGTGGCTGCCCGACGGCCGGCTGGAGTTCGCCGGGCGCGCCGACGACCAGGTGAAGATCCGCGGCTTCCGCGTCGAGCCCGCCGAGATCGAGGCGGTGCTCGGCGGGCACCCGTCGGTCGCGCAGACCGCGGTCACCGTCCGCGAGGACCGGCCCGGCGACCGGCGGCTCGTCGCCTACGTCGTGCCCGCCGCCGGAGCCCCGGCGGACCGCGACGAGCGCCGGGAGCGCGCCCAGGTCGACGAGTGGAAGCGCCTGCACGAGCTGCTCTACACCGCCGTGGCGTCCGGTGACGGCGGCCTGGCGGAGGGCTTCACCGGCTGGAACAGCACCTACGACGGCCGCCCCATCCCGCTGGAGCAGATGCGGGAGTGGCGGGAGGCGACCATCGGGCGGATCCTGGAACTGCGGCCGCGCCGGGTCCTGGAGATCGGGGTCGGCAGCGGCCTGATCCTGTCGGGCGTCGCGCCGCACTGCGAGTCGTACTGGGGCACCGACCTGTCCGAGGAGGCGGTCGCCACGCTGCGCGGCCGGGTCGGCGGCGTCCCGGAACTCGCCGGCCGGGTGGAGCTGCGCGCGCAGCCCGCGCACGACTTCGGCGGCCTGCCGCGCGGGCACTTCGACACCGTCGTCGTCAACTCGGTGGCGCAGTACTTCCCCAGCGCCGGCTACCTCGCCCAGGTGCTCCGGTCGGCGGTGGACCTGCTCGCCCCCGGCGGCAGCGTGTTCGTCGGGGACGTCCGCAACCTGCGGCTGCTGCGCACTTTGCGCGCCGCCGTGGAGGCCGCGCGGCACGGCGGCGACATCGGGCCCGGCGCCGTCGCGGAGCTGCGGTCGGCGGCCGAGCAGGCGGTGCGCTGGGAGGGCGAGCTGCTCCTCGACCCCGACTTCTTCCCCGCGCTGGCGGACGCCGTCGACGGGATCCGCGCGGTGGACCTGCGCGTCAAGCGCGCCCGGCACCACAACGAGCTGAGCAGGCACCGCTACGACGTGGTCCTGCACACCCGGGCCGGCGCCGGGCGGGACGCGCCGGAGGCGTGCGAGCTGCGCTGGGGCACGGAGGTCGGCGACCTCGCCGCGCTGGCGGAGCGGCTGGCCGGCGGGCCGCCACTGGTGCGGGTCAACGGCGTGCCCAACGCCCGCCTGACGCCCGACCTGGCGGCCGAGCGGGCCCTGTGGCCCGGCGAGCCGCTTCCCGCGGCCGTCGATCCCGAGGCGCTGTGGAGTCTCGGTGCGGAGTCCGGCCGCACGGTGACGGCGACCTGGTCCGGCGACGCGGCGGACGGTTCCCTCGACGTGCTGTTCGCGGCCCCGGGCGCCGAGCCCGGCGAGGTCTACCGCCCCGGCGGCGAGGCCGGGGCGGCGCCGTCCGTGTATGCGAACACGCCGTCCGGGTTCCGGGACGTGGGCGCCCTGGTGCACGCCCTGCGCGCGCACCTGCGGGACCGGCTGCCCGCCTACATGGTCCCGGCGGCGTTCGTGCCGCTGGCCGAGCTCCCGGTGCTGCCCAGCGGCAAGATCGACCGGGCGGCGCTGCCCGCCCCGGACTACGCCGCGCAGGCCGCCGCCCGCCGCCCCGCCCCGGCGGAGCGCACCCGCCTCTCCGACCGGGCCCTCCGGGAGCGCGCGGAGATGCTGTGCGGCGTGTACGCCGAGGTCCTCGGCGTGCCGGACGTCGGACCCGACGACGACTTCATCGAGCTCGGCGGCGACAGCATCCTGGCGATCCAGGTGCTCATCAGAGCGCGCGCGGCCGGCCTCGTGCTCTCCGCCGGCGACGTCTTCCGCAACCGCACCGCCGCCGCGCTCGCCGCCGCGGCGTCCACGGGGGAGGAGCCCGCATCCGGTGCGGCGGACGCCGCCGGGCCGCTGGTGCGGCTCGGCGAGGCCGACACCCGCCGGCTCGGCGAGCTCCTCGGCGATACGGGCGAGGTGCTGCCGCTTACACCGCTGCAGGAGGGCTTCCTCTTCCACACCCTCGTGGACGAGCCGTCCGGCAACGTCTACGTCGTCCAGCACGTCATCGACCTGCGCGGGCCGCTGGACGCGGCGGCGCTGCGCCGGGCCATGCAGGCCGTCCTCGACCGGCACGCCCCGCTGCGGGCCGGGTTCGTCCGCCTGGACGACGGACGGATCGTGCAGGCCGTCCCCGGCGGCCGGGTCACCGTGCCGTGGCGCGAGGTCGATCTCAGCGAGCTCGGCGAGACCGAGCGCGCCGCGCGGGCCGAGGCCGTGGCGGCGGAGGAGAACGCCCGCGGCTTCGACCTGGAGCGGCCGCCGCTGCTGCGCTGCACGCTCGTCCGGCACGACCGCGACCACCACGCCCTGGTGCTGATGTTCCACCACATCGTGGCCGACGGGTGGTCGGTGCAGGTCATGCTCCGCGAGCTGCTGGAGTTCTACGAGCACCCGGGCGCGGCGGACGCCGGACCGCGCACGCCGGCCCCGCTCACCCCCTACCGCGACTACCTCGCCTGGCTGGCGGGCCGCGACCGCGACGCCGCCCAGGCGGCCTGGCGCGCCGCCCTCGACGACCTGGACGGCCCGACCCTGCTCGCCGACACGCTCCCGGCCCCGCCCGCCGGGGACGCGCCGGCGCGGCGGCGGGCCGACGTCCGCTTCGACCTTCCCGAGGAGACCACCGCCGCGCTCGCCGACCGCGCCCGCCGCCACGGCCTCACGCTCGGCACCCTCGTCCAGGGCGCGTGGGGCCTGCTGCTCGGGCGGCTGACCGGCCGCGGGGACGTCGTGTTCGGCACGGCCGTCTCCGGGCGGTTCGCCGACATCCCCGGCATCGAGTCGATGGTCGGCATGTTCGTCAACACGCTGCCGGTGCGGATGTGGTGGCGGCCGGGCGAGCCGCTCGCCGCCGCGCTCGCCCGGCTGCAGGACGCGCAGTCGGCGCTGGTCGACCACCAGTACCTCGGGCTCGCGCGCATCCAGCGGCTCGCGGGGGAGGGCGAGCTGTTCGACACCCTCGTCGTGCTGGAGAACTACCCCGAGGAGCGGGACCTGCGCGACCCGTCCGGCACCGTCGGGATCACCGGGGTCGACTTCACCAACGTCGAGCAGTACCCGCTCGCGCTGATCGTGCTGCCGGGCCGGCGGCTCGCGCTGCGGATCGACCACGACGCCGCACGGATCGACGCGGCCACCGCCGAGCGGATCGCCGCGCGGCTGACCGCGGTACTGGAGGCCCTCGCCGCGGACCCGGCGCGCCCCGTCGCGGCCCTGGAGCCGCCCTCAGCCGCCGAGCGCGCGGGCGCCGCGCTAGCCGGGGAGCCGGTGCGGCCCGCCGCCCGCACGCTGCACGGCATGATCGCGGCGCGCGCCGCCGCGGCGCGCGCCGCCGCGGCGCCGGACGCCGTCGCCGTCATCGGCGACGGGCCGGACGCGACCCTCACCTACGCGGCCCTGGAGCGGCGCGCGGACGCCGTCGCCCGGCGGCTCCTGGCGCGCGGGACGCGGCCCGGCGACATCGTGGCGGTCGCGGTGCCGCGCTCGCCCGAACTGGTCGCCGCCCTGCTCGGCACGCTGCGGGCCGGTGCCGCCTACCTGCCGCTCGACGTGGACCTGCCCGCGGACCGGCTGGCGTACCTGCTCGCCGACTCCGCCGCCCGCACCGTCCTCACCACCCGGGAGGCCGCCGGACGGGTCCCGGAGGCGGACGGCGTGGCCCGCGTCCTGCTCGACGAGGACGGCGCCCCCGGCGACGGCCACCCGGACCCGGCAGGGGAGCCGGCCGGGCCGGAGCATCCCGCCTACCTCCTCTACACCTCCGGGTCGACGGGCCGCCCCAAGGGCGTCCTCGTCCCGCACCGCGCCGTCGTCAGCCAGATGACCTGGCTGGGGGAGCGGTTCCCGCTCGGCGCGGACGACCGCGTCCTGCAGCACCTGTCGGCCGGGTTCGACGCGTCGCTGCTGGAGCTGTTCTGGCCGCTGTGCGCCGGCGCCGGGATCGTCCTGACCCGCCCCGGCGGGCAGCGCGACACCGCCCACCTGGCGTCCCGCGTCCGCGAGCACGGCGTCACGACGATCGCGATGGTGCCGTCGATGCTGGCGGCCTTCCTGCAGGCCGCCGAGGACGCCGGCGACCTGGCCGCGCTGCGCGCCCTGCGCCGCGTGTTCAGCGGCGGCGAGGCACTGACGGGTGGGTTCGCCGCGCGGTGGACCGCGCTGACCGGCGTGCCGATGTACAACGTGTACGGCCCCACGGAGACGACGATCCAGGTCGCCTACCGCGAGTACGGCGGCGCCGCGGACGGCCCGGCCGTCCCGATCGGCGGCCCGGTCGGGGCCACCCGGCTGTACGTGCTCGACGGCGCGCTGCGTCCCGTGCCGCCCGGCGCGGCGGGCGAACTCTACGTCGGCGGGCACCAGGTCGCACACGGCTACCACCGCCGGGCGGGGCTGACCGCCGAGCGGTTCGTCGCCGACCCGTTCGGCGCCCCCGGCGAGCGCATGTACCGCACCGGCGACCTGGTGCGCCGGCACACCGGCGGCGACACCGGATACCTCACCTACCTCGGCCGGGTCGACCGCCAGGTCAAGGTCCGCGGCAACCGGATCGAGCTCGGCGAGGTCGAGACCCGGATCGCGGCGGAGCCGGGCGTGCGGCGCGCGGCCGTCGTCGACCGCGAGGACGGTCCGGGCGGCGTGCGGCTGGCCGCCTACGTCGTGCCCGAGGCGGGCGTCCACCTGGACCCTGCGGCGCTGCGCGCGTCCCTCGCCGCGACGCTGCCGGACGCGATGGTCCCCGCGGACGTCGTCGTGCTCGGCGAGCTGCCGCTGACCCCCGGCGGCAAGATCGACCGGGCCGCGCTGCCCGCGCCCGCCGCCGAGCGGACGGCGGCCCGCGAGCCGCGGACCGAGCGCGAGCGGCTGTTCTGCGAGATCTTCGCCGAGGTGCTGGAGACCGCCGAGGTCGGCGCCGACGACGACTTCTTCGCGCTGGGCGGCGACAGCATCCTGTCGATCGTGGTGTCCGGCCGGGCGCACCGGGCCGGGCTCTCCGTCGGGCCGCAGGACGTCTTCGAGCACCCCACCCC
>NZ_SMKM01000399.1 GCF_004348665.1 Actinomadura sp. GC306 | reverse complement strand
CGCCTCCCCTGCCCCCTTCACTTCCCGGCGCGCGGCGGTCGTGATGCGGTGCGCGTTGGAGCCCGCGTCGGGCTCGGTGATCGCGAACGCCATCTTGACCGAGCCGTCCGCGAACCGCGGGAGCCAGTGCCGCTTCTGCTCGTCGGTGCCGGAGCGCGCGATGATCGTGGCGCAGATCGCCGGGGAGACGACCATCAGCAGCAGCGGGCAGCCCGCCGCGGCGAGTTCCTCGCAGACCGCCGCGAGGTCGCCGATGCCGCCGCCTCCGCCGCCGTACTCCTCGGGGACGTTCACGCCGAGGTAGCCGAGGCGCCCGGCCTCGTCCCACAGCTCGTCGGTCTTCTCCCCGGCGCGGGCCTTCTCCACGTAGTAGGACGCGCCGTACTTGGCGCCCAGCTCGGCGACGGCTTCGCGCAGCGCCCGCCGCTCCTCGGTCTCGACATAGCTCATCCGATCGTCCCTTCGATGACGGCGAGGACGGCGCCGGACTCGACCTGCTGGCCCGCCGCGACGTGCAGTTCCGCGACCGTCCCCGCGGACGGCGCGACGATGCGGTGCTCCATCTTCATCGCCTCCAGCACGACGAGCGTCTGCCCGCCGGCGACCTCGGCGCCGGGGCCGGTCTCGACGCGCAGCACCGTCCCGGGCATGGGCGCGAGGAGCGATCCGGGGGCGAGCTGGTCGCTCGGGTCGGTGAAGCGGGGGACGGCCCGGAACTCCACCGGGCCGAGGCGGGAGTCGACGTACACCGAGTCGCCCGCGGCGGCGACCGTGAACGTCTCGCGCAGCCCCTCGTTCTCCAGGACGACGCGCTCGGGCGTCGCCGACACCAGCGAGGCGCCGGGGCACAGCTCCGACACCAGCTCGCCGCGCCGCAGGTGGTAGTCGGCGGTCACCTGCCCCGACGGGCCCTCGAACGTCCTGCGCTGGGGCTGCGACCGGACGTTGCGCCACCCCGGCGGGAGACCGCCGAGCACCGGCGCGGCGGCCCGCTCCGCGGCTGCGGCGGCGAGCGCTGCGGCCAGCGCGGACACGCGGACGGCATCCTCCCCGGCGAGCGGCGCGGCGAGGGCGTCGAGGCCGGTGCGGTCGAGGTATCCGGTGTCGGTGCCGCCGGCCAGGAAGCCCGGCTCTTCGAGGATCCGGACGAGCAGGCCGCGGTTGGTGGCCGGGCCGTGGATGCGGGCGCCGCGCAGCCCGGCCGCGAGCCGGCGGGCGGCGGCGCGCCGGGTGGGCGCCCACGCGATCAGCTTGGCGAGCATGGGGTCGTAGTGGACGCCGATCTCGGCGCCGCTCTCGACTCCGCTGTCGAGCCGCAGCCCGTACGTCGCGGGGACGCCGAACTCGGCGTCAACGCCGGGCACCTCGAAGGTGTGCAGGGGGCCGCTGCCGGGCCGCCAGTCATGGGCGGGGTCCTCGGCGTACAGGCGGACCTCGATGGCGTGGCCGCGCGGCTCGGGGACCGCGTCCGGGAGCCGCGCCCCCTCGGCGATCTCCAGTTGCAGCCGGACGAGGTCGACCCCGTACACGCATTCGGTGACGGGGTGCTCGACCTGGAGGCGGGTGTTGACCTCCAGGAAGAAGAAGCGGCCGTCCGGGGCGAGCATGAACTCGACCGTGCCTGCGCCCGTGTAGCCGATGGCGCGGGCGGCGTTCGCGGCGGCCTCGCACAGAGCGGCGCGGAGCTCCGGCCCGACCGCTGGGGACGGCGCCTCCTCGACGATCTTCTGGTGGCGGCGCTGGATCGAGCATTCGCGCTCGCCGAGCGTCCAGACGCCGCCGTGCGCGTCCGCGACGACCTGCACCTCGATGTGGCGGGCGTCCTCCAGCAGCGGCTCGCAGAACACGGCCGGGTCGCCGAACGCCGACTCCGCCTCGCGGCGGGCGCCCGCGACGGCGTCCGCCAGCTCGTCCGGCGCGCGGACGATCCGCATCCCGCGCCCGCCGCCGCCCGCGGACGCCTTCACCAGCAGCGGGAAGTCCGCGCCGGTGACGCGGGCGGGGTCCAGCTCGGGCAGCACCGGGACGCCCGCGGCGGCCATCAGCTTCTTCGCCTCGATCTTGGAGCCCATCGCGGCGATCGCGGCGGGCGGCGGGCCGATCCAGGTCAGGCCCGCGTCGAGCACGGCCTGCGCGAAGCCCGCGTTCTCCGACAGGAAGCCGTACCCCGGGTGGACGGCGTCGGCGCCGGCGCGGCGCGCCACGTCGAGGAGCCGCTCGGCCGACAGGTACGTCTCCGCGGGGGCGGCCCCGGGCAGCCGTCCCGCGACGTCCGCCTCCCGGACATGCGGCGCGCCGGTGTCGGGGTCGGAGTGGACGGCGACCGTCCCGATGCCGAGGTCCCGGCAGGCGCGCAGGACCCGGCGGGCGATCTCCCCGCGGTTGGCGACGAGCACTCTGCTGATCATGTGGCTCACATCCGGAAGACGCCGAAGCCGTCGGCTCCGCGCACGGGCGCGTTGTGGACGGCGGACAGGCACAGGCCGAGGACGGTGCGGGTGTCGCGCGGGTCGATCACGCCGTCGTCGTAGAGGCGGCCGGACAGGAAGAACGGCAGCGACTCCGCCTCGATCTGGTTCTCGACCATCTCCCGCATCGCGCGGTCCTGGTCCTCGTCGTAGACCTGCCCGCGCGCCTCCGCCGCCTGCCGCGCCACGATCGACAGGACCCCCGCGAGCTGCTGCGGGCCCATCACCGCGGACTTCGCGCTCGGCCACGTGAACAGGAACCGGGGGTCGTACGCCCGGCCGCACATGCCGTAGTTGCCCGCCCCGTACGAGGCGCCCATCACGACCGTCAGGTGCGGCACCCGGCTGTTCGCCACCGCGTTGATCATCAGCGCGCCGTGCTTGATGATCCCGGCCTGCTCGTACTCCCTGCCGACCATGTAGCCGGTCGTGTTGTGCAGGAACAGCAGCGGCGTGTCGCTCTGGTTGGCGAGCTGGATGAACTGGGCGGCCTTCTGCGCCTCCGCGCTGAACAGCACGCCCTGCGCGTTGGCGAGGACCCCGACCGGGTAGCCGTGGACGCGGGTCCAGCCGGTGACCAGGCTCGTCCCGTACAGGGGCTTGAACTCCTCGAAGCGGGAGCCGTCCGCGATCCGGGCGATGACCTCACGCGGGTCGAACGGGATCTTCAGGTCCTCGGGGACGATGCCGGCGAGCTCCTCCGCGTCGTACAGCGGTTCCTCCACGGGCCCCGGCGGAGGGCCGAGCTTGCGGTGGTGCAGGTTGCGGACGATCTCGCGGCCGAGGCGCAGCGCGTCCGCCTCGTCGGCCGCCATGTAGTCGGCGAGGCCGGAGGAGCGCGCGTGCATCTCAGCGCCGCCGAGCTCCTCGTCGCCGGCCTCCTCCCCCGTCGCCATCTTCACCAGCGGCGGGCCGCCGAGGAACACCTTCGCGCGCTCCTTGACCATGACGACGTAGTCGCACATCCCCGGGACGTACGCGCCGCCCGCCGTGGAGTTGCCGAAGACCAGCGCGATCGTGGGGATGCCCGCCGCCGACAGCCGGGTGAGGTCGCGGAACATCCGCCCGCCCGGGATGAAGATCTCCTTCTGCGTCGGCAGGTCCGCGCCGCCCGACTCGACCAGGTTGATCATCGGGAGCCGGTTCTCCAGCGCGATGTCGGCGGCCCGGAAGGACTTCTTCACCGACCACGGGTTGCTGGACCCGCCCCGCACCGTCGGGTCGTTCGCCACGATCACGCACTCGACGCCCTCCACGACGCCGATGCCGGTGACGACGCTGGCGCCGACGGGGAAGTCGCTGCCCCACGCGGCGAGGGGGCTCAGCTCCAGGAACGGCGAGTCGGGGTCGATCAGCAGCTCGATGCGCTCGCGCGCGAGCATCTTCCCGCGCTCGCGGTGCCGCTCGACGTACTTCTCGCCACCGCCCGCGAGGGCCTTGGCGTGCTCGGCGTCCAGGGCCGCCAGCTTCTCCAGCATGGCCGCGCGGCGCTCGCGGTACTCCGGGCCGCGCGTGTCGAGCGTGCTCTTCAGCGTCACAGCAGTGCCTCCGGGATGTCGGCGTGGCGGGCCCGCAACCACTCCCCGAGCGCCTTGCCCTGCGGGTCGAACCGGGTCGAGGCCGAGACGCCCTCCTGCAGCAGCCCCTCGACGACGAAGTTGACCGCGCGGAGGTTGGGCAGCACGTGCCGCTGGACGGTGTGGTCACGGGTCTCGGGCAGCAGTTCACGGAACCGCTCGACGGTGAGGTACGGCTCCAGCC
>NZ_SMKM01000398.1 GCF_004348665.1 Actinomadura sp. GC306 | reverse complement strand
GTTCGGCGTACCAGTCGGCTATGCGCCAGCCTGCGGCGTAGTCGCGCATGCCGTAGAGCCAGAACTCGACCAGGAGGAGGGCCAGCCGGCGTCCGCGGTCGTCGGTGGGGTGGCGGTGGGACGTGCGGCCGGTGGGGTCGGTGTCCTGGCCGGCGGTGCGGAGTTCGGCGCAGACGTCGATGTCGGGGTCGGCGGTGAAGCGCTCCATCAGGGCGAACAGCAGGTCGGTCTTGCCCGCGAAGTTGGAGTAGACGGCGCCCTTGGTGAGGCCGGCGGCGGCCGCGATGTCGTCCAGTGAGGCGCCGTGGATGCCGCGTTCGGCCCATAGCCGCTCGGCGGCGCCGAGGAGGGCGGAGCGGGTCTGCTCGCGCCGGTTCCGGCGTACCTGCGCGCTGCCGCCTGACGGTGTCGCATCGCATCCGCCGTGGATGTCCGTCATGTGGTGTCCCCTCCAGAAGGTCGGCGTCCCCGTGTGCGGGCGCGCGGCAGCGAACGCCCGATTGCTGAGATTCTCTCTTCGGGATACACCGGCGGGGCATGGTCATTCATCGAGTTGAGCAAGTCCGTAGGGCTTGGAACGGTCCGTTCGGAGGGTGTCGCCGGGAAGTGAGGAGGAGTGCGGCAAACCGCCCTGTGGGCTGCGTTACTTGTGGGTAGCCAAGAATGGCCGGGGGTCATACGCTGCGTTCATGGCAACCCCGACGGTCCCCGCCAAAGGCGCGGCAGAGCACGAGCTCCCGCAACCTCTGATCGACCGGCTGGTCTCGCACGTCGCCTCGGGCGGCGGCGACACCGCCGCGATCCCCACTCCGTTCAGCGGTGCGCCCCTGGCGACCGTTCCGCTGTCGAGTGCCGAGGACGTCCGCGCGGCGCACCGGCGGGCGCGGGAGGCGCAGCGGGCGTGGGCGCGGCTTCCCGTGCGCGAGCGGGTGAAACCGTTCCTGCGGTTCCAGGACGCCCTGGTCGACCGGCGCGAGGAGATCCTCGACATCATCCAGCTGGAGACCGGCAAGGCCCGCCGCCACGCGCTGGAGGAGTTCCTCGACGTGGCGCTGTGCTCGCTGTACTACGCGCGGCGGGCCGCGGGCCTGCTGAAGCCGCGGCGCAGGCAGGGGATGATGCCGGGCGTCACGCGGGTGCAGGAGCTGCGGCACCCCAAGGGCGTCGTCGCGCTGATCGCGCCGTGGAACTACCCGTTCGCGCTCGGCGCCAGCGACATCGCGCCCGCGCTGATGGCGGGCAACGCCGTGATCCACAAGCCGGACACCCAGACGTGCCTGTCGAGCCTGTGGGTGCTGGACCTGCTGGTCGAGCTGGGGCTGCCGCGGGACGTGTGGCAGATCGTGGTGGGCGACCCGGCCGAGATCGGCGACCCGCTGCTGGACGAGGCCGACTACGTCTCCTTCACCGGGTCGACGCGGGGCGGCAAGGCCATCGCGGAGCGGGTCGCGCCGCGGCTGGTCGGGTACTCGCTGGAACTCGGCGGCAAGAACCCGATGATCGTCATGCCGGACGCGGACGTCGAGCGGACCGCCCGGGGCGCCGTCCGCGCGTGCTTCACCAACGCCGGGCAGCTGTGCATCTCGATCGAGCGGATGTACGTGCACGAGGACATCTACGACCGGTTCGTCCCCCGGTTCGTGGAGGTCGTCAAGGACATGAAGCTCGGCACCGGCCTCGACTTCGACGCCGAGATGGGGTCGCTCACGTACGCGCGGCAGCTGGAGGCCGTGACGCGCCACGTCGACCAGGCCGTCGAGGCGGGCGCGACCGTCCTCGCTGGCGGCAAGGCGCGTCCCGACATCGGGCCGCTGTTCTACGAGCCGACGATCCTCGCGGACGTCAGCGGCGACATGGACCTGTGCGCCAACGAGACGTTCGGCCCGGTCGTGTCGATCTACCGGTACCGGGACGAGGACGAGGTCGTCGCCCGCGCCAACGACACCCAGTACGGGTTGAACGCGTCGGTGTGGACGAAGGACGCGGCGAAGGGCCGCCGGCTCGCCGCCCGCATCCAGGCGGGGACCGTGAACATCAACGACGGGTACGGCGCGGCGTTCGCGTCGTACGACTCCCCGATGGGCGGGATGAAGCAGTCCGGGGTGGGGCGCCGCCACGGCGCGGAGGGCCTGCTGAAGTTCACCGAGGTGCAGACCATCGCGAGCCAGCACTTCGTGGACCTCGAACCTCCGGGTTCGCTGAGCTATGACCGGTTCGCCGCGGTCATGGCGACCGGTATCAAGGTGATGAAGAAGCTGCGGATCAAGTAGGGGGCGGGCGTGAAGCACGACTTCGACGTGCTCGTCGTCGGGTCCGGGTTCGGCGGCAGCGTCTCGGCGCTGCGCCTGACCGAGAAGGGCTACCGGGTCGGGGTGATCGAGGCCGGACGGCGTTTCGACACGAACCCGTCCGGTGCCCCCGGGTCCAGGTATCCGGAGCTGCCCAAGACGAACTGGCGTGTCGCGCGCTACCTGTGGGCGCCGGCGTTCGGCCTCACCGGCATCCAGCGGATCCACCTCATCCGCGGCGCCAAGGCGAGCCGGGTGATGGTGCTCGCGGGCGCGGGCGTCGGCGGCGGGTCGCTGAACTACGCCAACACCCTGTACGTTCCGCCGGAGCCGTTCTTCAAGGACCGGCAGTGGGCGCACATCACCGACTGGCAGGACGAGCTCGCGCCCTACTACGAGCAGGCCAAGCGCATGCTGGGCGTCGTCCAGAACACCACGACGACCGCCGCCGACAAGGTCATGAAGAAGGTCGCCGACCGGATGGGCGTCGGCGACACCTTCGTCAAGACCCCCGTCGGCGTCTACTTCGGCCGCGGGGCGGGGATCGAGAGCGCCGACCCGTACTTCGGCGGGACGGGACCGCGCCGCCGCGGCTGCATGGAGTGCGGCGAGTGCATGACGGGCTGCCGCCACGGCGCGAAGAACATGCTCACGGAGAACTACCTCTACCTGGCCGAGAAGGCGGGCGCGCGGGTGATGCCGCTCAGCCGCGTCACCACGGTCAGGCCCCTGGCGGACGGGGGATACGAGGTCGAGATCGTGCGGACCGGCTCGTTCGGACGCAACCGCAAGACGTTCACCACCGGGCAGGTCGTCTTCGCCGCGGGCACCTACGGCACGCAGAAGCTGCTGCACAAGCTCAAGTCGACCGGTGTGCTGCCGCGCCTGTCCGACCGGCTCGGGGCGCTGACCCGCACGAACTCCGAGGCCATCCTCGGCGGCGGGCGCCGCAACGGGCGGCCCGGCCCCGACTTCTCCCAGGGCGTCGCGATCACGTCCTCGTTCCATCCCGCTCCGGACACGCACATCGAACCCGTCCGGTACGGCCGCGGGTCGAATCTCCTGGCGCTGCTGCAGACCCTCCTGGTGGACGGCGACGCCCCGGGGGAGAAGCACACCCCCCGGGTCCTGAAGTTCGCGCGCGAGGCGGTGCGCCGCCCCCGCGACCTGAGGCAGCTCGTCGATCTGCGGCGCTGGTCCGAGCGGACGGTGATCGCGCTGGTCATGCAGACCCGCGACAACTCGATCACCCTGCGCCCGAAGCGGGGCCCGTTCGGCTGGGACGTCCGCGCGGCGGCCGGGCACGGCGAGCCCAACCCCACGTGGATCCCCAAGGGCCACGAGGCGACGCGCCTGATCGCCGAGGAGATCGGCGGGATGCCCGGCGGCGCCTGGGGCGACCTGTTCGACATCCCGCTGACCGCGCACTTCCTCGGCGGCTGCGCCATCGGAGACTCGCCCGAGACCGGCGTCATCGACGCCTACCACCGCGTCTACGGGCACCCCGGCCTGCACGTCGTGGACGGATCGGCCGTATCCGCCAACCTGGGCGTCAACCCGTCCCTGACCATCACCGCCCAGGCCGAGCGCGCGATGTCGTTCTGGCCGAACAAGGCCGAGGACGACCCGCGCCCCGCACTGGGCGAGCCGTACCGCCGCGTTCCGCCCGTACCGCCGCAGAAGCCGGCCGTCCCCGCCGACGCCCCCGCCGCACTCCGCCTCCCGATCATCAAGGTCACCTGACACGCCGCCTCCTCAGCTCCGACCCTCCGGATTCTCAGCCCCACCGAGAACCCGCCGAAGAAAAACCCGAAGCTGTGGATAACCAGGCGCCCCGATCGGTGCGGGTCGCCGCGCGACGAGGGGCGGCTCTCAACTGTCCAGCCCGACCACTGCCCGTCTCAAGGCTCGCCCCCGGAAGGAAAGGGGGCGGCGGCGTAGCTTTGGGTCGTGGATGTCGAGGGTGTGGCCG
>NZ_SMKM01000397.1 GCF_004348665.1 Actinomadura sp. GC306 | reverse complement strand
CCCGATGCCCAAGGTCGTCACCCGCGTAGGCATCGACCTCGCCCCGATCGACGTGACCGACGAGGCCGAGGCCCGCTGGCTACGCGCCTGCCTGTGCCCGGACCAGCCAGAGCGCATAGCGAGACTAGAAGCCGAAGTGGCGTTGGCAGCAACGGCCCCACCGACCTTGCTGCAAGGCGACGCCGTCGAGCTCCTGCCCGAAGCCCTCGCCCGCGTCCCCCCGAACGCGCTACCAGTCGTGACCACCACATGGACGCTCTCGGAGTTCCCGCGTGAACGCCGCCTGCACTTCCTCCAGCGCCTCGACGAAGCGGCGACGCACCGTCCGGTGGCGTGGGTGTCGGCGGAGGGCGTCGGAGTGGCCCCGGCGATCCCGACCTTCGGCGACCGCCACGCCTCCGGCCACAGCATCATCGGCCTGGCACTCTTCGGCCACTCAACCCTCCACACCGAGGCTGTAGGCCGCTGCTGGTCCCGAGGCCACCAACTCTCCTGGCAACCGGCCCCTTAGACCCGCGAACCGAACGCCCCACACAGGACCAGCAGCAAAGGAGCAAATCTGGCCGCGCACACCCGTTGGAAGCTCGACCGCGAGCGACGACTGCACGAGGGAGTCCCAGCCACCCGATTACGACATGGCCGGCCTAGCCCTCCGACTCGGCGCCATGATCCGTGGCCTCACTCGCGAGGGCGAGCGAGGCACGGGTGCTATTCGAGGAGGTCTTCGGCCTTGTCGATGATGGCGGCGCGCTGGACCCAGCGTTCGAGTTGGTCGGTGTCGGTGCAGTTGGTTATGTGCTCGCGGATCTCGTTGGGGACGGTGATCCCGCGGGCGCCGAGCACGAGCAGGACTGCCTTGGCCTCACCTTCCGCGCGTCCTTCCGCGCGTCCCTCGGCACGGCCTTCGCCCCGGTGGGTCTTGGCGAACTCGGACTGCCACTTGTAGCCGGCGACGTTCACGATCTTCCCCAAGTGTTCACTGGCAGGCCCCGGAAACTGCGCTGGCAGGCAATCGACGGGTCGGCTCAACCACACGCGGTTGGCCAGAGCCGACCCAACAGCGTCAGCCACAAAGTGGCAGGAAAGCCCGGGATTGGGTGCTATTCGAGGAGGTCTTCGGCCTTGTCGATGATGGCGGCGCGCTGGACCCAGCGTTCGAGTTGGTCGGTGTCGGTGCAGTTCGTTACGTGCTCGCGGATCTCGTTGGGGACGGTGATCCCGCGGGCGTCCAGCACGAGCAAGACCGCCTTGGCCTCGCCTTCGGCGCGGCCTTCGCCCCGGTGGGTCTTGGCGAACTCGGACTGCCACTCGTAGCCGGCGACGTTCACGATCTCCTCCAGGAGCTTGCAGGCAGCGCCAGAGAACTGCGCTGTCAGGTAGTCATAGTACAAGGCGCCCGTGTCGCCGGGCAGGGTGTCGATGGCGGCGGACACGCTGGTCAGGACGGCTTCGGCGTGCGGTCCCTCGGAGTGTGCCGGGGCGCTGAGGACCGCCAGTTCGGGGAGTCGGCGCGCCTGCTCGGGGTCGGTGATCGGGGGAAGCATCCCGGGGTGGACGGTCAGCGGTTTGAGCACCCATTCCGGGTGGCCCATGTCGATGGGGGCGGCGCAGGCGCGTGCGGCGCTCGGGCTGGGGCAGAAGATCAGGAGGGTCACCGGGCACTCGTGCCGCAGCCGCAGCAGAGCCAGGTACGCGGGCCAGGTGAAGGTTTTCTGCTTCTTGAAGCGCAGCTGCGACTCGACGATGATCCCGTGGGCCGGGGCCTCGGGGTCGTCCAGGAGGACGGTGGCGTCGCACCGCAGTTCGGCGGGGTTCAGGCCCGCGAAGGACTCGGAGGCCAGCGTCACCTGCCCGTCCAGCGGTAGGCCCAGGCCGAAGACGGTCCGCAGGATCGTGGGGGCGAGCTGCGGCCGGTTGCGGACCATCTCCAGTGGCAGCTCGTGATTACTCGAAGGCATGGCGCAGACACTAAGCGCTACCACTGACACGCCAGCTGTATTCATCGGCCTTGTCAACAGCGGCGGTGTCGCTCCCCTCGCTGACCTGCTTGTTTGTCGGCTGTTGGAGGGGTGTTTCGACTGGCCGGTGCGAGCGGGGTTCGAGGGAGGCGGCGGCACGGCCGTGCCCGTTACGACCCGGCCAGGCGAACTGAGTCGGGGACGGACGGTCAGCGGGAGGTGAGCCGCTTGGTCTGCTCCACCACTCCGACGAACTCGGTAACGGCCACGGGAGATGCCTCATCCGGGCCAGCCGCGCAGCTCGATTCCGTCGGAGGGGACGAGGCGTATGGGGTGAGGCCGGACGGGGCGGTCAGCGGGCCGGGTGCCGCTTGACCTGCTCGATCAAGCTCGCGAACTGAGCGGCGGTCAGGGCGAGGTGCCCCCCGTCCGGGTCCTTGCTGTCGCGCACCCCGATCCCGGCCTCCGGCGCAAGTCGTCCCAGCTCAACGCAGTGTTCATCGTCCGCTCCGCCGCTGTGGGTGCTCTTGCGCCACTGCACGATCATTCGTAGCTCTCCAAGTACCGCTTGATGATCTCGCGCGAGTCCTCCAGGGAGGCCGCCTTCGCGCCGATACGATCGAACTTAACCGACAATTCGCGAACCTCGCCAGGCGTTTCGATCAAGCGGCCCCCGTTCTGGGCGCCCGAATACGCGATGTCACGACTCTCCAGGCTGAGGATCTGGAGGGCCCCATCAGCACCCAGATGGGCACCCGACTTGAAGGGGACGATGCGTAGGCTGACCTGCGGCAGGTCGGCCATGGCGAGCAAGTGTTCCAACTGAGCCTTGTGCACCTCCGGGCTGCCGACCTCACGCGCCAGGACGCTCTCATCGAGCGTTGCCCACATCTCGACCTCAGTGCCGCGCTCGAAGAAGAACCTCTTCCGAGTAACGCGTCTCTCCATCGCGGCCTCGAAGTCCTTCGGCGTGCCGGACTGCACGTATGCCCAGGTGTATTCATCGGTCTGGAGGGCGAGTGGGATGACCTGACCGTGGTAGGTCTTGATCAGATGCGCCTCCCGCTCGTACTTGATGAGCTGCCTACCCCAGTTGGGGTCGTGCGCCATTCGGGCGAACCAGAGCAATAGCTGAAAAAGCCATCCAGTTCCGTAATGCCTATCAAGGGCCTGCATGTGATCGTCGTGCGGGCGTCGACGCCCTGCTTCGAAGTGGGATACAGCACCCCGCGTCACCCCCATGATCTCTCCGCACTGAGTAAGCGAGAGCCCGGCCTTCTCGCGCCAAAAGCGCAGGTAGAAGGCCAGGAAGTGCCACATCGAGAGCTTGGGGTTAAGGGGGTCCCGAACGATAGGCATGACGCTCTCCCTGTATACAGATCGGCTGGCTACAGGCAAAACATAGGACGCGTCCGTGACCCTTGTCACAGGAAATCGGAATCTCGAGCGAGGGCAGGACGATGGCGATGACGGCGGCCGCAGAGCCGATCATGTCTCTTATGGGAACACCCATCGCAGTGGGGCAGGCGCGCAGTTACGTGGACACACAAATCCGCAAATGGGACTACTTCCACATTCTCGACAGTGCGCTCCTGATCGTTTCGGAGCTCGTCACCAATGCGGCGCGCCAGACGCCGGACCAGGAGATCCGTCTCCAGCTCAGCCGGGACGCCCACGGGATCATCATCGCCGTCTGGGACGCCGACCACGAGCTGCCCGAGGCCAAGCCGATGACCGAACTCACGCTCGACGACCTCGACCTGTCGGAGGAAGCGTTCGACGACAACGGCGGCTGGGGCCTGCACATCGTCCAGGCCATGTCCGCCAAGTGCGGCGTCACCGCCGACCCGGCCGGCGGCAAGTGGGTCTGGTCGCGCATGCACCCCTAGCAGGCCGGCCTTTAAGGCCGCCTCCGCCCCACCGGTCCACACCAGTGCCCGCAGTCCAAGCGCGACCCTCGACGGGAGGTAGCACGAACATGGCCACAGCTCACCCGAACACCATGAGTGGACGGCGACCGTCCCTGTCCGCTCTCGATGAGGCCGTGCGCAGGCGCGGCGGGATGTCGTGCGGCATCGTCCACCGCAGCGGCACACCCGTCCTGCACGTGATCAACACCGAGTCGCCCGGCCGGTTCACCGAGATCGGCGCCGACTTCATCGCCGGAACCTGGGTGTTCACCTGGGCCCCCACCGGCGACACCATCAGCCCGGCCAGTTGCCCGGCTGAGACCGCCGAGATGATCGCGCATGCGCTCGGGGCCCGGCCGTGATGACCGACCAGCTCGCATCTAATTAAGCGCCTTACCACCACCCCTC
>NZ_SMKM01000396.1 GCF_004348665.1 Actinomadura sp. GC306 | reverse complement strand
TCGGAAGGAGCCTCACCCAGCACCCCCGCGTCCATCGAAGGAGTCCCGCCATGCCATCGACCCGCCGCCGCGACACCCCTCCCCCGAGAACCGGGAACAGCGAGACCGAGGTCCTGCGCGGCTTCCTCGACTACTTGCGGACGTCGATCGCGGCGAAGGTCGAGGACGCCCCGGAACCGCAGGTGAGGACGGCCGGTGTACCGTCCGGCACCAACCTGCTCGGCCTGCTCCACCACCTCACGTTCGTCGAGTGCGCGATGTTCCTCGGCGAAAGGGTCCCCGACTGGCAGGCGACGTTCCAGGCCGCACCGGAAGACACCGTGCCCGACGTCGTGGCCCGCTACCGAGAAGCCGTCGAGCGCGCGAACAAGGTGCTCGACAATTGCCCCGACCTCGGCGCCCCGGTCCCCCGACCGGGCAAACCCGCCCCCAGCGTCCGCTGGGCCCTGACCCACATGATCGAGGAAACCGCCCGCCACGCCGGCCACGCAGACATCCTCCGCGAACAAATCGACGCCACAACCGGCCGCTAACCCCGTCTAGCGTGGTTTCATGAGTGAGGCTCAACCCGCGGGTTCGCTGTCCGATGCCGAGTTCACCACGTTCGTGAACCTGCTCCAGCGCTTCAGTGAACACGAGTTGGACCAGTTTCAGCTCTGGCGGCTGAACACCACCTACGACCCGGTTTACATCAACATAGGTCGATACCCCGTGGGCGCATCGCCTCAGAACTACGACGACTTGGACGCCTGGCGCGCGGCCCAGCCTGACTGATCTTATTTCTGCCGGTGGAACGGAACAGGCGGCACGCCCGGTTTCGCAGATCCAGGGCGCGGCCGCCCGGCGTTACGCGAAACGGGACGCCTTGGAACACTGCATGGTCCTACTCGTGGTCGGGGCGGACGGTGTACCAGTTGCCCGCGGGGGTCGTCCATACGAGGACGCCGGGCCAGACATGGTGAAGGTTCCAGCCGGGACTCTGCTTCAGCCTGTGGTGCCTTCTGCACAGTGGGGCGAGGTTGCAGCGGCAGGTAATTCCTGGACGCCAAGGCACGGTGTGGTCGAGGTCGCAGCGGTGGGACGCCCGGTTGCAGGTGGGGAAGACGCAGGTGGCGTGCCGCTCCTCCACCTCGCGTCGCATGCTGGCCGGGGGCCGGTAGCCGGGACGCCCATGACGTTCGGCGTCTCCCTGGCAGAGCGCATCGCGCTGGGACGCGAGCCGCCGGGCGAGTTGCCGTACCGCGAGGTTGACCGCACTGGGTAGGTCCGCACCGGGGGTGCGGTCGCGCAGGTGACCGAGCCGCCGATCGATCATCGCGACCACACCCGACACGCTGAGACCGGCCTCGTCGTCCTGGGCGTTGGCCCGCGTACCCGCGCTGACACCGAGCGGCACGACCACCGCCGCGCTCCCGTCCGGCCCGTCAGCCCCGGCCGCCTCGACGTCCCCCATCGCCCGAACACTGGCGTCACACTCGACTGCCCTGGTCACGGAAGGCACGTCCCGCCCCGGCCGGTGGCGACCGACGCTCCGTCCGCCATCATGCGACGGGGCAACCGGCTCGGTGACCACGATGGGCCATGGTCGCCCGGGGGAGCTGTCCTCGTCCGCGCTCGTTCGCGAGCCGGTAACAACAGCGGGGGCCGACATGGCCGCTCTTGCATCCCCCACCGAGTCCGCCTGCCCACGCAGATGACAAGCCACCAGTTGATCTCGGTCGCTCACGTCGGTGGGCGGCCGGGTGGTCGCTGCGGGCGGCGATTGAACCACTGCCCTTCCGTCCGCAACAGCGCCGACGGCTGGGCCCGTGGCCGTGGTCGAGGCGCGCGGGTGTGGGACGACGACCGCACGACCATCGGGTGGGATGTCATCACGCGCACGAGCGAACCACCCGCCAGCCGCCGCAAGGTCCCCTACGTCGCTCGTCGGCGGATCAGAACCGGAAACGTTCGCGACCACATCGGGTGGGCCCGGAATGGTGGCGAGGCGTCCATGAACTGGTGTGGATGTGGGGCGTGCCACCGAGCTGATGGCCTCTCCCTCGGGGGAAACTCCCGGGCCGGTGAAGGCGGGACGCTGCTCAGCCGCCCTTGCGTCTCCAGCCGAGACGGCGGCGGAGTCGATCACCGCTATGGGATCACTCGGGATCTCCGTCGGCTGGCGACCTTGGAGGGACGTGGCCGTGTGCATGGGCGGCTCGGCCCCAGTGAGGGAGGGCCTCTCAAGTGCAGGGACCTGGGGACGCCCGCCCAGCGAGGGCTGAGGGGCGGTCGCGTGCGGGGGCCGAGCGGGCGCGTTCGCCGTGTAGGGGGTCGAGCCGGACTCAGCGGCCTGGGCGAGGACGATGGCGGCGGCTTCGGGGAGGGGCGCACCGTTGAGCAGGTTCGTGGCCAGGTCGGCGCGGATCATCTGCAGGGGGCGCGTGTCGCCGTCGGCCTTGAGGCCGTGGGCGGCGGCGGTGATCTTGTTGTAGATGCCGTGGGCGTCTTCGGCGGCCAGGTCACATAGGGCCAGGTCGGCGGTGCCGGACGGGGTGTCCCATAGCTCAAGGCGCCGTTGCCGTGCCGCCTCCCGCTTGCGCTCCTTCATGGCTTCCGGGGCCAGCCGGTGAAGGATCCGCCTGATGCGACGCCGCAACTGCCCGGTGGTCTGGGTGGACGCCTTCTCCAGCGCGGCGGCCTCGACACGTCCGGTCACCTGGTCGGGAAGGTTCTCGGTGGTGTCGCAGATGACCCGGGCCTTGGCCATGTCGATACGCCCCGCTTCGAGGGCTTCACCGGTGACGGAAAGCGGACCGGTGAGGCGTTCGGCCAGGTGAACGAGGGTGGCTGCGGCGTTTCCGGTGACGGTCAGCGCGGCGGCGACTTCCTCGGTGACCGCCTCGTGCGCGGTGAGCGTGCGGTAGTCGGAATCACGCGCTTCGTCCACGGCCGTGCGTCGCCGGGTGAGCTCGGCGATGGCGGCCAGCTCGCGGGCCTGGGCCCAAGAGGTTTGCCGACGTGCGGCCGCAGCGACCTGCAGGAGTTCCTCATCGTTCAGATCGGCCAGTTGCTGCTTGCCGCCGGACAGACAGACGGCCAGTTGCGGGCCGGGCGGGAACCACTGCCGGTCTTCCCATTCACGCGCGCCACCCATTATTTCAGGGCCTTCGACAACTTCGAGCTGCATGGACCGAGGTTCACCTCCCATCCGCGTGCGCCCCGAATCAACACCACCAATTCTAGTCGAAGATCACAGCAATCCCCTCAGACAATTCAGACACGCCACATTAATGTCACCACAATTCTGCAGGTCGGCGCTATGGGAAAGGACGCATCTGCGGCCAGCCGTCATCCAACGGCCCCCGGTGGCTGGGCGCGGCTTTATCGGAACGGGGTGGTTGCTGTAGGTGGGCGGCTGAGGTGCCTTCCGCACACAGCAGCGTCCGTTGTCCTAGTTGCCGGTTGCTGTCACGTCGGTCGCGCTGGTCGGGGTGAGGTTTTGTGATCAGGTACGGGCAGCGCGGGGTACGGCACCCAGAGCAGCACGCGCTCCGCGCACGGCATCGACGACCTCAGCCACCGGCCGATCTCGCCGCCCGCTTCTCCGCGCGAAGCGCGGCTCTCCCAGAGCACCCCGCACCCAACCCGCAGATGAATACCCGAACCCAACCGACTACCGCGACCAACGTGACAGCAACCGGCGACCAGGGAAACAGACGCCGCCACCTTCGGGAGGCACCTCAGCCACCCACCCGCAGTCACCACATAGAACCGATAAAAAGGCGACCGCAGCCACGCGCACGACCGAGGGGAAATCACAGGAAGCTAATGCGTCCGCCACCAGAAGCACGCAGAGCTCCACACTATCAACGGGCCGATCCAAGAACTCTTCCGGGATGTCAGCGCTTCAGGCGAGCCATAAGCGCCGCAAACGCACCGCGGGAAATGAGCAACTTCGATCCGTCCGGCTTCTTGGAGCCCCGAACGCCGATGTCGGCGGCATCATCACGCAACTCCGCCGTTTCCGGCGTCACGTGACGACTTACGCCATGCCGTCCTCCCCGAACGCATGTCGTGATGCGACGGAGTAGGTCCGCCGACTGCATTGCCGGCACGGCCACACTGCATTGCCGGCACGGCCACCGGATCAACCGACTCATAGCACAAGAGCCAATGAGGTTTTGTCAGCGACTTTCAGCTGATCCGGCGGTGCTCGAAGAGCGTGAGGACATGCGCGGAGCGGACGAGGTCGCCAATTCTGCCGGGGCTCAGCGTGGTGTGCTTGAGTGCGGTCCAGCGTT
>NZ_SMKM01000395.1 GCF_004348665.1 Actinomadura sp. GC306 | reverse complement strand
GGTGCCTGCTCCTGCGTGCTTGGAGGGTGGGAGGTGGAGGGTTCGGGGAGGGGGATGTTGACCGTCGGGGTCTCGGAAGCCGGGACGTAGGGGGACGTCGAGTGCCCTGGTCGCGGGTGCTCTTCGTCTCCGTGGGTTTCTGATGGATGATTCACCGAGGTCATTCCCGTCCCAAATCGGCCGCCCTCGGCCGTATTTTCCCGTTCTGCGCGGGACTAACGTCTCACAGGTCGCCGACCCGCGAGCGCGGCGTGGTGGTCTTCGCCCGTGACCGTGACCACCCGCCCGCGACCACCGCGCCCGCGGTCCGTGTCAGTGCGGGTTCGTCGCCAGAAGCTCCGCCAGTAGGTCGTCCAGGGTGACGATGCCCGCGAACTCGCCCCGCTCGTCGTTGACGACGGCGAGCTGGGCGTGCGCGCGGCGCATCCGGCTCACCGCGTCCAGGACGGTCGTCTCCGCCGTGAGGACGGGCGCCGGGTGGGCCAGCTCGTCCGCGCGGCAGTCCCCGTTCGGCTCGGTGATCGCCGCCCGGACGTGCACGATCCCGGTCATGGCGCCGTCGCGGTCCCGGACGAGGAGCCGGCTGTGGCCGCTGGCGGTGGCCTTCCGGCGGATCTGCGCGGCGGTCGCGTCCGCGTCGATCGTGGTGACGGCCGTCGCGGGCACCACGAGGTGCCCGACCGTGGCCTCCCGCGCGGAGATCGCCCGGCGGAGCAGCTCGTGGTCGTGCCGCCCGATGAGGCCGAGGCGGCGGGACTCGCCGACCAGGTGGCTGAGCCGGGCGGCGTCGGTGTGGCTGTCCAGCTCGTCCTTCGGGGTGATGCCGATGAGCCGCAGCAGCGCGTTCGTCGACGAGTTCAGCGACGACAGGATCGGCCGCGACACCTTCGCGAACGCGCGGAACGGCAGCGCGAGGAGCAGCGCGGCGCGTTCGGGGTGCGAGATCGCCCACGACTTCGGCGCCATCTCCCCGATGACCATGTGCAGGAAGGTGACGACGGCGAGGGCGGTGCCGAGCGCGATCGCCTTCGTCGCGGCCTCGGGGACGCCCATCGCGTGCAGCGGCGGTTCGAGGATGTGCTCGAACGCCGGCTCGGTGACGATCGCGAGGCCCAGCGAGCACATCGTGATGCCGAACTGGGCGCCGGCGAGCATCAGCGACAGCTCCCGGACGCCGGCGAGCGCGGCGACGGCGGGGCGGCTGCCCTTGGCGGCGGCGCGCTCCAGCTGCGGGCGGCCCGCCGCGACGAGCGCGAACTCGGCCGCGACGAAGAAACCGTTCCCGACCAGCAGCAGGACGGTGATCAGCAGGGTCGTCAGCGGGTCCACGACACCTCCGGGCCGGCCGCGTCCGCGTCGTTCTCATCGGACGCGTCGGACGCGCCGGACTCGTCGGCGCCCACCGGGACCGCCGGGGCCGGCGCCTTGATCAGGATCTTCTCGGCGACGCGGCGGGCCACGCTCACGACCTCCAGTTCGACCGAGCCGGGATCGAGGTCGACGGTGAGGCGGTCGCCGGGGGACGGGAGCCGGCGCAGCTCCGCCATGACGAGCCCGCCGAGGGTGTCGTAGGAGTCGCCCTCCGGCAGGTCGAACCCGGTGAGCCGGCCGATCTCGTCGATGCGCATCCCCGCGTCGACGAGCCAGGACCCGTCCGGGCCGGAGGTCGGGGCGACCTCCCGCGCGTCGGTCTCGTCGGAGATCTCCCCGACGAGCTCCTCGGCGACGTCCTCGAAGGTGAGGATGCCGGCGAGGCCGCCGTACTCGTCCACGACGCAGGCGAACTCCTCGCCGGAGTCGCGCATGTGCTCGATCACCCCGTACAGCGGCTGGCTGCCGGGGACGAGCAGCGCGGGCCGCGCGACCCGGCTGACGGGGGTGGCCGGGTCGAGCGCGTCGTCGGCGACCTCGCGGACCCCGGCGACGCCGATCACGTCGTCGACCTCCTGGCCGTAGACGGGGTAGGCGCTGTGCCCGGTCTCGCGGATCAGCGCGACGAGGTCGGCGACGGGCGCGGTGCCCGGCAGCGTCCGGACCTGCGGGCGGGGCACCATGACCTCGTCCGCGGTGAGGTCGCCGAACGACAGAGCCCGCTCCAGCAGGCCCGACAGGTCGGCGGGCAGGTGCCCGGCGCTGTGCGACTTGCCGATGATGTCGCCGAGCTCCTCCAGGGTCGCGCCGCCGTGCAGTTCCTGGACGGGTTCGACGCCCACGGCCCGCAGGAGGCGTTCCGCGGAGGCGTCGAACAGCCGGATGATCGGGCCCGCGATCGCCAGGTAGACGAGCGTGGAGGTGGCCAGCGCGCGGGCCAGCGACTCGGCGCGCGCGAGCGCGAGGTTCTTGGGGAACAGCTCGCCCATCAGCATCTGGATGAGCGTCGCCAGGACGAAGCCGGTGGCGAGCGCGATCGCCCCGGTCGCGCCGAGGGGGACGCCGGCGACCTCCAGTAGCGGCTGGATCAGCTCGGCGAGGGCGGGCTTGGCGATGAAGCCGACGACGAGGGTCGTCATCGTGATGCCGAGCTGCGCGCCCGACAGCATGAAGGACAGCCTGCCGATGACCTTCAGGGCCCGCTTCGAGGCCGCGTCCCCGCGCGCCGCGGTCTGTTCCAGTGTGGCCCGGTCGGCCGCCACGTAGGCGAACTCCTGGGCGACGAAGTATCCGGTCGCCGCGGTGAGGAGGATCACCGCGAGCACTCCCAGGACCGCGGTCAGCATGGGGCACCGGGTCTATGACTGGGGTCCGACACCGCGGACTCACCACTCCTCTCGTAGTTGTATCACTCGTAACGTCATCCGGGACAACGAGGTTCCCGGTGGACAGGGTACGGGCGGGACGTGATCGAAAGGTGTGAGGCGTCCCCGGAACGGCCGGGATGCGGGGCTTGCGGGGGAGAAGGCGCTTGTCTCGACTGGTGTTGCGGATCACACTTATATGAGAGCGTTAGTCCGATAGCGGACCGGTCCGTGCTCCCAGACCGGTCGGCCGGGCATGCTCGGGGGGACCGTAGGAGAGCGAACACGGGGCAGACGTTGGACCAGAGCGGGCCCGGGGCCGCCGCGCCGATGAGCCGTGAAGGCGTCGACCATGCCCTGCGGACGCTCCGAGAGGAGCGCGACCGCATCTCCGCGTCCCTCCTCGACCTCGACGGGCACCAGGGCAGCCGCCTGCTGGAGGGCGCGCGCCTCACCGGCGAGACGCACCGCCGCTGGGAGGACGCCAAGGCCGGGATGCTCGCGCTGTGGGCGGTTTTCGACGCCTACCAGCGCGTCCTGGACGAGGCGGCCGAGCTGCGCGAACGGTCGTCGCGGCCGGACGCGGCGCTGCTGATCGAGCTGTCCGCGCTGCTGGCGGGCCCCGCGGTGGAGCTGCCCGACGAGGAGGTGCCGCTGCGGCAGCGGACGCTGCTCGGCCCCCGGGAACGGCGGGTCACCCTGGCCGAGGCCGTCGGGCTGATGACCGACGCGTACGCGTTCGTCGCGGGCGAGATCGACGCCGCCGACGCCGCGTGGTCGGCGCTGCTGCTGCCGCTGGAGGAGGTGGAGGAGTGCTGGCGGGAAACGGCCCGGCTGGCGCACTCCCTGGACGGCACCCGCCACCCCGAGCTCGACCGGATCGGGCGCGAGCTGACCGCGCTGGGCCGCCTCGTCCGCACCGACCCGCTGTCGCTCGTCCCGGACGGCCGCCCCGACACCGCCCGCCTGGACCGCGTCCGCACCGCGCTGACCGCGCTGGGGGACGAGCTCGCCGGCGTCGCCCGGCTGCGGGACGCCTACGCCGAGCACCTCGCGCGGGTCACCGCGCGCATCGAGGAGATCGAGGAGACCGAGCAGCGCGCCCGGGACGCGTACGCGCGGGTCCTCACCAAGATCGAGTCGCCGAACCTGCCCGCACCCGGTCAGGGGCTCGGCGCCGAGCTCCGCGACCGGCTCACCGCGCTGGAGCGGCTGCGCGAGGCGGGCCGCTGGGTGGAGCTGGCGGGCCGCTTCGCCGGGCTCGACCGCGCCGCGGACGAGGCGCTGGAGCGTGCGCGCGGCGAGCTGCGGCTCAGCACCGGCCTGCTCGACCGGCGGGGCGAGCTGCGCGGGCGCCTGGAGGCGTACCGGGCCAAGGCGGCGCGGCTCGGGCTGGTCGAGGACGACCGGCTCACCGGGCTGTACGCGGAGGCCCGCGACCTGCTGTGGACGGCACCCTGCGACCTGCGGCGGGCGACGGCGGTCCTCGCGGAGTACCAGCGCGAGATCAGTGCGTGCGAGAGCGAGACGGGGTCGCGGCGATGAACGGATGCACCCAGCCCGGCTGCACCGGCGAGGTGGACGCCGACGGCTTCTGCGACGTCTGCGGCATGGCTCCCCTCCCCGAACC
>NZ_SMKM01000394.1 GCF_004348665.1 Actinomadura sp. GC306 | reverse complement strand
GTCCCCCGGTCGTGAGCCACCCACCCGCATGTGGACCCCCCGGTCGTCCCACTGGGCGATCGGCCCGCCTGCCCAGCCCCTTCGCTGGAACGGCGCCCAGTATGTGAAAGGGCCGGTACCCGCAAAATGCGGACACCGGCCCCTCATGGGGTTCTTTTACCGACTAGTGAGCGAAATGACCCCGGTAGTACTCGAAGACCAGGCCGATCGTCGACAGCAGCGCCGCGGCCAGCCCGAACATGAACAGCCACCAGCCGAACACGATGCCGAGCGAGACGGTCGCGGCCGACAGCCCGATGTAGAGCGGCCACCAGCTGTGCGGGCTGAAGAAGCCCACCTCGCCCGCCGCGTCGGCGATGTCGCCCTGCGGGTCGTCCTCGTACAGCGGCCCGTCGTTGGCCCGCTCAAGGCGCCGGATCGTGAAGTGGGCGTAGAACCCGATGAGCCCGGCGAGCCCGACGGCCAGCCCCAGCGCCGTGGTACCGGTCCAGTCCTTGGACCAGAGCCAGTACACGACGTCGGTGGCGAGGAAGAAGACCGCGGTGCCGTAGAACATGAACGCCTGGACGCGCATCGGCTACTCCCCCTTCGCCCCGGCGAGTTCGCCCTGGGCACCCACGTGCGGGTGGTGCAGGTCGAACGCCGGCCGCTCGGAACGGATCTTCGGAATGAAGTTGAAGTTGTGCCGCGGCGGCGGGCACGACGTCGCCCATTCCAGCGAGCCGCCGTAGCCCCACGGGTCGTCGACCTCCACCCGCTTGCCCCGCTTCCACGTGATGTACACGTTGTAGAAGAACGGCAGCATCGAGGCGCCGAGCAGGAACGAGAAGATCGTGGAGATCTCGTTCAGCGCGTGGAACTCCGCCGCGTAGTCGGCGTACCGGCGCGGCATGCCCGCGGCGCCCAGCCAGTGCTGGACGAGGAACGTGCCGTGGAAGCCGATGAACAGCGTCCAGAAGTGGATGTGGCCGAGCCGGTCGTTCAGCATCTTCCCGGTCCACTTCGGCCACCAGAAGTAGAAGCCCGCGAACATCGCGAACACCACGGTGCCGAACACGACGTAGTGGAAGTGCGCCACCACGAAGTAGGAGTCGGAGAGCTGGAAGTCCATCGGGGGCGACGCCAGGATGACGCCGGTGAGCCCGCCGAACAGGAACGTCACCAGGAAGCCCAGCGACCACAGCATCGGCGACTCGAACGTCAATTGCCCTCGCCAGATCGTCCCCACCCAGTTGAAGAACTTGATGCCCGTCGGGACGGCGATGAGGAACGACATGAACGAGAAGAACGGCAGCAGGACCTGGCCGGTCACGAACATGTGGTGCGCCCACACCGTCATCGACAGGCCGGCGATGCTGATGGTCGCGAAGACCAGGCCGACGTAGCCGAACACCGGCTTGCGGCTGAACACCGGGAGGATCTCCGTCACGATGCCGAAGAAGGGCAAGGCGATGATGTAGACCTCCGGATGCCCGAAGAACCAGAACAGGTGCTGCCACAGCAGCGCACCGCCGTGCGAGGCGTCGAAGATGTGCGCCCCGAGCTTGCGGTCGGCCTCCAGGGCCAGCAGCGCCGCGGCGAGCGGCGGGAAGGCCAGCAGCACCAGCACGGAGGTCAGGAAGACGTTCCAGGTGAAGATCGGCATCCGGAACATCGTCATGCCCGGCGCCCGCATGCACAGGATCGTGGTGATGAAGTTGACCGCGCCCATGATGGTGCCGAAGCCCGACATCGCCAGGCCCATCACCCACAGGTCGCCGCCGATGCCCGGCGAGCGGACCTCGTCCGACAGCGGGGCGTAGGCGAACCAGCCGAAGCTGGCCGCGCCGCCCGGGGTCAGGAAGCCCGACAGGGCGATCAGGCTGCCGAACAGGAACAGCCAGAAGGCCAGCATGTTCAGCCGCGGGAACGCCACGTCCGGCGACCCGATCTGCAGCGGCATGATGACGTTGGCGAAGCCGGCGAACAGCGGCGTCGCGAACATCAGCAGCATGATCGTGCCGTGCATCGTGAACATCTGGTTGAACTGCTCGTTGCTGACGACCTGGAGGCCGGGCTCGAACAGTTCGGCACGCATCACGAGCGCGAGCACGCCGCCGAACAGGAACATGAAGAACGACGTGATCAGGTAGAGGTAGCCGATCACCTTGTGGTCGGTGGACGAGAGCCAGGAGGCGAGGATCCGCCCCTTGCTCGTCCGCGGCGCGGCGATCGGTGCGCTCGGTGCGTGACTGGTCGTGGTCACTGGGCACCTCCCGCGGCCTGTGCGGCCTTGGAGTCGGCGATGAACTTGTCGTACTGCTCGGGCGACACGACCTTCAGCTGGAACAGCATCCGGCTGTGGTCGACGCCGCAGAGCTCGGCGCAGCGGCCCTCGTAGGTGCCGTTCTTGGTGGCCGTGAACTCGAACTCGTTGACGAAGCCCGGCATGACGTCCTTCTTGTAGATCAGCGCCGGGACCCAGAACGAGTGGATGACGTCATTGGAGTGGAGCCGCACGCGGACCGTCTCCCCCGAGGGGATCGTCATCACGGGCTTGCCGGGGGCGGGACCGTTCGGCGCCACGGGGACGCCCGTGACGGAGGCGACGGTCTGCTCCTTGCCGGAGGCGTCCTTCTCCTTGTAGTCGAACTGCCAGCTCCACTGGTACGCGATGACGTCGACGACCACGTCGGGATTCTCGCTGGTCGACTCGACGAAGTTCTGGTCGCGCGCGGTGAAGTAGAACAGGACCGCGATGATGACGAACGGGACCGCCGTGTAGAGGATCTCGATCGGCAGGTTGTAGCGGACCTGCGGCGGCAGGTCGTCGGAGCGCTTGCGGTGGAACAGCACCGCCCAGATGATCAGCCCCCAGACGAGGCCCCCGACCGCGAACGCCGCGATCCAGGAGCCCTGCCACAGTTGCAGCATGCGCTCGCCCTGGATGCTGATCGGCTCGGGCATGCCAAGGCGGCTGCCGCTGCAGGCGGTGGCGGACATCGCCAGCAGCCCCAGCGCACCGGCGCTTCTCAATGCGCGGCGACTGCGCACAGGCGTACGCCGCTCCCTAGAGCGGGTCGGACTCACGGAATGCCTTCCCCACGGTGAAAGCCCGGTCGGCCGGGCGGAGAGATCAGTTGTTACACGTGTGGTGGACACACTAGCGCGAGGGTCGCGCACCCCCCCGATCGGGTGCCCGGTTAGTGTTCTGGCGTGGCCGATCCGAGCATTCCGGGCGCTTACTTCGACGCCGCTTCCACCGAGCCGCCGCACCCGGCGGCCCGGTCGGCGCTGCTGGAGACCATGGACACCGCCTGGGCCGATCCGGCGCGGCTGTACGGGACGGCCAGGGGGACCCGCCTGGTCCTGGACCGGGCCCGCGAGCGCACCGCCGCCGTCCTCGGCGTCCGCGCGGACGAGCTGTCGTTCACCGCGTCCGGCACCCAGGCGGTGCACCTGGCGGTCCTCGGCGGCTTGCGGGCGCGCCGCCGGACGGGGCGCCACCTGGTCGTAGGCGCGGTCGAGCACTCCAGCGTGCTGCACGCCGCCGAGGCGCACGAGCGCGAGGGCGGCGAGGTGACGGTCGTCGGTGTCGACCGGACCGGCCGGGCGGACCCGGCGGAGTTCGCCGCCGCGCTGCGCCCCGACACCGCGCTCGCCTGCCTGCAGTCGGCCAACCACGAGGTGGGCACCGTGCAGCCCGTGGCGGAGGCCGCCGAGGCGTGCCGCGCGGCGGGCGTGCCGCTGTTCGTGGACGCCGCGCAGTCCCTCGGGCGGATGGACGTCCCGGGCGGCTGGTCGTTCCTGGCCGGGAGCGCGCACAAGTGGGGCGGCCCCGCCGGGGTCGGCGTCCTCGTCGTCCGCAAGGGCACCCGGTGGCGCTCCCCGCTGCCCGACGACGAGCGGGAGCGGCGCCGCGTCCCCGGGTTCGAGAACGTGCCGGGCATCGTGGCGGCGGCCGCGGCGCTGGAGGCGTACCGTGCGGACATGGCCGCCGACGCACCGCGCCTCGCCGCGCTGGTGGACCGCGTCCGCGCCGAGGTCGCGCGGACGGTCCCCGACGTGGAGGTGGTCGGCGACCCGGTCCGGCGCCTGCCGCACCTGGTGACGTTCTCGTGCCTGTACGTGGAGGGCGAGGCCCTCCTGACCGAACTCGACCGGCTGGGTTTCGCCGTTTCGTCCGGTAGCTCGTGCACGGCGGATACGCTGCGTCCCAGTCACGTGCTGGAGGCGATGGGAGTGCTCACCCACGGGAACGTCCGGGTGTCGCTGCCGCGCGGCGCCCGCGCGGCGGACGTCGACCGGTTCCTCGCCGAGCTCCCGGGGGCGGTCGCCCGGCTGCGGGGGGCGGCCCTGAGCACGCTCGAAACGGGGGGTACCCCCGACGAGACAGGGAGGCGGTCGCGCCCATGAGGTTCCGAGGCCGCGGCAAGGGCGCGGCGTCCCCCGAGCCGGCCCCGGCC
>NZ_SMKM01000393.1 GCF_004348665.1 Actinomadura sp. GC306 | reverse complement strand
GGTGGCGGCAGGGAGGGCGCGGGGAGATAGCGGGAAGCGGCGGGTACGCGGAAGAGGGCCCGCGGCACCCGTCGGGCCGGAGACGTCCCACAGGCGGTGAGAACGAGGCTCCGTTTTCTACTGGATGCCGGGGCCCTTCCCGGGTCCAACCCCCCGCCCGACCGGGCGGCTCCGTCCGGGCACGGCTCCGGTCCACCACGCTGGTTCGGGCGGGCACGGCGGCGGTCACTCGCGTGATCCCCGTCCCCGTCGCGGCGCGGTGCCCGGCGGCGCCTCGGGCGGCCGATCGGTGAGTCCCGTGCTGGACTGCAGCAAAACTACCGGCTTCAGCCACCTTGTCAACCACGGCATGTTCTGCGGTGACGCCATGTCGTCCCAGGTCAGGGCCATGATCACCGGGTGGGCGTTTTCGTCCCGCAAGATCGGTGATCAGCGCGCCGCGCGCGTCCCGGGCGCGGCGCGCGGCTCAGGACCCGGGCGGGGTGACGACGACGGTCCCGGTGGCGGTGACCGCGACGACCGGGTCGGGCAGCACCTCGGCGGCGGACCCGCCCCGGTCCGGGCGGCCCCGGCACACCACGCGGGCCTCGAAGTCCATGACGCGGCTGCGGGTCCCGGCGCGGGTGAGGACGGCGGTGGTCTCCAGGACGTCCCCGGCCCGGACGGGGGCGCGGAACTGCACGTCGGAGTAGGAGGCGAACAGCCCCTCGTCGCCGTCGGTGCGGATGCACAGCTCCGTGGCCGCGTCGCCGAACAGCCCGAGGACGTAGGCGCCGTCGACCAGGTCGCCCGCGTAGTGGGCGTGGGAGTAGGGGATGTAGCGGCGGTGCGTGACGGTGAGGCCCTCGCGCGGCTCGCTCATGATTCGTCCTCCTGGTCGGCGGGGCCGGCGGGGCCGGTGGCGCCGGCGGGGAGCAGGGCGTGCACGAGATAGCTCGCGACCTCGGCGGGGGTGGTGCCCTTGCCGAAGATGCGGTCGACGCCGAGGTCGGCCTCGGCGACGGTGTCGAAGCGGGGGCCGCCGACGACCAGCAGGGGCCGGCCCATGCCGCCGGCGACGGCGGTGGGGTACTCGGCGTGGAACGCGGCGGCCATCTGCTTGGTGTTGTGCAGGTGCGCGTTGCGCTGGGTGACGACCTGGGAGACCAGGACGGCGTCGGCGTCCTCGGCCTTGGCGCGCTCGACCAGCTCCTCCACGGTGACCTGGGCGCCCATGTTGACCACGTGGATCTCGCGGTAGTACTCCAGGCCCTTCTCCCCGGCGAACCCCTTGACGTTGAGGATGGCGTCGATGCCGACGGTGTGGGCGTCGGTGCCGATGCAGGCGCCGACGACCACCAGCCGCCGGTTCAGCGCGCGGCGGATCGCCAGGTTCACCTCCTGGGAGGTCAGCAGCGGGTATGCGCGCTCCTCGGGCGCGGGGATGGAGGCGTAGTCGACCAGGTGCCGGACCTTGCCGTAGACGATGAAGAAGGTGAAGTCGGGGCCCATCGCCTTGGAGTGGACGACGCTGGCGGGGTCCAGGCCCATCTTCCCGGCGAGCTGCAGCGCGGCGGCGTCGGCGCGCTTCCCGGCCGGGACGGGCAGGGTGAACGACATCTGCACCATGCCGTCGCCGGTGGTGTCGCCGTAGGGGCGGATGACCTGCCGGGTGCCGGCGGGGTCGGCCGGGGTGCCGGGCGGGGCCTGGGTTCCGGGGCTCTCGACCGTCATGCGGTCACCTCCTGCTCGGCCGCGCCGGCGGCGGCGTGCGGGTCCTCGGTGTCGAGGATCTCGATGGCGGGATTGCAGTAGCCGGGGGCGCGGGGGACGACGCCGTCCAGTCCCTTGCCGCCGTCGGGCGGGCGGCGGGTGACGCCGAAGGTGCCCTCGGCGATGGCGTCGAGCAGGCCGTCGTCGGCGACGCGCTCCAGCAGCTCCACCGACTCCGCCAGCACCTGCTTCGCGCGCTGGACGAGCATCCCGCCGGGGCGGGGCATGAAGTCCTCGGCGAGGTCGCCGCACGCGTCGCGGACGTAGCGGACGTTCTCCAGCGCGAGGTCGCGGTCCGACAGCCAGGGCGTGTGGATGCCCTCGGTCATCATCCCGACCAGGATGATCGACTGCCCGGTCAGGACGCCGGCGAGGTTGAAGAAGGCGTCCAGCAGGTAGCCGGCGAAGATGTTGCCGGTCATGTGCTTGGTGGGCGGCATGTACTTCAGCGGCGCGCCGGGGAACAGCTCGCGGGCGAGCTGGGCGTGCGCGAGCTCCATCCGGAACGACCCGGGGATGGCCGGGTCGATCTCGAAGGCGTGGCCGAGGCCGAGCTGGTGGTCGGCCAGCCCCGCCTCGTGCCCGAACCGCTCGTTCAGCAGCTGGCTGACGGTGACGGTGTGGGCGGCGCCGACCGCGTCGGCGGTGGTGAGGTAGTTGTCCTCGCCGGTGTTGATGACGATGCCGGCGCGTGCATGGATCTGCCGGGAGAAGCGCTGGTCGATGAACGTCCGGCGAGGGTTGATGTCGCGGAAGATGATGCCGTACATGCAGTCGTTCAGCATCATGTCCAGGCGCTCCAGCCCGGCGAGCGTCGCGATCTCCGGCATGCACAGCCCGGAGGCGTAGTTCGTCAGCCGGACGTAGCGGCCCAGCTCGCGCGACACCTCGTCCAGCGCGGAGCGCATCAGCCGGAAGTTCTCCCGGGTCGCGTACGTGCCGGCGTAGCCCTCGCGGGTGGCGCCCTCGGGGACGAAGTCCAGCAGCGACTGGCCGGTGGAGCGGATCACCGCGACGACGTCGGCGCCCTCGCGCGCGGCGGCCTGCGCCTGCGGGATGTCCTCGTAGATGTCGCCGGTCGCCACGATCAGGTAGACCAGCGGCCTGGGCGGGTCCGCCGCGTCGGGCGGCGGCAGTGCGCGCAGCAGGGCGTCGCGTTCGGCGCGGCGGCGGTCGATGCGGGCGATCCCGGCGCGGGCGGCCTCCCCGGCGGCCTTGCGGGCGAGTGCGGCGTCGGTCCCGGCGGGCAGCCGGAACCGCGCCCGGCCCGCCGCGGCGGCCTGGGCGAGGCCGGCGAGGGAGTCGTACGGGCCGTTGAGCAGGGCGTCCCAGACGGGCAGGGCCGCGCCGTGCTCAAGGCCGACCTGGCCGCGGACGGCGTCGGCGAGGTGGTTGACCCAGGGGCGCCCCTCGTCGTCGGCGCCGGTCAGCCCGGCCAGCCGCAGCAGGGCGCGCTCGACCGAGACGGTGGTGTGCGAGCGCGCCATCTCGATGACGGGCCCGGCGGCCCGGGCGGCCAGCCGCCGGGCGGTGCGCACCGCCTCGGGGTCGAGGTCCAGCTTTCCCTGCGGCGCCATCGCCGCCTCCCCTCCCACGGCCGCCCCACCCCGGGCCGGTTCCATCAATCGTCCTTCATACCGGGTTCTATACGAGAGATCTTCCGGCATGGACACCATATTTCACAAGAACTGGCGCTCCGCCACCTCGGACCTCTCCCCCGCGCACAGGGTGACCTTCCCTGGCCGGGCGGTCACCTCACCCCCACGTGACAACCAACCGGAACTCGCCGGTAGCCACGTTCGGTAGATCTACAATCACCCACGGTCAACAACGCCCCGCTCCCCGGGAGGGACATGATCGTTTACTGTGCGGCCGCGGCCTGCGCGATCGCCGTCGTGCTCGTCGCGAGCCGGCTGCTCCGGAAGACCCGCGGCACCATCGACGATCCCGACCCCGACGGCCCCACCGCCTCGCACAGCGGGGCGATGCTGTCGGCCCTGTTCCTGCTCGCGTTCGCCATCGCCATCGTCGTGCCGTGGACGACCGCGGACGGCGCCCGCGCGAACGCCTACACCGAGACCCACGCGATCACCGAGGCGTACTGGGCGGCCGGGCGGCTGCCCGAGTCCGACGCCCGGTACGTCCGGGACGGGCTACGCGAGTACGTCGGGCTCGTCCGCGGCGACGAATGGCGGCTCATGCGGGACGGGCGCCGGCTCAGCCCGCGCGGCTGGCGGCTGCTGGACGACCTGCGCCGCCACGCCACCGCCGTCGACACCGGAGACGACGAGGAGCTCCAGGAGGCCCGCGGCACCCTGCTCGCCCACCTCGGCGAGATCTCCTCCGCCCGCCGCCAGCGCGCCAAGGACGCACTGACCACGCCCCCCGGCGGACTGCTCGCCGTCACCGTCGGGACCGGCGCCGCGGTGGTGCTGCTGCCGTTCCTGGCGGGCGCCCGCCCCCGCGGCATGACGCTGGTGCCGCTGTCGCTCATGGCCGGGCTGCTGGCCGCCGGGGCGTACCTGACCATCGACATCTCGCACGCGTTCAGCGGGGCCATGGCCGTCGGCCCCGAGGCGTTCACCGCCGTGGACGGCGAACTGCGGCGCATCGCCGGGGGAGGGTGACCGTGCGCCGACTCGCCGTCCTGCCTGCCGCGCTCGCCGGCGCCCTCGCCTTCCCGCCCGGCGCGCTCGCCGCCCCGCCGCCCGGCCCCCAGATCAGCCTGTGCATCGAGATAGGGATCGGC
>NZ_SMKM01000392.1 GCF_004348665.1 Actinomadura sp. GC306 | reverse complement strand
TTCTTGCGCTGGTCGCCGAGGAAGAAGCGCCGCCGCCGGAACACCGGATGCTCCGTCCGCAGCCGGGACAGGCGCTGGACGAAGTCGAGCAGCGGGCCGCGCTCGTCGGGGAACATGCCCTGCCGCAGCCCCGTCCAGTCGACCCACGAGAGCTCGTTGTCCTGGCAGTAGGCGTTGTTGTTGCCGTCCTGCGTGCGGCCCATCTCGTCGCCGTGCAGCAGCATCGGCACGCCCTGCGACAGGAACAGCGTCGTCAGGAAGTTGCGCTTCTGCCGCTCGCGCAGCGAGATGACCTCCAGGTCGTCGGTCGGCCCCTCGTGGCCGTGGTTCCACGACCGGTTGTCGTCGGTGCCGTCCCGGTTGCCCTCGCCGTTGGCGTCGTTGTGCTTGCCGTTGTAGGAGACCAGGTCGTGCAGCGTGAACCCGTCGTGGCACGTCGCGAAGTTGATCGAGGCGATCGGGCGGCGCCCGTCGTCGGCGTACAGGTCCGACGAGCCCGTCAGCCGGGACGCGAAATCGGGCAGCGCCCCCGGCTCCCCGCGCCAGAAGTCGCGGACGGTGTCGCGGTACTGGCCGTTCCACTCCGTCCACAGCGGCGGGAAGTTGCCGACCTGGTAGCCGCCCTCGCCGATGTCCCACGGCTCGGCGATCAGCTTGACCTGGGAGACGACCGGGTCCTGCTGGACGAGGTCGAAGAACGCCGACAGCCGGTCGACCGCGTGCAGCTCGCGGGCGAGCGTCGCGGCGAGGTCGAAGCGGAACCCGTCCACGTGCATCTCGGTCACCCAGTACCGCAGCGAGTCCATGATCATCTGCAGCACGTGCGGGCTGCGCATCAGCAGGCTGTTCCCCGTGCCCGTGGTGTCCATGTAGTAGCGGCGGTCGTCCTCGGTCAGCCGGTAGTACGAGGCGTTGTCGATGCCGCGGAACGACAGCGTCGGGCCCAGGTGGTTGCCCTCGGCGGTGTGGTTGTAGACGACGTCCAGGATCACCTCGATGCCGGCCTCGTGCAGCGCCTTCACCATCGCCTTGAACTCCAGCACCTGCTCGCCCCGGTGGCCCGACGACGAGTACTCGTTGTGCGGGGCGAAGAAGCCGATGGTGTTGTAGCCCCAGTAGTTGCGCAGCCCGCGGCTCGTCAGCGCGTCGTCGTGGACGAACTGGTGCACGGGCATCAGCTCCACCGCCGTCACGCCGATCGACTGCAGGTGCTCGATGACCACCGGGTGCGCGAGGCCCGCGTAGGTGCCGCGCAGGTCCGGCGGGACGTCCGGGTGCCGGGCGGTGAGGCCCTTCACGTGCGCCTCGTAGATGACCGTCTCGTGGTACGGGATCCGGGGCGGGCGGTCGTCGCCCCAGTCGAAGTACGGGCTGACGACCACCGACCGCATCGTGTGCCCGGCCGAGTCGGCGTCGTTGCGCGACCACGGGTCGCCGAAGTTGTAGCCGAAGCACGACTCGTCCCAGTCGACCGCGCCCTCGATGGCCTGCGCGTACGGGTCGAGGAGCATCTTCGCCGGGTTGCACCGCAGCCCCCGCGGCGGATCGTACGGGCCGTGCACCCGGTAGCCGTACCTGCGCCCCGGCATGACGCCCGGCAGGTACCCGTGCCACACGAAGGCGTCCACCTCCGGGAGGTCGATCCGGGTCTCCTCGCCGTCGCCGGCCGGCCCGTCGAACAGGCACAGCTCCACCCGCTCCGCCGCTTCGGAGAAGATCGCGAAGTTCGTGCCCGCCCCGTCGAACCGGGCACCGAGCGGGTAGGCGTCCCCTGGCCAGATCTGCGCCACTGTCCCGCTCCTCGTCATGACGCGCCGCCGTCTCGGACGCGGCGGCGCACGGGAGAGCCTTTCCCGCTCCGGTTTAGATCACACCGGACGAGATTGGGATGCCTCTGGCCAGAACGGACATCTCTGAGCTACCTTAGGGGAGCCTTACCTTATTGAGGGTGCCCTAAGCGCCCCAGGTCAGGCTTGTGGAGAGGGTCGACGCCGCACGAAAGGTCCGCGAGCCGCATGTACGTGTGCATCTGCAACGTGGTCACGGAGGACGATGTCCACGGTTGCCTGGCGGACGGCTGCACGACCGCCAAAGAGGTCAAGGCCGCCTGCGGTTTCAAGCCCGGGTGCGGCATGTGCACCAAGCGCCTCCACTCGATGGTCAGCGAGTACCGCACGGCCACCGAACTCGCGGACGCCCTGACCGGCGGCCCGCTGCCCCTGGCCGCCGTCCCCGAGACGCCGGCCGCTCCGCAGATCGTCCCCGACGCCACCGAGGGAGGGACCGCTCCGCAGACCGCCGCCTAGCCCGTCCCCCGAGCCACCCGCATGGCCCCGCCCGCACGGGCGGGAAGCGCCATCGCGGGGGTTGCTGCTGTCCAGAATCGGTCAGCCGTGCAAACATGGGGCCATGGAAGGCGACAAGGACATCATCGCGCTGCTCAACGAGCAGCTCACCGCGGAGCTCACGGCGATCAACCAGTACTTCCTGCACTCGAAGATGCAGGAGCACTGGGGTTTCACCCGCATCGCCAAGCACACCCGCGACGAATCGTTCGACGAGATGCGGCACGCGGAGCGGCTCACCGACCGGATCCTGTTCCTGGAGGGGCTGCCGAACTACCAGAAGATCGGCACCCTGCGGATCGGGCAGACCATCGTCGAGCAGCTGGAGTCGGACCTCGTCGTCGAGATGGAGGCGGTGGCCCGGCTGCGTCCCGGCATCGAGCTCATGCGCTCGCGCGGCGATGTCACCTCCGCGCGGATCTTCGAGGAGATCCTCGCCGACGAGGAGGAGCACATCGACTACCTGGAGACCGAGCTGAGCCTCGTCCGGGAGCTCGGCGAGCACAACTACAAGCAGCGGCTCACCGGATACCCCGGCGACGACGGCAGCTCGCCCGTCTGACCCGCCCGGACCGCTACGGTGCCCCGGGGTCCGCGGGGCTGGGCGCGGCCGTGCGGCGCAGCACGTACGGCTGGATGATGCCCAGCCCGCGGACCGGGCGCCGCACGATCCGCGTCACCTCGTAGCCCGGCCGGCCGTCCAGCCGCGCCGCCAGCTCACTGTCGATCACGACCGCGCCGGGGCGCGCCAGGGACGTGAGCCGCGCCGCGAGGTTGACGGTCGTGCCGAACACGTCGCCCATCAGCGGCAGCACCGGCCCGTACGCGGCACCGACCCGGACGTCGGGGACCTCGGTCTCGTCCTGGATGGTCGCCGCCACCGTCAGCGCGATCTCCGCGCCGATCTCCGGGGTCTCCGCGCTGAACAGCACCTCGTCGCCGAGCGTCTTCACCAGCCGGCCGCCGAGCGAGGCGACGATGTCGGCGGCGGTCTCCTCGAACCACTCCACCACCCGGGCCAGCTCGATCTCCTCCAGCTCCCGGCTGACCTGCGTGAACGACACCATGTCCGCGAACCCGACCGTGGTCATCGGCCGGCCGGCCGGATCGCCGTTCTCCCGCGTCGCCGCCGTGCCGAGCGCCCGCGTCCCCGCCGCGGCGAGCTGCCGCCGCCAGGCGTGCACGACCAGCGGCTCGAACTCCCCGATGTGCTTCTCGGCGATGTCCACGATCGTCTCGACCGTCTCCGCGGACGGCGCCTCGTTCGGTTCCTGCGGCAGCATGCTCTGCAGCAGGCTGACCTGCCATTCCGCGAGCCGGCTCATGGTCTGCCCGAAGGCGCGGACCAGCCGGATCACGCCGTCCTCGTCCAGGATCCCGTCGGCGACGAGGCGGCCCAGGCGCTCCAGCGCCATGACGTCGCCCTCGGTGTAGGCGATGGTCTCGTCCGGCATCGACGGGTAGCCGAACGCCCGCCAGACCTTCCCGGAGAAGTCCTGCGAAACCCCCGACAGGCGGACCGCGTCGACACGGGTGTAGCGCAGCTCGCCCCCGAGCAGGAGCTCTTCTATCTCCTTCGGATCCGGCAATCCGGCCGCCATCTTCCGCCCCTCAGCCCGCCGTCGCCCCCGACCGGGACACCGCCGTCATGGATCGGTACCGCGACATATCGTCGCAGACCAGCAACACGGGCAACGTACGGACCGTGGATCGCCGTTCCCCGTTTCACCGGACGTGCACCACGTCGCCCGCGCTCACCGCATTGTCCCCGCCGGTTCCCGCCACCACCAGGCGCCCCGCCCCGTCCACGTCCCGCGCCGTCCCGGCCAGCGTCCGCCCGCCGGGCAGCTCCACCCGCACCCGGCGGCCGAGCGTGGCGCACAGGTCCTTGTAGGCGGTACGCAGCCCGCTGCTCTCCGGATCACCGCCGAGCGCCGTCCACTCCAGGTACCAGGTCGCGAACTCGCGCAGGATCGCGCGCAGCAGCGGCGCCCGGTCGCTCAGTGGCGCCCCCTCGATCGCCAGGGACGTCGCCGTCTCCACCGGCAGCTCCGCCTCCCGCAGCCCCACGTTCAGCCCCACCCCGATGACGAGGCCGCCGTCGACCTTCTCGGCGAGAATTCCGGCGAGTTTGCGGTCCCCCACCAGCACGTCGTTCGGCCATTTGAGGCGCGCGTCCACGGCCGCGTCACCGCCCGCGAGAAAGCCCTCGCCCTCCTGGGC
>NZ_SMKM01000391.1 GCF_004348665.1 Actinomadura sp. GC306 | reverse complement strand
AGCCTCCGCCGCCCCCCGACCCCGGCCCCGTCGACGAGAGCGACGAGGTCGATCCCGAGGGCGACGCGGACGCCGACGGCGTCGACGCGGAGATGACCGGGATGGCGCTCATCCAGCGCGAACTCGGCGGCCAGATCATCCGCGAGATCGACAACTCCGCCGCGACCTAGCGGGCGGCCGCGCCGGCAGGGCCCGGGGGCGCACCGGGGGCCGTACTTACGGGGGAGCGCCGGGAACCCGTAGTCTCGGGGGACGGACGTCCGGTGGCTGGCGGAGCGCCAGAGAGAAGGCCCTCTCGGGGCCGGAAGAGGAAGTGCACCGTGGAACCCGGTGGTCAGCTGAACATGCAGGAACTCCTCCAGCAGGCGCAGGCCATGCAGGAGCAGCTTTTCAACGCGCAGCGCGAGCTCGCGGAGGCCGAGGTGAACGGCACCGCCGGCGGCGGGCTCGTCACCGCGACCGTCAACGGGCAGGGCGAGGTCACGGGGCTGGCGATCGACCCGAAGGTCATCGACGCCGACGACCCGGCCGACACGGCGGAGACCATCGCCGACCTGGTGCTGGCCGCGATCCGCGACGCCGGCCGGGAGGCGCAGCGGCTCCAGCAGGAGAAGATGGGACCGCTCGCCGAAGGTCTCGGCGGCGGAGGCGGCATCCCCGGCCTCGGCGGCGAAGGCGGCGGCGGGCTGCCCGGCGGTTTCCCCGGCCTCGGCGGCGGCTCCGGTCCGGGCGCCTGAACGTCCGGTAGAGAGAAAGGAGGGGTCCGTTGTACGAAGGGGTGGTCCAGAACCTCATCGACGAGCTGGGCAGGCTGCCCGGCGTCGGCCCCAAGAGCGCGCAGCGGATCGCCTTCCACCTCCTCTCCGCCGACCCCGCGGACGTCGAGCGCCTCGGCAAGGCGCTCAAGGAGGTCAAGGACAAGGTCCGCTTCTGCGGGACGTGCGGCAACGTCGCCGAGGAAGAGGAATGCCGGATCTGCCGCGACGCGCGCCGCGACCCCCACGTCATCTGCGTCGTGGAGGAGTCCAAGGACGTCGTCGCGATCGAGAAGACCCGCGAGTTCCGGGGCCGCTACCACGTGCTCGGCGGCGCGATCAGCCCGATCGAGGGCGTCGGCCCCGACGACCTGCGCATCCGTGAGCTGATGCAGCGCCTCGCGGACGGTACGGTGACCGAACTGATCCTTGCCACCGACCCCAACCTGGAGGGCGAGGCGACGGCGACGTACCTCGCCCGGCTCGTCAAACCCATGGGCCTGACCGTCACCCGTCTGGCCAGCGGCCTGCCGGTGGGTGGCGACCTCGAGTACGCCGACGAGGTGACGCTTGGCCGCGCATTCGAAGGACGGAGGCTGCTCGATGTCTGACACCAACAGCCCGCAGGACTGGAACGCCCTCGCCGAACGCGTGGCGTGCCACGTCGACAACTACCTGAGCGGCTTGGAGGCCGTCGCCCGTGGTGACGGCGGCCCCCACACCATCCCGCTGCTCCTCCTGGAGGTGTCGCAGGTCATCCTGGCGGGCGCGCAGCTCGGCGCCAGCGCCGACGTGATCCTGCCCGACAACTGGGAGCCCGAGATCGGCGACGACCCCGATCTCGACGCCGTCCGGCAGGGCCTCCGCGACCGCCTCGTCGCCCTCGACGAGTACGTCGAGGTCTTCGACCCCTACAAGGACACCGAGCCCACCTCGTACCGCCTGTCGGACGACCTGGTCGACGTCGCGAGCGACCTCGTCCACGGGCTGCGCCACTACCAGCAGGACCGTCCCCTCGAAGCCCTCTGGTGGTGGCAGTACTCGTACTTCAACCACTGGGGCAACCACGCCGGCGCGGCCCTGCGCGCCCTGCACGCCTTCGTGGCGAACGCCCGCCTGAACGTGGCCTCGGAAATCGCCCCGGAGGCCGCCACGGCCTAGCCCGCCGCCGCTGCTGCAGGCCGCTGCGAAGAGGAGCGGCCTGGAGCTGTGCGAGCGGCACGGGGCCTGCGCCCGGACCACAAGCCGGACCGGCGAGCGATCGGCCCGGTCGCCCGGGGGCTGCACGCGTCACCGTCTCGGCCGGGACGCCGCAGACCTTGCCGGCGGCGCCCCGAACCCGTGGACGGTGGCCGGGGGTGCGTGGGCTTACCGGGTCAGGCGGTGATGAGGGTGCCGGCGTTCTGGAAGGCGCCGGTCAGTACCCGGCCGACCTCGTCGAGCTTCTTGCGGACCTTCGCGACGCCGACCGCCCCGCCGGACATCCCGGTCGTGGCGAGGCCGAGGTCGACGACGAGGGTGCCGTCCGGCTGCTGGTGGAGGAGCACGCGGTACTTGTAGTGGGTGCCGAACGCGCCGAGGAGCAGCGCCTTGGTGCGCGACCCCTTCTCGATGATGCAGTCCGCGGGGTTCTCCCAGGTGAACCGGAAGCCCTCGCCCTGCAGCACCTGCTCCAGCAGCGGGCGGACCTGCTCGGGCGTGCCCGTGACGTGAAGCTTGACGGAATCGGCCATGACGCTCCTTGCGTGCGGGGGTGCGGATCGAGTGCTCGGCCGTCGAAGCGGCGGCGAAGCGAAGGCTGAGCATATGCCCCTCACCGCCCATGCACCCATGAGTTTCCCCTGATGGGCCTAGCTAGGACGAAACGCCTACCGCCCTCCGGACGGTGTCAGCGCAGCGCGGCGCGGGCCTCGCGGGCGATGGAATCGCGTTCGGCCGCCTCCCGCTCCGCCGCCTCCTTCTCGGCCCGGACGCGGACGTCGTAGGCGGCGCGGGCGGCGGCGATGGCGTTCTGGTGCTGCTCCGTCCAGGTGACGAGCGAGCGGATCGTCTCGTGCAGCGTCGCGCCCATGGGGGTGAGCGCGTAGTCCACGCGCGGCGGGACGGTCGGGTGGACGGTGCGGCTGACCAGCCCGTCCCGCTCCAGGTGCCGCAGCGTCCTGGCGAGCATCCGCTGGCTGATGCCGTCGATCCGGCGGCGCAGTTCGGTGAACCGCAGCGAGCGCTGGTCCAGGAGCGCGATGACGAGCAGCGACCACTTGTCGGCGATGCGGTCGAGGATCTGCCGGACCTCGCAGTCGTTGCGCGTGTCCCACTGCAGGACGGCCTCGTCGGCGGCGGTATCCCCGCAGTAACCAGGGGACGCGAAAGTTCCGTCTTCCATGGTCTCCGATGGTGACTGAGGATGCTGCCGGTAACAAGAGGGAACCGGCGCTCACGAAGAGAACCGGCCCTCTTCGGAGAGGAGCCGGCTCATGTCCACATCCGCTGCGCGCATGGACGGGCGTGCCTGGGCGCAGTTGCTCGTGCTCTGCGGTGCGGTCTTCCTGGAGGGCATCGACGTCGCGATGCTCAACGTCGCGCTGCCGTCGATCCGGGCGGACCTCGGCCTGTCGACCGGGATGCTCAGCGGCGTCATCAGCGCCTTCGTGCTGGGTTACGGCGGTTTCATGCTGCTGGGCGGGCGCACCGGAGATCTGCTCGGCCACCGCCGCGTCTTCCTGTTCTGGCTGGTGGTCTTCCTGCTGTTCTCCGGGCTCGGCGGGTTCGCCGTCAACGGCTGGATGCTGCTGGCCGCCCGGTTCGCGACCGGTGTCGCGGCGGCGTTCCTGGCTCCGGCGGGACTCGCGCTCGTCATCGCCATGTTCCCCGCGGGGCCCGCGCGCACCCGGGCGCTCGGCATCTACGCGGGCACGGCCTCGGGCGGCTACGTGCTCGGTCTCGTCGCCGGCGGGCTGCTCACCACGATCGGCTGGCGCTGGGTGTTCTTCGCGCCGGTCATCATGGCGGCGCTGCTGCTGGCCGCGGCGGTCCCGCTGATCGACGCGCCGGACCCGGCGGGGCGCCGCGGCGGCGCGGGCGGCTTCGACCTCATGGGCGCGTTCAGCATCACCGGCGCGATGATGCTGCTCGTGTACGGGGTCGTCCGGCTGGAGCGTCCCGGCCATGACGTCGCGCTCACCGCGGCCGTCCTCCTGGGCGGCGCGGCGCTCCTCGCGGTGTTCGTCGCGATCGAGAAGCGGGCCGCGCATCCGCTCGTCCGCCTCGGCGTCCTCCGTTCGGCCGCGCTGGTGCGGACGAACCTGAGCGCGATGCTGTTCCTCGGCGCGTTCGCGGGCTTCCAGTTCCTCATGACGCTGTACCTGCAGGAACTGCGCGGCTGGACGACCTGGCAGACCGGCCTTGCCATGCTGGTCGTGGGCATCGACGTCGTCCTCGCGCCGACGCTGACGCCCCGCCTGGTGAACCGCTTCGGGAACGTGCGCGTCCTGCTGGGCGGGCTCGTCCTGGCGGCCGTGGCGTACGGGCTGTTCCTGCCGGTCGGCCTCGACTGGGCCTACACGGTCATGTTCCCGGTCATCGCGCTGCTGGGCCTGGCGTTCGCGCTGGTCTACGGCCCGCTGACGATGGCCGCCACGGAGGGCGTGGACGAGAGCGAGCACGGCGTCGCCGGCGGCCTCTTCTACACCGCGATCCAGTTCGGCATGGCGATCGGCCTGTCCGCGGTGACCGCGGTGAACGTGGCGGCGCTCAGCGGCGGAACACCCGAGGCCGGCCTGGACGCCCTGCGGATCGCGCTGACGGTCCCCGTCGCCGCCGTCCTCGCCGCGGTCCTGATCACGGCGCTCGGTCTGCGCACCCGTTCCCGCCCGGCCGCCGCCCCCGTC
>NZ_SMKM01000390.1 GCF_004348665.1 Actinomadura sp. GC306 | reverse complement strand
ACCCCCGCCCTGCCCTGGGTACCGGGGCACGAGGGCGGCGGGCGGATCGTCGCCGTCGGCGCGGACGTGCGCGACCGCCATGTCGGCCAGCAGGTGGCGGTCGAGCCCAACTACTGCTGCTTCACCTGCCCGCCCTGCACGCGCGGCATGACCTCCGGATGCGAGCACCGGCTCAGCCCCGGCATCACCGTCCCCGGCCTGCTCGCCGAGCGCGTCGCCGTCCCCGCGCGGTTCGCCTGGCCGCTGCCCGCCCCGGTCGGCGCGGAGGTCCTGGCGTGCGTCGAGCCGTTCGCGGTGGCCCGCTCGGCGGTCCGCCGCGCCGGCGTCGCCCCCGGCACGGACTGCCTGGTCGTCGGCGCGGGGTCGCAGGGCCTGCTCACCTGCCTGTCGCTCCTCGAAGCCGGCGCCCGCGTGTTCGTCACCGACCCGCGCGCCGACCGCGTCGCCGTCGCCGAGCGCATCGGGGCCCGGCCCGTCGCGCCGGACGGCGGGCGGGCCTTCCCGTTCGTCTTCGACACCGCCGGGGTCCCCGCGGCCTGGGAGACGTCGTCCCATAACGTCGCCACCGGCGGGACCGTCATGGTGATCGGCATGAGCAGCGAGCCGGTGGGGCTGTCGACGATGGAGCTGACAAGGCGGCAGCTCCAGGTGCGCGGCTCCCTCATCTACGACCACCCGGCCGACTTCGCCGCGGCCGTCGCGGCGGCCGCCGGCGCGGCGCCCCGGCTCGCCGGGCTGCTGCGGCCCGGCGTGCCGCCGGACGAGTCCGGCCGCGCCTTCGCCGAGGCCCGCACGGAGCCCGGCAAGTCCTGGATCGACCTGTCCGACTGGGGAGGGGACCACCGATGACCTCCGCCGCCGCCGCGCCGCCGGGCCGCCGCCCCGGCCGCGTCCTGCGGGCGCTGTCCATGGCCGAGGCCGTCACCGGCAGCGTCCTGCTCGCGGTGATCGGCGTCCTGACGCTGCTGCAGGCCGTCCAGCGCTACCTGCCCACCGGCGGCTGGGTGTGGACGGGCGAGCTCGCGCGGTTCGCCTTCGTCTGGCTCACCTTCGCCATGTCGGGCTACCTCGCGGCGCGCGACGGCCATATCACCCTGAAGCTGGTCGACATCGTGGCCGGCCCCCGGCTGCTGCGCCTCGTCGGCATCGTCGCCAACGTCACCGTCGCGATCGTCTGCCTGAACCTCGTCTACGAGGCGTGGGTCCTGGTCGCGGACGCCGACGCGCAGACCTCGCCCGTGCTCGGCATGCCGATGCGCCTGTTCTACGTCATCCCGCTCGCCGGGCTGCTGCTCACGATCGTCCGCTCGGTCGTCGCGATCTTCCAGCCGGAACCGGAGCTGGACGAGACCGACCCGGCGCACGCCCACCCGGCGCCCGAGCATCCGAAGCACGAGCATCCCAAGCACGAGCACTCGAAGCACGAGACCGACCCGAAGCACGAGGCGGATGAGACATGAGCATGGCGCTCCTCGGCGCGGCCATCGCCGCGCTCCTGGTCCTGCGGGTCCCCGTGGCGTTCGCGCTGCTCGGGCCGTGCCTCACCTACGTCTCCTTCGAGGGCTACTCGGCGGGGCTGAGCGTCCGGCAGGCCACCGAGGCAGTGAACAGCTTCCCGCTGCTGGCCGTCCCGCTCTTCATCCTCCTCGGCGTGGTCGCCAACCACGCCGGCATCGCCGACCGGCTGTTCGACTTCGCGCTCGCCGCCATCGGGCGGGTCAGGGGCAGCCTCGGCTACGTCAACATCGGGGTGAGCCTGGGCTTCTCCTGGATGAGCGGCTCGGCGCTCGCCGACGCCGCCGGCCTCGGCAAGGTCGAGGTCCCGGCCATGACCCGCAACGGCTACCCGCCCCGCTTCGCGGTCGGTATCAGCGCCGCGTCCAGCCTGCTCGGGCCGGTCATGCCGCCCAGCATCCCGGCGGTCGTCTACGCCGGCATCGCCGGAGTGTCGACCGGGGCGCTGTTCGCCGCCTCGGTCATGCCCGCCTTCCTCATGGCGGCCGGGCTGGCGATCATGGTCTTCATCCTGGTGCGCCGCCGGGACGACCTGCGGGGCGAGCCATTCGCCTGGGGCAACCTGCGCCGCACCGGGGTCCGCGTCCTCGGCCCGCTGGGCGCCCCGGTGATCATCCTCGGCGGCATCCTCGGCGGCTGGTTCACCCCCACCGAAGCCGCGGCGGTGGGCGCCGCCTACGTGCTCGTCCTCGGCGCCGGGTACGGCCGCATCACCTGGCGGGACCTGTTCCCGATCGCGAAGGAGACCGCGGCGACCACCGCGTCGATCACCCTGATCATCGGCGCGTCCGGGCTGCTCGGCTGGATCCTCGCCCGCGAGCGGGTCCCGCAGCTGATCTCCGAGACGCTGCTCGGCCTCACCGACAACGCGATCGTGTTCCTGCTGCTGGTCAACCTGCTGCTGATCCTGCTGGGCGCGATCCTGGAGGGCATCTCGGCCCTGGTGATCACGGTGCCGATCCTGTTGCCGATCGCCGCCGAGTTCGGCGTCGACCCGATGCACTTCGGCGTGATCATCATCATGAACCTCATGATCGGGCTGCTCACCCCGCCGATCGGCGCGGTGCTGTTCGTGATGAGCCCGGTCGCCCGGATGCCGATCCACGAGGTGTTCCGCGGCACCCTCCCGTTCCTGCTCCCGCTGCTCGTCGTCCTGATGCTGGTGACGTTCGTCCCCTCGATCGTCACCTTCCTGCCCGACTGGCTCGGCCTGTAGCGACCCGACACCCCCACCCCCGTGAGGAGCAAGGCAGATGGCGAAATCACCCTCCGCGAGACTGGCGGTCCTGGCCGCCGCGTCGGTCCTGGCGGCCGGCTGCAGCGCGATGAACAGCGGCGACGACGGCGGGACGGTCACCCTGTCGTTCGCCAACAGCTACACCACCCAGCATCCGCACAGCCGCTGCGGCATCCAGGCCGTCGCCGACGCGGTCAACGGCCAGGACCTGGGCGTGAAGGTCGAGACGTTCCCGAACAGCCAGCTCGGCAACGACGCCACGCGCTTCACCTCCGTCAGGTCCGGCGACCTCGACATGGACGTGCAGGGCTCGTCCGCGCTGGCCGCGAGCCACGCCCCGATCGGCGTCCTCGACATGGCCTACGCGTTCGACGGGCCGGACCACCTGTTCGCCTTCTTCGACGGCGAGCAGGGCAAGCGACTGAAGACGGACTTCGCCGAGGCGACGGGCACCCGCATCCTGGACGTCTGGTTCTTCGGCATGCGGCACTTCAGCGCCAACTCCGCGATCCGTAAGCCCGGCGACTTCGAGGGGCTGCGGATGCGGTTCCCCGACTCCAAGGTCTACCTGGAGAACGCCAAGGCGATCGGCGCCAAGCCCACCGCGGTCGCGTTCGAGGAGCTGTACCTCAGCCTGCAGCGCAAGATCATCGACGGGCAGGAGAACCCGATCCCGACGATCGCGGAGAAGAGCCTCGACGAGGTGCAGACGCACGTCAGCCTCACCGGGCACCAGACCGGCTCGCAGATGATCGTCATCAACGACGAGAGCTGGAAGAAGCTGTCGTCCGAGCAGCAGGCGGCGCTGCAGAAGGCCGTCTCGGACACCCGCGCCGCCAACCGGAAGTGCATCGAGGAGGACGAGCAGAAGATCCTCGCCGAGTGGAAGGGCAAGGGGGAGCCGACGATCGTCGAGGACGTCGACATCAAGGCGTTCTCCGACAAGGCCAGGAAGTACTTCGACGAGACCCTCGAAGGCGAGCAGGCGGAGCTGTTCAAGGCGATCCGCTCCACCGCTCCCTGACCCGGCCGCGCCCGGCCCGCCGAGCCCGGCGGGCCGGGCGCGGTTCCGCACCGGCCGCCTCGGGAACGGAGTGAGACCATGCGACGGTCGATCGCGACGGTGTGCCTGTCGGGCACGCTGGAGGACAAGCTGAACGCGGCCGCGGGCGCCGGGTTCGACGGCGTGGAGATCTTCGAGAACGACCTGCTCGCCTGCCCGCTCGCCCCCGAGGAGATCGCCGGGCGCTGCGCCGCCCTCGGCCTGGCGGTCGAGCTCTACCAGCCGTTCCGCGACTTCGAGGCCGTCCCGGAGGAGCTGCACCGGCGCAACCTGCGCAGGGCGGCGCACAAGTTCGCACTGGCGCGGCGGCTCGGGGCCGAAACCGTCCTGGTGTGCTCCTCGGTCGCGCCCGAGGCCGTCGACGACGACGCCCTGGCCTCCGCGCAACTGCACGCTCTCGGCGACCTGGCCGCCGAACACGGCGTGCGGGTCGCCTACGAGGCGCTGGCCTGGGGGAAGCACGTCCGGACGTGGGAGCGGTCGGCGGACCTCGTACTGCGCGCCGACCATCCCGCGGTGGGGCTGTGCCTGGACAGCTTCCACGTGCTTTCACGCGGCGGCGACATCGCGGGCATCACGGAGTTCCCCGCCGAGAAGCTCTTCTTCCTCCAGCTCGCCGACGCCCCGCACATGCGCATGGACGTGCTCCAGTGGAGCCGCCACCACCGGCTCTTCCCCGGGCAGGGCGCGTTCGACCTGGCCGCCTTCACCTCGCACGTGCTCGCGGCCGGCTACGACGGCCCGCTGTCGCTGGAGGTCTTCAACGACGTCTTCCGGCAGGCGCCCCCGGGCCGCGCGGCGGTTGACGCCATGCGTTCCCTCATCGTGCTGGAGGAGGCGGTCGTCCGGAACGGCCCCGCCGCGACGGCCCGCCGC
>NZ_SMKM01000038.1 GCF_004348665.1 Actinomadura sp. GC306 | reverse complement strand
GGACGGCCCGGGGGCGGGTGAGGCACCATGAGGGGCAGCCGAACACGACGAACCGCCCATCTCGGCAGTCGTCCCGTGGCCAACGCACGACAGGGGGAAACCGGGCATGTCAGAGGCCATCCGCGGGGCGCCGGCCCCGACCGCCGCCGGTGCCGGCGCGCCGCCGCTCATCGGCATCACCACCTACCAGGAGCCGGCCCGCTGGGGGGTCTGGGTGCGCGAGGCCGCGCTCCTGCCGGTGCCCTACGTCCGCGCCGTCGAGCGGGCCGGCGGGGTCCCGGTCATGCTGCCCCCGACCGCGAGCCTGCGCGGGGTGGACGCGCTGGTCGGGCGGCTGGACGGCATCGTCCTCGCGGGCGGCGGCGACCTCGATCCCGAGCTCTACGGGGCCGCCCGGCACGCCCTGACGGGCCCGCCGCAGCCGCAGCGCGACCGCTTCGAGCTGGCGCTCGCCCGCGCGGTCGTGGACGCCGGCCTCCCCTTCCTGGCCACCTGCCGGGGGATGCAGGTCCTGAACGTGGCGCGCGGGGGAGCGCTCGTCCAGCACCTGCCGGAGGCGGTGGGCCATGACGGGCACGCGCCGGAGAGCGGACTGGTCGGCTCGCATCCGGTGCAGATCAGCGCGACCAGCCTGGTCGGCAAGGTCATGGGCGACCACGCCGACGTGCCGACCTACCACCACCAGGCGGTGAGCCGGCTCGGCCGGGGCCTGGCGGCGGTGGCCTGGGCGGAGGACCAGGTGGTCGAGGCCGTCGAGCTGCAGGGGCACCGCTTCGGCCTCGCCGTCCAGTGGCACCCGGAGGAGTCCGGCGACGGCCGGCTGTTCGAGGCCCTGGTCGCCGAGGCCGCCGGCCGCTGACCCGGACCGGCCCGCTGCCCGGGCCGGCGCGATGCCCGGCGCGGGCGGGGATTGACCCGGCGGCCTGGGGGAAGCGATCCGGTACATCTCGCCGCAGACCCCCGGAGGCCGCCGCATGCCGCTGCACCCGCAGACCGTGAGCTTCCTGGAGTTCGTGGCGGGCTGGACGGCGCTGCCGTCCGGCGCGGGGGGCGCGGCGGAACCGACGATCGAGCAGCTGCGGGAGAGGGCCGCGGCGGTGCCGTCCCCCGCCGGCCCCGAGCTGCCGGAGGTGCGCGACCTCACCGTGCGGGGGCCGGGCGGCCCCGTCCCGGTGCGGCTGTACCGGCCGGAGCCTGCGGAGCGCGGGCCGCTGCCCGCGGTCGTGTACCTGCACGGGGGCGCGTGGGTCCTCGGGGGGATCGACGACGTGGACGCCACGTGCCGCGACATCGCGGCCGCCGCCGGATGCGCCGTGCTGAACGTCGGCTACCGGCTGGCGCCCGAGCACCCGTTCCCCGCCGCCGTCGACGACGCCTGGGCCGTCGTGGCGTCCGCGGCGCGCGAGCCGCACCGCTACGGCGTCCTGCCCGGCGCCCTCGCGGTGGCCGGGGACAGCGCGGGCGGCAACCTCGCCGCGGCGGTGGCGCTGCTCGCCCGCGACCGCGGCGTGCCGCTCGTCCACCAGCTGCTCGTCTACCCGGTGACCGACACGGCCATGGACGCCCCGAGCTGGCGGGAGTTCGGGACCGGGTACGCGCTGGACGCCGGCACGCTCGCCCGGTTCATGGAGCTCTACCGGGCCGGCGCCGACCCCGCCGACTTCCGGCTCGCCCCGCTGCGCGCCCCGGACCTCGCCGGCGCCGCCCCCGCGACCGTGATCACCGCGGAGTACGACATCCTGCGCGACGAGGGCGAGGCGTACGCGCGCCGGCTCGCCGCCGCCGGGGTGCCGGTGGAGGCGCGCCGCTACGACGGCGTCGTGCACTCGTTCTTCCTGCTCCCGGAGCAGTTCGACGCCGGTGTCCGGGCGCGGGAGTTCGCTGTGCGACGATTGCGCGCGGCATTCGACGTGCGGACGCGGGAGGCGACCGGCCATGGGCAGCGGGCGGTATGACGGCTACGAGCGGCTGAAGATCGACTGGGCGGCGGACGGGGTGCTGCGCGTCGTGCTCAGCACGCCGGGCAAGCTCAACGCGGTCGACGCGACGGGGCACGGGGAGCTGGCGGAGATCTGGCGGGACGCCGACGCCGACGACGCGGTGCGCGCGGTCGTCGTGCGCGGCGAGGGGACGGCGTTCTCGGCGGGCGGCGACCTCGCCATGATCGAGGAGATGATGGCCGACCACGGTGCCCGGCGCCGCATCATGCGCGAGGCGCGCGACATCGTGATGAACCTGGTGAACTGCTCGAAGCCGGTGGTCAGCGCGGTGCAGGGCCCGGTGGTGGGCGCGGGGCTGGCGGTGGCGCTGCTGGCCGACATCTCCGTCGCCGGCCGCACCGCGAAGATCATCGACGGGCACACCCGGCTGGGCGTGGCGGCCGGGGACCACGCGGCGATCGTGTGGCCGCTGCTGTGCGGGATGGCGAAGGCGAAGTACTACCTGCTGCTCAACGACGTCCTGACGGGGGAGGAGGCCGAGCGGATCGGCCTGGTCTCGCTGTGCGTGGACGACGGCGAGGTGCACGAGCGCGCCCTGGAGATCGCCGGCCGGCTGGCCGCCGGGCCCGCGGAGGCGCTGTCGTTCACCAAGTACGCGCTGAACAACTGGCTGCGCCTGGCGGGCCCGACGTTCGACGCCTCGCTGGCGATGGAGTTCTTCGGGTTCACCGGCCCGGACGTGCGGGAGGGCGTCGCGGCCATCCGGGAGAAGCGCCCGCCCAAATTCGGCTGAGGGCGCCCCCCGCGCGTTCCGGCGTCAGTACGACTTGGGCAGTCCCAGTTCGTGCTGGGCGATGTGGGCGAGGACGAGTTCCTCGGCGACCGGGATGTTCTTGGCGATGCGGGCGTCGCGGAACATCCGGGCGATCGGGTACTCCAGCGAGTACGCCATGCCGCCGTAGGTCTGGAACGCGCGGTCGGCGGCCTGCCAGGCCGCGTCGGCCGCGGTGAGCTTGGCGATGTTGGCCTCCGAGCCGCAGGGGCGGCCCCGGTCCCACAGCCAGGCGGCCTTGTAGGTCATCAGCCGCGCCAGCTCGACCTGCGCCTTGATCCGGGCGAGCGGGAACGCGATGCCCTGGTTGGTGCCGATCGGCTTCCCGAACGGCGCCCGGTCGGTGGCGTACTCGCAGGCGAGGCCGAGCACCAGCTCGCCGGAGCCGACGCCGCCGGCCGCGGCGAGGATGCGCTCGGGGTTGAGGATGTCCCACAGGACGGCGAACCCCATGTCGACCTCGCCGATGACGCGCTCGGCGGGGACGCGGACCTCGTCCAGGAACACCGTGCTGGACGCGACCGTGTTGGTGCCGAGCTTGGGGATCGGCTGGTAGGTCAGCGTGCCCTCGGCGACGGCCTCCTTGAGGTCCACCAGCAGGACGGTGAAGCCCGACGTGCGGGGGCGCGCCTCGGCGGCCGGGACCGTCCGGGCGACGAGGATCATGTGGTCGGCGCGCTCGACGCCGGAGATCCAGATCTTCTGGCCGCTGACCACGAACGCGTCGCCGTCGCGGCGGGCGCTGGTGGTGATGTTGATCGAGTTGCTGCCCGCGTCCGGCTCGGTGATGGCGAAGCAGGTCTCCAGCTCACCGGAGGCGATCTTCGGGAGGAACTCGTCCTTCTGCTCCCGGGTGCCGTGGCGGGCGATGGTCAGCCCGCCGAACGCGGGCGTGAGCAGGTACATGAACGAGGCGGCGCCGCCGGCGCCGCCCTCGGCGAGGGCTTCGAGGGCGACCGCGAGCTCCAGCAGGCCCTGCCCCCCGCCCCCGTACTCCTCGGGGACGGCCAGCGCATGCCAGCCGCCGGCGACCAGCTCCCGCCAGACCTCCTCGGGCCAGCGCTTGTCCGCGTCGCAGCGGCTCCAGTACTCCTGGTCGTACTTCCCGGCGATCGCCAGTACGCCCTCGCGCACCGCGGCCGCGCTCTCCGGCAGGTCGAAGTCCACCGCGCCTCCCTCGCACTCGGCTGTCGGCCCCACGTTAGCCCATCGAGTAAGTAGTCACTGACGGTCGGGGCGGGTCAATGAACGCCGCCGTCCCGGGTAGGGGACCCGGCACGGCGGCGAGGCGATCGCGTGGCCCGGGCGGAGCGTCCGTGCCCCGCGCCGAGACGAGGGAGCGAACATGCGACCGCGCGACATGTGGATGCTGGCCGGAGGGCGCTGGAGCCAGGGCGCCGGGGAGCGGATGTTCACCGTCACCGACCCGGCGCACGGCGGCCCCCTCGGGGTGGTTCCCGTCTGCGGGAGCGGCGACGTGGACGCGGCGGTCGCGGCGGCCCGGGCCGCCGCGCCGGGCTGGGCGGCGGTCCCGGCCGCCGAGCGCGGCGCCGCGCTGCACGCCGCCGCGCGGGCCGTCGAGGCGCGCGCCGCCGAGCTGGCCGCCCTGGTGACCGCCGAGATGGGCAAGCCGTCCGGCGACGCGCTCGGCGGTGTCGAGGCCGGGATCGGGACGCTGCGCCAGTACGCCGAGCTCGGCCCGCTGCACGGCGGGCGCAGCCTGCAGGGCGGGTGGGACGCCGCCGACTTCATGGTCCGCGAGCCCCTCGGGACCGTCGCGGTGATCACGCCGTGGAACGACCCCGTCGCCATCGCCTGCGGGCTGATCGGCGCCGCCGTCGCCACCGGCAACACCGTCGTGCACAAGCCGTCCGAGCGGACCCCGCACACCGGCGCCATGCTCGCCGAGCTGATCGCCGGGCGGCTGCCCGGCGGCGTCCTCAACCTCGTCACGGGGGACGCCGAGGTGGGCGAGGCCCTCGCCGGCCACGGCGGCGTGGACGTCGTGGCGCACGTCGGCTCGACCCGCGCGGGCCGCCGCATCGCCGGGCTGACCGCCGGGACCGGGGCCAAGGTCCTGCTGGAGAACGGCGGCACCGACCCGCTGATCGTGGACGCCGGCGTCGACCCGGAATGGGCCGCCGCGCAGGCCGCCACCGGCTGCTTCGCCAACGCCGGCCAGATCTGCACCTCGGTCGAGCGCGTCTACGTGCACGAGGCCGTGGCCGCCGCGTTCGAGGAGGCGCTCGTCCGCCGGGCCCGCGGCCTGCGGATGGGGCCGGGCGCCGACCCGTCCACCGAACTCGCCCCGCTGGTGGACGAGCGGCACCGCGCCCAGGTCCACGAGCAGGTCGAGAAGGCCGTCGCGGACGGCGCGCGGCTCCGCGCCGGCGGGCGGATCCCCGAGGGCCCCGGCGCCTTCTACCCGGCCACCGTCCTCACCGGCTGCACCGACGCGATGGCCGTGATGGGCGAGGAGACCTTCGGGCCGGTCGCGCCCGTCCGCACCGTCGCCTCGTTCGAGGAGGGCCTGGCGGCGGCGCACCGCGGCCGCTACGGCCTCGCCGCGACCGTGCTGACCCGCGACCCGGCCTACGCGCAGGCGGCCTGGCGCACCCTGAAGACCGGCACGGTGAAGATCAACGCGGTGTTCGGCGGCGCTCCCGGCGGCGCCGCGACCCCGCGCGGCGCCAGCGGCCGGGGCTTCGGCTACGGCCCCGAGCTCCTCGACGAGATGACGGCCGTCAAGGTCGTTCACCTGCAGACCGTCATCCCTTGACGGCCACGTAGCGGGTGACCATGCGGGCGACGAAGTCCGCGAAGCGCTCCGGGGGGCCCGAGGGCAGCATCAGGTGGCTCATGGTCAGCCGCACCGCGGCGTCGGCGATCTCGGTGACGGCGTCGCGGTCCAGGTCCGGCCAGTGCCGCAGCGCGTGCTCGGCGATGCGGGCGCTGGCGGTGAACAGCACCGGCTCGGCCTGCGTGGTGAGCAGCGGAAGCAGCTCGTCGCCGCCCGCGCCGGTCAGCACCGCCTTCTTCAGCTGGTCGTCGGCGGAGGTCTCCAGCGTGTACATGACCGCCGCCGTCACCGCCGAGTACAGGTCGTCGTGCGCGGACAGCGCCGCGTCGATGCCGTCGAGGTAGCGCTCGTTGTCGCGGACCACCACCGCCTGCGCCAGGCCCCACTTGTCGCCGAACTCGTTGTAGACGGTCTGCCGGCTCACCCCGGCGGCCGCCGCGACGTCCCGCATCCGGACGCCGCGGTAGCCGCGCTCCACGAGCAGGGATGCGGCGGCGTCCAGGAGGGATTCGCGCACGGAACGGCCGGTGCCCATGAGTCGTCGATCCTCCGCGGGTGATCGTGGGGTGGCGGCCCCACCGGATCATTATCACCCGGACGCCCCGTCCGGTGACCGGCCGCCCGCCGGTCACCGGCCCGCGCCCGCCTCTCTAGAGTGAGGCGCGTCGCGCGAGGCGAGGTGAGGAGGGCCGGTGGGCGGGATCCTGGTGGCCAACCGGGGCGAGATCGCGCTGCGGATCGTCCGGGCCGCGGCGGAACTGGGCCTGCGCACGGTGGCCGTGCGCACCCGCGACGAGGCCCCGGCGCCGCACGCCCGCCGCGCCGACGAGGTCCGGGTGCTGCCGGGGGAGGGGCCGGCCGGGTACCTCGACGCCGGCGCGCTGATCGCCGCGGCCGGGGACGCGGGCGCCGCTGCCGTCCACCCCGGTTACGGCTTCTTGAGCGAGAACGCCGGGTTCGCGGCGGGCTGCGCGTCCGCCGGCCTCGTGTTCGTCGGCCCGCGCCCCGAGCTGCTGGAGCTGTTCGGCGACAAGACCCGCTCGCGGGAGCTCGCCCGGGAGGCGGGCGTGCCCGTGGCGCGCGGCACGGCGGGGCCGGTGAGCCTCCCCGAGGCCGAGGCGTTCGCGCGCGAGCACGGCCCGGTGATGCTGAAGGCGCTGGCCGGCGGCGGCGGGCGCGGCATGCGCGTCGTCGCCGACCCCGCCGGGATGGCCGCGGCGTACGAGCGGTGCCGGTCCGAGGCGCTCGCCGCCTTCGGCTCCGGCGACCTGTACGCCGAGCGGTACGTGCCGCGCGCCCGCCACATCGAGGTGCAGGTCGCCGGCGACGGGACCGGCGCGGTCGTCCACCTCTGGGAGCGCGACTGCAGCATTCAGCGGCGGCACCAGAAGCTGATCGAGGTCGCGCCCGCGCCGGCGCTGCCCGGCGACGTCCGGGACGCGCTGCTGGACGCGGCGCTGCGCATGGCCGCCCGCGTCCGCTACGACGGCATCGGCACGTTCGAGTTCCTCGTCGTGGACGGGGAGTTCTGGTTCATGGAGGCCAACCCGAGGCTCCAGGTCGAGCACACCGTCACCGAGGAGATCACGGGGGTCGACCTGGTCAAGACGCAGATCCGGCTGGCGCTGGGGGAGGACCTCGCGGCCGTGGGCCTGGGCGCCGGGCCGCCCCGCGCCGCGGGCTGCGCCGTCCAGGTCCGGGTCAACACCGAGACCATCGACGCGGACGGCACGCCGCACCCGCGGGCCGGGACGCTGACCGCGTTCGCGCCGCCGTCCGGGCCCGGCGTCCGCGTCGACACCTGCGGGTACGCCGGCTACCGCGCGAGCCCCCGCTACGACCCGCTGCTCGCCAAGGTCGTCGCCCGCGCGGAGGACCTGCCGTCCGCCGCCGCCCGCGCGCACGGCGCGCTCGGCGAGTTCGAGATCGCCGGCGTCGCGACGAGCATCCCGCTGCTGCAGGGCGTGCTGCGCCACCCCGGCTTCACCTCCGGCGGGTTCGACACGTCCTTCGTCGCCGGCCACCTGCCCGAGCTGCTGGAGAGCGAGCACCGCCGCTACTACGTCGAGACCGCCCACGACGAAACCGATGTGCCCGCCGCCGCGGTGCCGGACGCGCCGCCCGGCACGGTCGCGGTGCCCGCCCCCATGCAGGGCACGGTCGTCAGCGTGGACGTGGCCGAGGGCGATCCCGTGCGGGCCGGGGCACCGGCCCTGGTCCTCGAAGCCATGAAGATGGAGCACGTCGTCCACGCGGGGGAGGCGGGCATCGTGCGGCGCGTCACCGCCGCACCGGGGGAGACCGTCGCCGAGGGCGCGCCGCTGCTGTTCGTCGAACCGGCGGAGGTGGCCGGCGACGACGCCGCCGAGGACACCGGGCCCGACCTCGCCGAGATCCGCGCCGACCTCGCCGAGACCCTGCGCCGGCACGAGATCGGGTTGGACGCGTCCCGTCCCGAGGCGGTCGCCAAGCGGCACGCGCGCGGCCACCGCACCGCCAGGGAGAACATCGACGACCTCTGCGACGCCGGCACGTTCGTCGAGTACGGTGCGCTGGCCATCGCCGCGCAGCGGCGGCGCCGGTCCCTGGAGGACCTGATCGAGCGCACCCCCGCCGACGGCATGGTCTGCGGCATCGGGGACGTGTCGGGCGCGCAGGCCGTGGTGATGTCCTACGACTACACGGTCATGGCCGGGACGCAGGGCCACCAGAACCACCGCAAGACCGACCGGATGCTGGACATCGCCCACCGCCGCCGCCTGCCCGTGGTGCTTTTCGCCGAAGGCGGCGGGGGCCGGCCCGGCGACACCGACACCTCCGGCGTGTCGGGCCTGGACGTGACCACCTTCCACGCGATGGGGCGGCTCAGCGGCCGCGTCCCGACCGTCGGGATCGCCGCCGGGCGCTGCTTCGCCGGGAACGCCGCCCTGCTCGGCTGCTGCGACGTCATCATCGCCACCCGCGACGCCAACATCGGGATGGGCGGGCCCGCGATGATCGAGGGCGGCGGGCTCGGCGTGTTCGCGCCCGAGGAGATCGGCCCGATCGGCGTCCAGGAGCCCAACGGCGTCGTGGACATCGCCGTGCCCGACGAGGCCGCCGCCGTCGACGCCGCCCGCCGCTACCTGTCCTACTTCCAGGGGCCGCGCGACGACTGGGAGTGCGCCGACCAGCGGGTCCTGCGGCACGTCGTCCCGGAGAACCGGCTGCGCGCCTACGACGTCCGCCGCGCCGTCGCCGGCCTCGCCGACACCGGCTCGGTCCTGGAGCTGCGGCGCGCCTTCGGGATCGGGATCATCACCGCGCTGGTGCGGATCGAGGGCCGCCCGATGGGCCTCATCGCCAGCAACCCCGCCCACCTCGGCGGCGCCATCGACCGCGACGCCGCCGACAAGGCCGCGCGGTTCCTGCAGCTGTGCGACGCCCACGGGCTGCCCGTCGTGTCCCTGTGCGACACGCCCGGCTTCATGGTCGGCCCGGAGGCCGAGCGGACCGCCACCGTCCGGCACTTCAGCCGCATGTTCGTCATCGGCGCGAACCTGCGCGTCCCGGTCATCACGATCGTGCTGCGCAAGGGCTACGGCCTCGGCGCGCAGGCCATGGCGGGCGGCGGGTTCAAGGCGCCCCTCGCGACCGTCGCCTGGCCCACCGGCGAGATCGGCGGCATGGGCCTGGAGGGCGCCGTCCGGCTCGGCTACCGCAAGGAGCTCGCCGAGGCCGGCGACCCGGAGGAGCTGTTCCGGACGATGGTCGCCGCCGCCTACGAGCACGGCAAGGCCCTGCACGCCGCCACGGTCTTCGAGCTGGACGACGTCATCGACCCGGCCGACACCCGCCGCTGGATCACCACCGCGTTCGCCGCGGCCCCGCCGCCCGGGGACGGCCGCCGCTGGATCGACACCTGGTGACGGGCGGCCCGGCCGCCCGCGTCACGGCCGCAGGCGGTCCCTGGTCCACTCCTTGACCCCGGCGACGAACGCGTCCACGTCGGCGGCCTTGCCCGCGGTCATCTCGTGGAACCAGCCCGGCACGTACTGCTCGAACCGCTCCGAGCCCAGCAGGTCCAGGACGGCCTCGGCGACCTCCTGCGGCGGCCGCCCCTCGGAGACGTCGCTCAGCGGCTCCTCGTTGCCGGGCAGCGTGAACAGCTCGGTCCCCGTGATCAGCGCGGGCTGGACGACGTGCACCCGCACCCCGGTGCCGTCCAGGTCGACCGCCATGCTCTCCCAGAACGCGGTGAGCGCCGCCTTGGACGCCGCGTAGGCGGCCTCGTGCGGCGGCCCCAGCCGCGCCGCGACCGAGCCCACCGCCACCAGCCGGCCGTGCCCGCGCGCGACCATCCCCGGCAGCAGCGCCAGCGTGAGCCGCACCGGCGACAGGTAGTTCAGCCGCATCACCTCCTCGGCGTCGGCGGGTGCGAGGTCCTGGACGCGGCGGCGCTTCGGCATCCCGGCGTTGTTCACCAGCACGTCCACGGCGCCGAACGCGCGCTCCACCTCCGCCGCGAGGCCGGCGACACCGTCCAGGTCCGCGAGGTCGGCGGCCCACATCGCCGAGTCCGGGGAGTGCTCCCGGCACCGGGCGAGCACCTGCTCCAGCCGGTCCTTGCGCCGCGCCACCAGCCCGACCCGGGCGCCGGACCGCGCGAGCGCCTCCGCCACGGCCGCGCCGATACCGGACGAGGCGCCCGTGACCAGCGCCGTCCGGCCGCCGAGCGTCACCATGTCATCACCATGGCGCCCAACGTCACACACCCGCTCCCCGTGCGGCAAGGCGGAACGCCGTGCGCAGCCGCACCCGGCCGGAACCGGCGGGCCCGATTCCCGGCCGGCCGCGGCGGTGGCCTAGGTTGACAAGTCAAGCCGTGCCTTGTAGTGGAGGGACATGTCCGAGTTCGCCAGCCCCCGGGCCGTCTTCCAGCGGCTCATCGACGGGGTGACCGCGCGGCGGCCCGAGGCGCTGCCGCGGCTGTACGCCGAGGACGCGGTGGTCGTGCGCCCGTTCGCCCGTCCCGCCACCCGCCTGGAGGGCCGCGACGCGGTGCGCGAGCACTTCGCGGGCCTGGCGGCGCTGCCGGTGGAGATGACCGCGCGCAACGTCGTCGTCCACCACACCGCCGACCCCGAGGTGATCATCGCCGAGTTCGAGTACGCGGGGCGCAACACCGAGACCGGGCGCGACTTCGTCGTGCCCAGCGTCTTCGTCCTGCGCGTGCGCGGCGGGCGCATCGTGGAGTTCCGCGACTACCACGACCACGCCGGCCTCGGCCGCGCGACGGGGGGCGGTTGACTCGCCGACCCGGCGGTTCCTAGGCTGGACGGACCATACCGACCGGTTGGTATGTCCATGGGGCGGCCCGGCCGCCCCCTCGCCCTGCGGAGGTCCGCCCCGTGAGCACAGCACCGCCCGACGCCGCCGAGCTGGAGAGGCGGGTGGGCGAGTTCCTCGCCGCGCACGACCCGGCCGCCGGCGAGCCCCTGGAGTTCCTGCGGGCCCGGTTCGACGCCGGGCTCGCCTGGGTCCACTACCCCGAGGGCCTCGGCGGCCTCGGCGCCGCCCGGGCCCTGCAGCCCGCGGTCGACCGCGCGTTCGCCAAGGCCGGCGCGCCCTCCAACCACCCCGAGCGCAACGGCATCGGGCTCGGCATGGCCGCGCCGACGATCCTCGCGTTCGGCACCGACGAGCAGAAGCGCCGCTTCCTGCGCCCGCTGTGGACCGGCGAGGAGGTGTGGTGCCAGCTGTTCAGCGAGCCCGGCGCCGGCTCCGACCTCGCCGCGCTCGGCACCCGCGCCGTCCGCGACGGCGACGCCTGGACGGTCAACGGCCAGAAGGTCTGGACGTCCATGGCCCACGAGGCGCGCTGGGCGATCCTCGTCACCCGCACCGACCCCGACGTGCCCAAGCACCGCGGCATGACCTACTTCGTCTGCGACATGACCGCGCCGGGCGTCGAGGTGCGCCCGCTGCGGCAGATCACCGGCGAGGCGGAGTTCAACGAGGTGTTCCTCACCGACGTGCGGATCCCCGACGCGCACCGGCTCGGCGAGGTCGGGCAGGGCTGGCAGGTGTCCACCACGACGCTGATGAACGAGCGGGTCGCCATCGGCGGCGCCGCCGCCCCGCGCGAGAGCGGCATGATCGGCGTGGTCGCCGGGCTGTGGCGCGACCGCCCCGAGCTGCGCACCCCCGCCCTGCACGAGGCCCTGCTGCGGGCCTGGGTGGAGACCGAGGCCGCGCGGCTCACCGGCGCGCGGCTGCGCCAGCAGCTCACCGCCGGGCAGCCCGGCCCGGAGGGCTCGGGCGCCAAGCTCGCGTTCGCCGAGCTCAACCAGCGGGTGTCCGGCCTGGAGCTGGAGATGCTGGGCGAGGACGGCCTGCGCTACGACGACTGGACCATGCGCCGGCCCGCCGAGGTCGACTTCACCCGCCGCTCGCCCGGCTACCGCTACCTGCGCGCCAAGGGCAACTCCATCGAGGGCGGCACCTCGGAGATCCTGCGCAACATCATCGCCGAACGGGTCCTCGGCCTTCCCGGAGAGATCCGGGTCGACAAGGACGTGCCGTGGAAGGACCTGCCCAAGTGAGCGACCTGCTGTACAGCGAGATCGAGAACGACCTGCGCGCGAGCGTCCGCGAGGTGCTGGAGGACAAGGCGCCCTGGACGTCGGTGCTCGCCGGTACCGAGAAGGACGAGCCGTACGACGCGGAGCTGTGGCGCGCGGTCGCGGGCCGGCTCGGCTGCGCGGGGCTGCCCGTCCCCGAAGACCTCGGCGGCGCGGGCGCCACCTGGCGCGAGACCGCCGTCGTCATGGAGGAGCTCGGCCGCTTCACCGCGCCCGTGCCGTTCCTGAGCAGCGCCATCACCGCCACGGCCGCGCTGCTGGCCGCGGGGGAGCGCGACCTGCTCGCGCGGCTCGCCGCCGCCGAGGAGATCGCGGTCCTCGCCGTGCCGTTCAGCACCGCGCCCGGCGCGGCCCCGGCCGGCGTCCGGGCCGCGGACGGGACGGTGACCGGCGAGGTCACCAGCGTCGCCGACGGGATGGCCGCCGGGGTGTTCCTCGTCCCGGCGGACGGCGGCCTCTACGCGGTGGACGCCGCCGACGCCCGCCGCACCGCCGTGACCTCCCTGGACATGACGCGCCGCCTGGCGGACGTCGCGTTCTCCGGCGCGCCCGCGCGGCTCGTCGCCGAGGGCCCGGACGCCGTCCGGGCGGGGCTCCTGACCGGCGCCGCGATGCTGGCGTCCGAGCAGCTCGGGCTCGCCGAGCGCTGCCTGGACGACACCGTCGCCTACGTGAAGACCCGCTACCAGTTCGGGCGGCCGGTCGGCTCGTACCAGGGCCTCAAGCACCGCCTCGCCGACCTGTGGGCGTCCATCACGCAGGCCCGCGCGGTCGCCCGCCACGCGGCGTCGTGCGCCGCGGCCGGCGACGGCGACGCCGCGGTCGCCGCGGCGGTCGCGCAGGCGCACTGCTCGGCCGTCGCGGTCAAGGCCGCCGAGGAGTGCGTGCAGATGCACGGCGGCATCGGCTTCACCTGGGAGCACCCGGCGCACCTGTACCTCAAGCGCGCCAAGGCCGACTCCATCGCCCTCGGCACCCCGGGCCACCACCGCGCCGCCCTGGCCGCCCTGGTCGACCTGCCCCCGGCCTGACCGGACCGGCGTCCGGGCGGGCCCCCGCGCGCATGCGGGGCTCGCCCGGTCACCCGGTGATGACGGCCAGGACGCGTGCGCCCTCCGGAAACGCGCCCCGCTCGGCCAGGGCGAGCACGCCGAACATCATCTTCGCCGTGTAGACGCGGTCCAGGACGACGCCGTGCCGATCGGCGAAGTCGGTGATGAAGCCGTCCAGCTCGCGGGTCCGCCTGGCGTAGCCGCCGAAGTGGAAGCCGTCCTCGACGCGCCAGTCCCCGCGCCGCCCGCCGTACGTCTCGCGCTGGAGCCGCTCCACCTCCGCGGGCAGGAAGCCGCCCTTCAGGACGGAGAAGCCCAGGGCGCGCTGCCCCGGGGCGAGCCCGGCGGCCAGCCCGGCGAGGGTCCCGCCGGTGCCGCACGGGCAGCAGACCACGTCGTAGCCCGGGACCTCCGCGCCGAGTTCCGCGCACCCCCTGACGGCCGCCGCGTTGCTGCCGCCCTCGGGCAGGAGGTAGAAGCCGCCCCACCGGTCGCGCAAAGCGGCGAGGACGCCGGGTTCGTGCTTGCGGCGGTAGGCGGCGCGGTCCAGGTAGGTCAGCCGCATGCCCATCCGCTCGGCGTAGGCGAGGGTGTCGTTCAGCGGGAGGTGCTCCTCGCCGCGGATCACGCCGATGGTCGCGAACCCGAAGATCCTCCCGGCCGCGGCCGTGGCGCGGATGTGGTTGGAGTAGGCGCCGCCGAAGGTCAGGACCGTCCCGTGCTCCCTGGCCGGCCCGAGGTTGTGCTTGAGCTTGCGCCACTTGTTGCCGGGCAGCTCCGGGTGGATCAGGTCGTCGCGCTTCAGGAACAGCCGGACGCCCCGCCGGGCGGCCCGGTCGTCCGCCAGCTCCACGACGGGCGAGGTCCCCGCGGGCGGGGTCACGGCGGGCGGGGTCACAGGGAGCGGGGTCACAGCGGGTGGCGCAGCCGGCGGCCCAGCCGCCGGAACCGGGAGCCGGTCTCGTGACCGGGCGTCTCGTCCCCCACGGCCAGGCGCTCCAGGATCGTGTCGAACGAGGGGGTCTGCACGCAGACGAGCGTCGCCCGCGCCCGCCGGGCGCAGTGCAGCCGGACCGACGGCCGCAGCAGCCGCGAGAACGGGCCGCGCGTCCCGTGCCCGACGACGAGGATGTCGTCGTCGCCCGCGAGCCGCACCAGCACCGCGCCCGGCTCGCCCACCAGCGCCAGCGCCGTCATCTCCACGCCCTCGGGCGGCCCGCCGCACACGTCGCCGAGCACCCGGGCGATGAGCTCGGCGCCGGACGCGCGCAGCGCGTCGGTGACGCCGCAGCCGAGCTGCCCCGCCGCCGACACGTGCGGCGGCAGCGGCGCGGCGTGGGCGACCAGCAGCGGCAGCCCGCGCAGCCGGGCCGCGCCGATCGCCCAGGACAGGGCGCCGCGGCCGCCCGCCGAGTCGTCCACCCCGACCACGACGCGGGGCCCGCCCTCCGGTCTCGTGATCACGGTTCCTCCCGAGCCCGCCTGGATGTGCACTCTAGGGTGCAGGCATACCCGTCCCCGCGGAAGGGTCTCGCGCCGGGGAAATCGGGCTTTCCGCAACCGGTGCGGCCGCTGGACCGGCCGCGTCCGCGCGGGGCAGACTGCGGGGTATGGGAACACCGCACGAGACCGACCCGTCCTGCGCCGTCGCGCACGGCGACGCACCGGCGGACGCGGCGGAGCGGACGCTGGTCGCGGTGTTCGCCGGCCGGGTCGCCGAGCACCTGCTGCGCTACGGCGCCGACCTCGGCTACCGCACCGTCCTCGTCGACCCCGACAAGGACCGCGGCGGCGTCACCGACCTGCCGCACCTCGACGCGACGGCCGACGTCGTGGTCACCGACCACCACCGGCCCGAGCTCGGCCCGGTGCTGCGGGACGTCCTGACCCAGCCTGTCCGCTGGGTCGGCGTCATGGGCAACCCCCGCCATCCCGCGCCGCACATCCCGGCGCTCACCGAGCTCGGCGTCCCCGCCGCGGACATCGCGCGGGTCCGCCGGCCCATCGGCCTCAACATCGGGTCGCGGACCCCGGCGGAGATCGCGATCGCGACCCTGGCCGGGCTCATCGCCGACCGCAACGGCCGCCCCGGCGGCTTCGAGTTCTAGCCGGGCCGGCCCCGCTTCACCGGCCCCGCTTCACCGGCCCGCCTCACCGGCAGGGCGGGTCGAAGGACGCGGACGGCAGGTAGCGCCGCCACTCCGCCGCGGTGACCGGGGTTCCGGCGGTGGCGCAGACCCGCGCGGCGGCCTCCTCCGGGTCCAGCGTCCACAGCCGCACCTCGCGGCCCACCCCCGCGGTGGCGAGGAGCGGCCGCTCCGGGACGGCGACGTCGATGTAGAGGCTCTCGGCGGAGCCCGTCAGCGTCGCCAGGTGGCGCGGCTCGGACGGGTCGGCGGTGTCCCACAGCCAGGCGCTCCCGTCCCCGGCCGCCGCCGCGAGGACGCCGTCCGGGCCGTAGGCCAGCGAGTACACGTAGTTCGCGGGGCCGTGCAGGCGCCGGGGCAGGGGCCGCGGGCGCGCCCGGTCGCGGACGTCCCACAGGACGACCGAGTTGTCGGCGCCCGCCGTGGCCATGGTCCGGCCGTCCGGGCTGAAGAGCACGGCGAACACATAGCCCTCGTGGCCGGCCAGCGGCGGCCCCAGCCGTACCGGGGCACGCGGGTCGGTGACGTCCCAGAGGTGGACCTTGCTGTCGGCCGTGCCGTAGGCGAGGGTGCGGCCGTCCGGGCTGAACGCGGCCTGGTAGGCGTAGTTGGTCGCACCGGTGAGCGTGGCGGTGCGCACCGGCTCGCGCGGGTCGCTCACGTCCCACAGGTACACGTTCCGGTCGTTGCTCGACACCGCGAGGAGACGGCCGCCGGGCGCGAAGGCGAGCCCCTGGACGAGCTCGCGCGGCCCGGTGAGCGGCGCGGGGAGCCCGGCCGGGCGGGCGGGGGAGCGCACGTCCCACAGCCGCGTCTCGCCGCCGCGCGTGCCGATCGCGAGCGTCCCGGCGTCCGGGCTCAGCGCCGCGGCGCCGGACGCCGTGCCGGACCCGGCCGCCCGCTCGATCAGCGGCCCGAGCGGCGCCGGCCGGCGCGGGTCGGCCACCGACCACAGCCGCGCCGTGCCGTCCGCCCCGGCCACCGCGAGCACCCGCCCGTCGCGGCTCAGCGACATGGCGAAGATGTCCTTGCCGGGGCCCTCGATGACCGGCCCGGGGACGTCCCAGATCCGCGCCGTGCCGTCGGACGCGGCGGTGGCGAGCGACCCCGGCCGCAGGTACGCCACCGCCGTCACGGGACCCGGATGCGGCAGTGTCGCGGTGACGGTCCGGGCGGCGGCGTCCCACACCCGGACCCGGCCGTCGGAACTGGCCACCGCCAGGGACCGGCCGTCCGGGGAGAACGCCACCCCGTTGACCCACTGCTCCGACGCCTCCAGCGGACGGCCCGAGGGGACGGCCGCGGAGCCGTCCATCCGCCACAGCCGGACGGTCCCGTCGGCGTTGCCCGCCGCGAGCGTCCCGCCGTCCGGGCTGAACGCCACCCCGTGGACGGTCAGCCCGCCCGCCTCGAGCGGGCGCCCGGCGGGCTCGCCGCGCTCCAGGTCCACAAGCCGGACCTTTCCGTCGGCGAAGCCCGCGGCGAGCGTCCCGCCGTCGGGGCCGAACGCCACGCTGTGCGCGGCGGCGGACGCCTCGGCCAGCACGCGGCCGCCCGGCTCCGGGTCGGCGACGTCCCACGCGCGGACGGTCTTGTCCGCGCTCGCCGCGACGAGGGTCCGCCCGTCCGGGCTGAACGCCACCGCGTACACGGTGTCGCGCGGGCCGGTGAGCGGGCGCGGGGCCTCGCCGGGGCGGCGGAGCAGGACCGTCCCGCCGCCGCCCCCGCTGGCGAGCGTCTCGCCGTCCGGCCCGAGCGCCACGCCGTACACGGTGTCGGGATGCCCCGTCACCGGCGGCCCGGCCGGCGCGATGCGGCCGCGGTCCGCGACGGCCCAGAGCCGGACCGCGCGGTCGGCGCCCGCGGCGGCGAGGGTGCGGCCGTCCGCGCCGGCCGCCACCGCCTGCAGGATCCCGCGCGCCCCGGCGATGCGGGTCGCGGCCGGGCCGGCGTAGGACTCCAGCAGGGCGGCCCGCGCCTCCGGCGTGGGCGCCACGCGGTACGCCGCGAGCGCGGTCAGGCCCGCGAGCGCCACGTCCTCGTCGCGCAGCCCGGCCGACTCGATCGCGGCCTGCCGGGACACCGCGATGTCGCGCTGCGCGTCGGCCGCCGCGGCCTGCAGGTCGGCGGCGTGCCGCTGGCGCAGCGTGACCCCGGTGAGCCCGAGCGTCACCAGGGACACCGCCGACAGCACCGCGATCAGCCGCCGGCCGCGCCGCACCAGCAGCCGCGTCGCCCGCGCCTCCGCGTCCCGCTGCTCGGCCGACGCGGCCAGGAAGCGGCGCTCCAAATCATTCAGCCCGCCGCCGCGCCGCGGGTCGGCCGCCAGTTCCTCGCCCTCCGCCAGCCACGCGCCGCGCAGGAGCGCGCCGGGGTCGCGGCCCGACTCCTCCCACGCCAGGGCGCCCTCGGTGACGCGGCGGTGCGTGCGCAGCCCGGCCCGGTCGGCATCCAGCCAGCCGCGCAGCCGGGGCCAGGCGAACAGCAGCGCCTCGTGCGCGATCTCGACGCCGTCGGCGCGGGCGGTGACGAGCCGCTGCCGGACGAACCGGTCCAGGACGTCGCGCCCCTCCTCCCCGAACTCGCGCTCGGCGACCCGGCGCCGCGTCACCCCGGTGTCGCCGGTGAGGTGGACCAGCCGCAGGAACAGCCGGCGCGCGGTGCCGCGCTCGTCCTCGTCCAGGCCGCGGTAGACCTCCTCCGCGGTGGCGGCGACCGCGTCCGCGATGCCGCCGCTGTCGCGGTAGTCGGCGATCGTGAGCGTCCCGTGCCGGCGCCGCTCCCACGTCGACAGCAGCGCGTGCGACAGCAGCGGCAGCGTGCCCGTCTCGTGCGCGGCGCCCGCCCCGGCGTCCGGCCCCGGGCTGACCTCGTGCAGCAGCAGGTCCGCCAGCCCCGGTTCGAGCTCCAGCCCGGCCCGCTGCGCCGGCGCGACGATCGCGCGGCGCAGCTCGTCCTCGTTCATGGGCGTGACCACGACCTGCTCGGCCTGCAGCACGCGGGCCAGCCCCGGGTGCCGCAGCGCCCGCCCGTAGAAGTCGGCCCGCAGCGCCGCCACCACGGTGGCGGGCAGCTCCAGCAGGGCGGTGACCAGGTCGTCGGCCTCCGCGTCGGAGCGGCCCGTGAAGACGTCCTCGAACTGGTCGACCACGACCACCGCCGCGCCCCCGGCGCACAGCCCGGCCACGTCGCCGGCGCCGATCTCGTCGGCGGTGCGGAGGACGACCCCGGTGTCCTCGCGCAGCGCGGGGATCAGCCCGGCGCGCAGCAGCGACGACTTCCCGGCGCCGGACGGCCCGACGACCACGATCGCGCCGCGGCCCTCCAGCGCCCGCACCCGCCCGGCCAGCACCGAGGTCAGCGCCTCCCGGCCGAAGTACCACGCGGAGTCCTCGGTCTCGTACCGGGCGAGCCCCCGGTACGGGACGACCGCCGGGCGCCGCCCCGGCGTCCGGCGCACCCTGCGCAGGGCCTCCTGCCACGCCTCGACCTCTTCCGCGGCGGTCACCCCGCACGCGCGCAGCAGCGCCGGGAGCCGCGCCGGCCGCAGCGGCGGGAGGTGCCGCCCGGCGAAGTAGTCGCCCGCGCTCGCCTGCGGGATGCCCGCCTCCCGCGCGACGTCCCGCACCGTCAGCCCGGCGCGCTCGCGCAGCATCGTCAGCTCACGCGCGAAGTCCTGCCGCGTCACGACGCGCCGGGGGTCCGGCGCCTCCGCTCCGCTCCTGGACGGGTTGCGCAGCACCATCTGAACCCCCACGGCGACCCGGATGCCGTCCGACACCCCGATTCACACACGGGACGGCCGCGCCGTATATGGCACATGACATACGTCCGGCCCCGAATCGGGATCCAGGGCGTGTACGGCCTTGTACGGGCATTGGAGGAGGTGTTGTGAACGCCCTGCTCAGAAGGTCTGCTTGAAGCACCCATCATGACAGGGAGGCGGGGGCCGGCCATGTCACGAGAACCGGACATGACACCAGACCCGATCACAACTCCAGAGCCGAGCACGACAGCAGACCCGACCACGACAGCAGACCCGCTCGCGAACCACTTCCACGCACCCGTCCGCGTAGGCGGGGACATCGTCCGCGACAAGACCGTCCACCTCGCCCCGCAGCGGTTCGTGCCGCCGGTCCGGCAGCTGCCCGCGGCGCCCCGCGACTTCGTCGGGCGGGAGGAGGAGCTGGCGAAGCTGGACGCCGCCCGCGCGGCCGCGGGGCAGAGCTCGGCGACCGTGGTGCAGGTCCACGGCATGGCCGGCGTCGGCAAGACGTCGCTCGTCCTGCACTGGGCCCACCAGAACGGGCGCTACTTCGACTGCCAGGTCTTCCTCGACCTGCACGGGCTGTCCCCGGACGCGGCGCCGCCCGCGCAGGCGCTGTTCCAGCTCCTGCTCGACCTCGGCCTGGCCGCGTCCGAGATCCCCGGGGACGAGGCGCGCCGCGCCGCGCTGTTCCGGTCCCTGGTCGCCGACCGCCGCGTCCTGGTCGTCCTCGACAACGCGGCCGACACCGAGCAGATCGCCCCGCTGGTCCCCGGCGGCCAGGGCTGCCTGGTCGTGGCGACGGGACGCGCCCTGCTGGAAGGGCTCGCCGCCCGCTTCGGCGCGTTCTCGGTGCCGGTCGCCCCGCTCACCATCGCCGACTCCTGGAAGCTCGCCGCGCGGCTGCTCGGCGGGGGGCGCGGCGAGCGCGAACCGCAGGCGGTCGCCGACCTCGCCGACTCGTGCGCGCGGCTGCCGCTGGCCATCCGGATCGCGACGGTCGGGCTGGCCTCGGGGCGCTTCGAGTCCGTGACGTCCCTGGTGAAGGAGCTGACCGGCGGCCGCCGGCTCGACGTCCTCGCTCTCGACGGCGACGCCGGGCTCGCCCTGCGCACCGCGTTCGACCTGTCCTACGACAGCCTGAAACCGCGCGAGCAGGGCGTCTTCCGGATGCTCGGCCTCCTGCACGGCTACGACTTCGGCGCCGACAGCCTCGCCGCGCTGCTCGCCGTGCCGGTCGAGGAGGCCCGGCGGCTGCTGGGCCGGCTCGTCCGGCGGCACCTGGTCGAGTACGGCAAGGTCGGGCGGTACCGCATGCACGAGATGCTGAGCGAGTACGCCGCCGAGCGCCTCGCCCGCGAGGACGGCGCGGCCGCCGACACGGCCGTCCGGCGGCTGCTGGGCCGGTACCTGACCCGCGTCCGCGAGGCCGCCGCGGCGATCGCGCCGTCGGCGGCCGGCCCGGAGTCCGGCGCGGCGGCGGTGTCCCCGCGCAGGGCCGCGGCGTCGCTGAAGTGGTTCGAGGAGGAGCGGGCGGCGGTGGTGGCGATGGCCCGCCGGGCCGCGGGGCCGGGCGGGCCCGCGCCGGCGTACCAGTTCGCCGACGCGCTGTTCCAGCTCCTGCGGCGCGACAAGCACGGCGCCGAGAACCTGGAGGTCCACCGGCTCGGCCTGGCCGCGGCGCGCGCCGCCGGCGACCGGCACTGGGAGGCCCGGATGCTCGACCAGCTGGCCGTCGTGCACTGCGACCGCGGCAACCACGCCGAGGCCGCCGAGGACGCCAGGGCCGCCTACGAGATCTTCACCGACCTCGGCGACCACCGGCTGGCCGCCTGGGCGCTGAACACCCGCTCCCGCGTCGAGCGCCAGCGCTGCCGCTACCGGGAGGCGCTGGAGTACGGCGAGCACGCGCTGTGGATCCTGACCCTCGAAGGGGACCGGCACGGCCTCGGCCAGGGATACGAGCAGGTGGCGCAGGTGCACTGGCGGCTCGCGCACTACCGGACCGCGCTGGCGCACGCCCGCGAGTCCCTGCGCGTCCACCGCGAACTGCACGGCGGCGCCGGCGAGGCCGCCGCCCTGGAGATGATCTCCAGGATCCTGCGGCGCCTCGGCAGGACCGACCGCGCCCTGCACTACGCGCGGCTGGCCCTCGCCGTCCACGTGCGCCTGGGCGACCTGCGCGGCCAGGGCGAGGTCCTCGACAGCATGTCCCGCACCCTGCGCCGCAGCGGCCGGCTCCGGGAGGCCCTCCTGCGCGCGCAGGAGGCGATGCGCATCCGCGAGGACATCGGCGACCTCGCCGGCGTGGCGATGAGCCTGATCAGCCACGCGCGGGTGCTGCAGACCCTCGGCGACCGCCGCGACGCGCTCGACCGGGCCGACCGGGCGCTGCGGATCAGCCGCGACATCGGCGACCTGTACCGCGAGGACGAGGCGCTCTCCACGATCGCCGCCTTCCACCACGACGCGGGACGCTACGAGGAGGCGATCCGGTGCGCGCGGCACGCCCTGGCCATCCGGCGCCGGACCGGCGACGAGCACGGCGTTGCCTCGGTCCTGAACCTCATCGCCGTGGTGGAGCGGCGCCTCGGCCGGCACGCCGGGGCCCGCCGGCACGCCGAGCAGGCGCTCGCCCTGCAGCGCGCGCTGAAGGACGGCCACGGCCTCGGCAAGACGCTGAACAACCTCGCCGAGATCGAACGCGGCGCCGGCCGGTACCGCGACGCCCTGGCCCACGCCCGCGCCGCCCTCGCCATCGGCGTCCGGGCGGGCGCGGGCGGCGGCGAGCGGATCGGGCAGGGCGAGAGCCTCGCCACCATCGCCCGGATCCAATGCCGGATGGGCGACCACGAGGAGGCGCTCGCCCGCGCCGGGGAGGCGCTGCGGCTCCAGCGCGAGACCGGCGACCTGCCCGGCCAGGGCGTGACGCTGGACGTCTTCGCCCGGGTCGCCATCCGCACCGGCCGCTACGGCGAGGCCGCCGGGTACGCCGCCGCGGCGCTGCGGATCCGCCGCGGGATCGGCGACCGCCGCGGCGCCGCCGAGAGCATCGCCACGATCGCGCTCGTCCGGTGGCACCAGGGCCGCTACGACGAGGCGCGCGACCGCGCCGAGGAGGCCCTCGCCGTGCAGCGGGAGATCGGCGACCTCGCGGGCGCGGGGCACTCCCTCTACATCCTCGCCCGCATCCACGCGCGGACCGCCCGCTACGCCGAGGCCCGCGCGTGCGCCGAGGAGTCCCTGGAGATCTGCCGGCGGACCGGCGACCGGCCCGGCGCGACCGACGACCTGCTCACCCTCGCGCACATCGACCGCAGGCAGGCCGAGTACGCCCGCGCGCTGCGCACCGCCCGCACCGTCCTGAAGGCCAAGCGGGAGATCGGCGACCGGACGGGCGAGGCGGAGGCCCGCACGCTCCTCGGCCGGCTGGAGAGCCGGCTGGGCGGCCACGACGACGGCCTGCGGCACCTCAACGCGGCCCTGGAGATCCAGCGCGCGACCGGGGACCGCTACGGCGAGGCGGAGACGCTGGAGACCATCGGCCGCGTCCGGCTGCGCCTCGCCCAGTACTCGGCCGCCCAGCGCGCCCTCAAGGAGGCGCTGCGCATCGAGCGGGCCATCGGGGACCGCGCCTCGGCCGGCCGGACGCGCACCATGCTGGCCGACGTGTGCCGCCGCCGCGGCGCGCTGAAGGCCGCGGTCAAGCACGCCCGCAAGGCCATCGCCGTCCTGCGGGAGATCGGCGACCTCGACGCGGAGGGCGCCGCCCACACCACCCTCGCGCGGATCCACCACTCCCTGTCCCAGTACCGCAAGGGGCTGCGGCACGCCGGGATCGCGCTGCGCATCCGCACCGACACCGACGACCGGCAGGGTCAGGCCGAGTGCCTCGACATCCTGTCGAGCAACCACCGCCGGCTGGGCCGCAACGAGCTCGCCGCCGAACTGGCCGAGCGGGCGCTGGCGCTGCACCGCGAGATCGGCGACCGCCGCGGCGAGGCCGACAGCCTCGGCACCCTCGCGCACGCCCGCTGGCGCCTCGGGGACGAGGCGGCCGCCCTCGCCGCGGGGCTGGCGGCGCTGCGGATCCGCCGGGGGGCCGCCGACCCGTACGGCGAGGGCGAGATCCTCGACCTGCTCGCCCGCATCCACCGCTACGCGGGGCGCTGCGCCGAGGCGCTCGGGCTGGTCACCCGGGCGCTGGCGCTGCGCCGCGAGATCGGCGACCGGCACGGGGAGGCCGACAGCCTGACGACGCTGGCGCGCCTCATGCGGCGGCGCGGCGAGCTCGGCAAGGCGCTGGAGTACGGCCGGCAGGCCCTGGAGATTCGCGCCGAGATCGGCGACCGGCGCGGCGCGGCCGACACCCTCGACCTCATCGCCCGCGCGCACGCCGACGGCGGCGGCCATCCGGAGGCCCGCCGGCACGCCCTGTCCGCCCTGGAGATCCAGGCGGACATCGGCGACCGGTGGGGCCGCGGGCTGAGCCTGCTGCTGCTCGGCCGGATCCACCTGGGCCTCGCCCGGCCGGACGAGGCGCGGGAGTACCTGGCGCAGGCGGCCATCGTGTGCGGGAAGACCGGCAACCGGCAGGCCGCCGGGGAGGCCGGCCGGATGCTGGAGTCGCTGCCGGCCTGAGGCCCCCGGCGGCCGCGGCGGCGGTGCCGGGCCCGCCGCCTCCCGGTGATCTCGCTGGTCAGGGGCGTAGACTGGCGGCCGGGCGTGTTCTGTCGGTGGGTGCGCCTACGGTCGGGTCGACGGGGCCCGCCGGCGGCGCCCGTGCAAGCGACGACGCCCAGCGAAGGTGACGACCACGATGGCGAACAGCACCCTAGAACGAGACTTCCAGGAACTCGCCGATCCGTACCGGCGGGAGCTGCTGGCGCACTGCTACCGGATGCTCGGCTCCATCCACGACGCCGAGGACCTGGTGCAGGAGACCTACCTGCGTGCCTGGCGCTCCTACGGGGACTTCGAGGGGCGCTCCTCGCTGCGGACGTGGCTGTACCGCATCGCCACGAACGTGTGCCTGACGGCGATCGACCAGCGCGGCCGGCGGCCGATGCCGTCCGGGCTCGGCGCGCCGAGCGACGAGCCCGAGCGGCCCGTCGTCGCCTCGCCCGAGGTGCCCTGGCTGGAACCCGCCCCCGACGCCGTGACCGGCGCGGACGCCGCCGACCCGGCGACCATCGTCGCCGCCCGGGAGAGCACCCGGCTCGCGTTCGTCGCGGCGCTGCAGCACCTGCCCGCCAAGCAGCGGGTCGTGCTGATCCTGCGGGACGTCCTGAAGTGGCGCGCCGCGGAGGCCGCCGAGCTGCTGGACACCTCCACCGCCGCGGTGAACAGCGCGCTGCAGCGGGCGCGGGCGCAGCTGGCGGAGCACGCGCCGGCGCGCGACGCGCTCGCCGAGCCGACCGACCCGGCGCAGCGCGACCTGCTCGAACGGTACGCGAAGGCGTTCGAGAACGCCGACATCACCGGCCTCATCGAGCTGTTCAAGGAGGACGTCGTCTGGGAGATGCCGCCGTTCCCCGAGTGGTTCGTCGGCGCCGACACCGTCGTGCGGCTCATCCTCGCGCAGTGCGGCCCCGCCCCGGGCGACATCCGGATGGTCCCGGCGTCCGCGAACGCGCAGCCCGCGTTCGGGCTCTACATGCGCGACGAGGAGGGGGTCCACCGCGGCTACCAGCTCCAGGTTCTCGACGTGACCGAGGGCGGCGTCGCGCACGTCTCGGCGTTCTTCGACACGAGCCTCTTCCCGCTGTTCGGCCTGGCCGAACGACTCTGAGCAGGCCGGACGGCACTGCTCAGACGTCCGGTCTTCCACTCAGCGGAAACCCGGGCGTGCCGCCGCCGGCCGGTGCTGCCATGGTGGGCGGCGGCACCGCGCGGGGCCGCGCGGCGTTCGGCCCGCGCCCGGCCGGGCACGACACGACAGAGCCGACCGAGCACGTCGCGGCGGAAGGGAACGGCGCATGACGCATCCTCCATACCTGTCCCCGGACTACAAGAGCACCGTGCTCCGGGCGCCCGCACAAGAACTGATCATGCCCAAGCTCGGCCCGGACGACGTCGAGCTGACCTCGCCCGTCTTCGGCCACCAGGAGCTCGGCCGGCGCGACGATGACCTCACCGTCCAGCACCCCGGCGAGCCGCTCGGCGAGCGGATCATCGTGACCGGCCGGGTCCTGGACGCGCACGGCCGCCCGGTGCGCGGCACGCTGGTCGAGGTCTGGCAGGCGAACGCGGCGGGCCGGTACGCGCACCTCGGCGACCTGCACCCCGCGCCGCTCGACCCGAACTTCACCGGCGCCGGGCGGTGCCTCACCGACGACGACGGCCGCTACCGCTTCGTGACGATCAAGCCGGGCGCGTACCCGTGGCGCAACCACCACAACGCGTGGCGGCCCGCGCACATCCACTTCTCGGTGTTCGGCACCGCGTTCACGCAGCGCCTCGTGACCCAGATGTACTTCCCGGGCGACCCGCTGTTCGCCTACGACCCGATCTTCCAGTCGATCCCCGACGAGCGGGACCGCGAGAAGCTGGTCTGCCGCTTCGACATGGACACCACCAAGCCCGAGTGGGCGCTCGGCTACCAGTGGGACATCGTGCTCGGCGACACCCCGATGGAGACCTGATGACCACCGCTTCCCACGAGGGCGTGCCCGGCCCCACCCCGTCGCAGACCGTCGGCCCGTTCTACGGGTACGCGCTGCCGTACGAGACCGGCCCGAAGGTCGTGCCGGGCTGGCATCCGGGAGCGATCGAGATCCGCGGCCGGGTCCTGGACGGCGCCGGAGACCCCGTCCCCGACGCGCTGCTGGAGATCTGGCACGCCGATGAGGACGGTGAGGTCCCGCGGCGGCCGGGCGGCATCGTCCGGGACGGCCACGACTTCTCCGGGTTCGGCCGGTGCGGCACCGACCCGGACGGCGCCTACTGGTTCCGCACCGTCAAGCCCGGCGCGGCCGCCGGCGGCGCCCCCTACATCGCCGTCCTGGTCTTCGCCCGCGGCCTGCTCAAGCCCGTCTTCACCCGGCTGTACTTCCCCGAGGACGAGGCCGCGCACGCCGCCGACCCGCTGCTCGGCGCCGTGCCCGCCGAGCGGCGCGCGACCCTGGTCGCCGCACGCGAGGGGGAGCGGCGGTACCGCTTCGACGTCCGCCTGCAGGGAGAGGGGGAGACGGTCTTCCTTGGCTTCTGACGGACGCGGCCCCGCGCGGCCGGACGCCCCCCCGCTCGACACGGGGCTGCTGTCGCCCGTCCGCGCGGGGACCGAGGCCGAGGCCGCGACGGGCGACGCCGCCTACCTCGCGGCGATGCTGGACGCCGAGGCCGCCCTCGCCAGGGCCCAGGCCCGCCTCGGCATCATTCCGCGAGACGCGGCCGACGCGATCGCCGCCGCCGCGGACGCGGGCCGCTTCGACCCGGCGGACCTGGCCCGCCGGGCGCGCGGCTCCGGCAACCCCGTGGTGCCGCTCGTCGCCGACCTGCGAGCCCTCGCGGGGCCGGCCGGGCGGCACGTCCACCACGGCGCCACCAGCCAGGACATCGCCGACACCGGCGCCATGCTCGTCGCGGCCCGGACCAGGCGCGTCGTCCTCGCCCACCTCGACCGGGCACTGGACGCGCTGGCCGGGCTCGCGGCGCGGTACCGCGACACCCCCATGGCCGCCCGCACACTGGGCCGCCAGGCGCTGCCGACGACGTTCGGCGCCAAGGCCGCGAACTGGCTGCTGGGCTGCCTGGACGCCCGCGGCCGGCTCGCCGCGGTGCCGCTGCCGGTGCAGCTCGGCGGCCCCGCCGGGACGCTCGACGCGTTCGGCGACCGGGCGTTCGACCTCGTCGCGGCCTTCGCCGAGGAGACGGGGCTGGCGGCTCCCGTCCTGCCGTGGCATACCCGCCGCACCCCGGTCGCGGAGCTCGCGGCGGCGCTGGCGCTGACCGCCGGGGCGCTCGGCAAGATCGCGACCGACGTGTGGCTGCTGGCGCAGAGCGAGGTCGGCGAGGCCGCCGAGCCCGCCGGGGCCGGCCGCGGCGGCTCCTCGTCCATGCCGCACAAGCGCAACCCGGCCCTGTCCGCGCTGATCCGCTCGGCCGCGCTGCAGGTCCCCGCGCAGGTGCAGGTCCTGCTGGCCGCGCAGGCCGCGCCGCACGAGCGGCCGGCGGGGGAGTGGCACGCCGAGTGGCAGCCGCTGCGCGAGTGCCTGCGGCTCACCGGCGGCGCCGCCGAGACGGCCGCCGAGCTGCTCGGCGGCCTGGAGGTCTCGCCCGAGCGGATGGGCGCCGATCTCGGCGACCTGCTGGACGTGCTCGGCGGCGACCCGGGGGCCGGCGCCGCCGCCGCCCTCGTCGACCGGGCCCTCGACGCCTACCGGGGGAGCCGCCCGTGACCGCCGCGCCCGTACCGGCGGGAGCCCCGCCGCAGCACCGCCTCGACGGCCCGGTCGGCGCGCCGCTCGTCGTCCTCGGCCCGTCCCTCGGCACGACCATGGACCTGTGGCTGCCGCAGCTGCCCGCGCTGCACCGCGGCCGGCGGACGCTGCGCTTCGACCTGCCCGGCCACGGCGGCGCGCCGCCGCCCGCCGGCCCGTTCACCGTGGAGGACCTCGCCGACGGCGTCCTGCGCCTCCTGGACGACCTCGGCGAAGAGCGGGTCGCGTACGCGGGGGTATCTCTGGGCGGCGCCGTCGGCACTGCCCTAGCGCTCCGGGCTCCGGAGCGGGTCGCGAGCCTCGTGCTGTGCTGCACGTCCCCGCGCTTCGGCGATCCGGGGCCGTGGCACGAGCGGGCCGCGCTCGTCCGCCGGGAGGGCGTCGGGCCGGTGGCGGACACGGCGGCCGGACGCTGGTTCACCCCCGGGTTCACCGGCGCGGAACCCTACGTCGCGATGCTCCGCGCCACCTCCCCCGAGGGGTACGCGGGCTGCTGCGAGGCGCTCGCGCGGTTCGACGCCACCGGCCGCCTCGGGGAGGTCGCCGCGCCGACCCTGGTGATCGCCGGGGCGCAGGACGGGCCGACCCCGCCCGCCGGCCACGCCGACCGGCTGGCCGCCGGCATCCCCGGCGCCCGCCTCACCGTCATCGACGGGGCCGCGCACCTCGCGGGCGCCGAGCGGCCCGGCCCGGTCACCGAGGCGATCACCGCCCATCTCGACGCCACATGGAAGGGAGCGGCCCGATGAGGGAGGGGCACCGCACCGGCGCGGAACGGCACGCGCGGGGCATGGCGACGCGCCGCGAGGTCCTCGGCGACGCGCACGTCGACCGCGCCGAGGCCCGCAAGGACGGCTTCACCGAGGACTTCCAGGACATGATCACCCGCTACGCGTGGGACGAGATCTGGAACCGCCCCGGCCTGGACCGCAGGACCCGCAGCTGCGTCACGCTGACCGCCCTGGTCGCCGGCGGCCACCTGGAGGAGCTGGCGATGCACGTGCGGGCCGCGCTCCGCAACGGGCTGACGCCCGACGAGATCAAGGAGGTGCTCCTGCAGACGGCGATCTATTGTGGAGTGCCCGCCGCGAACTCGGCGTTCGCCGTCGCCCAGCGGGTGCTCGCCGAGCGGCGGGAGTGACGGCGCGAGCCCGGCGGAGGGACCACGTGGGACGGGACACGGTGGGCGGCGGCCCCGCGACGGGCGGCACCGCCGAAGGAGGCGGGCCGCAGGTCGCGCGGCCGGTCAGCGTCGCGGGCAAGGTGATGGCCATCCTGAACGCGTTCGCGCAGGGCGGCGTCCGCCTCACCCTCAGCGAGATCTGCCGCCGCGCCGGCCTGCCGCTCGCGACCGGCCACCGCCTCGTGGGGGAGCTGGCCGGCGGCGGGTTCCTGGAGCGCGTCCCCGACGGCACCTACCGCATCGGGACGCGGCTGTGGCGCATCGGCAGCCAGGCCCCCGCCGTCATGGGCCTGCGGGAGCTGGCGCTGCCGCACATGGAGGACCTGTACGAGGCGACGCACGACAACGTGCAGCTCGGCGTGCTGCGCGACGGCCACGCGTTGATCGTCGAGCGGCTGCGGGGGCGCCGGTCGGTGCCGGTCCTGACGCAGGTCGGCGGGATGCTGCCGCTGCACACCACCGGCGTCGGGCAGGTGCTGCTGGCGTACGCGCCGCCCGCGGTCCGCGAGGAGGTCCTCGCCGGTGAGCTGGCCCGGCACGCGGTCCGCACCATCACCGACCCGGCCGAGCTGCGCCGCTGCGTCGAGCGGGTCCGCCGCGACGGCTACGCGCTGACCCGCGACGAGATGACGCTCGGCGCGTCGTCGGCCGGCGTCCCGGTGCGGGACGCGGCGGGGGAGGTGGTCGCCGCGCTGTCGCTGGTGTCCGGGACGCGCGGCGCCGACCTGCGGCGGCTGCTGCCGCCGCTGCTGACGGCGGCGCGGGCCCTGTCCCGCGACGTCGCCGCGCACTGGCACGGCCACGCCGACATGTTCCCCGCCGGGCGGAGCGCCGGCGCGTAGATCCGAGGCGGCGCACGACGAGCGCGGGCCGCCCGACGAGGAGGAGACCGGATGCGTACCCAGGTCGCCGTCATCGGCGCCGGCCCCGCGGGGCTGCTGCTGTCCCACCTGCTGCACCTGCAGGGCATCGAGTCGGTCGTGCTGGAGAGCCGGGACCGCGACTACGTCGAGCACCGGCAGCGCGCCGGGGTGCTGGAGCAGGGCACGACCGACGTGCTGCGCGAAAGCGGCGCCGGGGAGCGGCTCGACCGGGTGGGGCTCGTCCACCACGGCGTGGAGCTGCGGTTCGGCGGCGCCGGGCACCGCATCCCGCTGACCGACCTCACCGGGCGGACGGTGACCGTGTACGCGCAGACCGAGATCGTCAAGGACCTGGTCGCCAAGCGGCTCGCGGACGGCGGCGACCTGCGGTTCGAGACCGAGGTGCTGGCGGTGGACCCGGCCGCGGCGAGCGTGACGTACCGCAGCGGCGGCGAGACCCGCACGCTCGAATGCGACTACGTCGCGGGCTGCGACGGGTTCCACGGCGTCTGCCGCCCGGCGGTGCCCGGGGGGCGGACGTTCTCCCGCGAGTACCCGTTCGCGTGGCTCGGCATCCTCGCCGACGTCGCCCCGTCCAGCGACGAGCTGATCTACGCCCACCACGACCGGGGCTTCGCGCTGCACAGCCTGCGCTCGCCCAAGGTCAGCCGCATGTACCTGCAGGTGCCGCCGGACGAGGACCTCGGCGCCTGGTCCGACGCCCGCATCTGGGACGAGCTGGCGGCCCGCTTCGCCACCGACGACGGCTGGGAGCTGCACGAGGGCCCGATCACCGACCGGTCGATCACGCCGATGCGCAGCTTCGTGACCGAGCCGATGCGCCACGACCGGCTGTTCCTCGCCGGGGACGCGGGGCACATCGTCCCGCCGACCGGCGCGAAGGGCCTCAACCTCGCGGTGTCGGACGTCATCGTGCTGGCGCGGGCGCTGGCCGAGCGGTACGCCTCCGGGTCGGAGACGCTGCTGGACGGCTACTCCGACGCGGTCCTGCGGCGGGTGTGGCGCGCCGAGCACTTCTCGTACTGGATGACGCACCTGCTGCACACCGACCCCGCCGCGGGCGACTTCGAGCGGCGGCTGCAGCGCGCCCACCTGGACTACGTGGTCGCGTCCGAGGCGGCCTCGGCGTCGCTCGCGGAGAACTACGTCGGGCTGCCCGTCACCTGGCCCTCCGGGGACTGACCGCCGGCCGCCTCCTCCGGGCGGGCGCCGAGCGTGTCGAGCAGCTCGGCGACCGGCTGCAGCTTCTCGTACAGCAGCAGGACCGGCTCGCCGGGCCCGGCCATGTCCAGCGCCGAGGTCACCGCGCCCTTCAGGTCGCCCGCGGGATGGTGGCGGACGTCCGGGCGGCCCTCCCGCAGCCCCTCGGCGATCAGCCGGGTCATCTCGCCGGAGCGGCGGCCGCGCAGGTCCTCGTCCTCGTAGACGACGACGCGGCCGAACGTCCGGGCGAGCGCCCGCGCGGTCTCGGCCACCAGCTCGTCGGACCGGTCGCCCGGCAGGGTGACCGCGGCGACGCCGCCGGTGCCCCAGCGCCGCTCGACGAGCTCCCCCACCGCCGCGACCGCCGCCGGGTTGTGCGCGTAGTCGACCAGGACGGGGGTGCCGCCGATCCGGTACACGCAGCCCCGGCCGGGGTTGTGCGCGTGCGGGTCGAACGTGCGCAGCGCGCGGGCCACCGTCTCCACCGGGACGCCGAGCGCGCGGGCGGCGGCCGCCGCGGCGAGCGCGTTGGCCACGACATGGGCGGCGTGCCCGCCGAACGAGCCCGCCACGTCGGCGGCGGGCAGGATCCGGGTGCGGCGGCCGCCGTGCGCCTCGGTCAGCCAGCCGCCGTCGACGCAGTACCCGGTGCCGCCCTCCCGCAGGTGCCCGGCGAGGACGGGCTCGCCCGGGTCCAGGGCGAAGTAGCGCAGCACCGGCGCGCGGTCCCGGACCGCCTGCCGCCGCGCCAGGCCCGCGGCCGCCGGGTCCGCGGCGTTGAGGACGAGGTCCCCGCCGCGCCGGATCTCCTCGGCGACCAGGGCCTTGATGCCGGTGAGGTCGTCGAGGTCCTCGGTGTCGTCGACGCCGAGGTGGTCGCGGGTGATGTTGGTGACGACCGCGACGTCGGCGCGCTCGTAGCCGAGGCCGCGGCGCACGATCCCGCCCCGCGCGGTCTCCAGCACCGCGGCCTCCACCGAGCGGTCGCCCAGCACCATCTCCGCCGAGCGCGGCCCGGACGCGTCCGACAGGTGGACGAGCCGGCCCCCGACGTACACGCCCTCGGTGCTGGTCATGCCGGTCCGCCGGCCGTCCAGCTCCAGCATCCGCGCGATCATCCGGACCGTGGTGGTCTTGCCGTTGGTGCCGGTCACCGACACGACCGGCACCCGCGACGGCGTCCCGGCGGGGTACATCAGGTCGATGACGTCGCCGGCGACGTCGCGGGCGGCGCCCTCGTGCGGGGCGAGGTGCATCCGCAGGCCGGGGGCGGCGTTGACCTCCAGGATCCCGGCGGCGCCGGGCTCGGCGGGCGGCGGGGAGCCGATGCCGGGCAGCCGCAGGTCGATGCCGCACACGTCCATCCCGGCGGCGGCGGCCGCCCGCACGCACATGGCCGCGACGTCCGGGTGCATCTCGCCGGTCACGTCGCGGCTCGTGCCGCCGGTGGACAGGTTCGCGTTGCGGCGCAGCCACACCCGCTCCCCGGCGTCCGGGACCGTCTCCGGGCCGTGCCCCTGCCCGGCGAGGAGCGCCAGTTCCGCCGGGCCGAGCGCCAGCCGGGTCAGCGGCCGGTCGTGGCCCGTGCCGCGGGCGGGGTCGGCGTTGACCCGCTCCACCAGCGCGGCGACCGTGGCGGCGCCGTCGCCGGTGACGCAGGCGGCGGTCAGCTCGGCCGCCGCCGAGACCCGGCCGCCGACCACCAGGACCCGGTAGTCCTTGCCGGGGATGTAGGACTCGACGATGACCCCGTCCCCGGCACCGGCCCCCGCAC
>NZ_SMKM01000389.1 GCF_004348665.1 Actinomadura sp. GC306 | reverse complement strand
GGAGGGGTGGTCGGGGACGTGGAGGTCAGTCCGTGCGGGGGGCTACGGCTCTTACCGTGTCGATCGTGTCGGCTTCGGTGGCGGGTTTGTCCTCGCGGTAGCGGAGGACCCGGGCGAAGCGGAGGGCTATGCCGCCCGGGTAGCGGGGGCTTCGCTGGACGCCGTCGAACGCGATCTCGACGACAAGCTCGGGCCGGACGTGGACGGTGTGGGCGTCCTCCCGCACGGCCAGTTCGCGGAGCTTCTTCGTCTGCCACGCCAGGAGCTCGTCGGTGAGGCCCTTGAACGTCTTGCCGAGCATGACGAAGCCGCCGGTCTCGGGGTCGCGGGCGCCGAGATGCAGGTTGGACAGCAGGCCCCGGCGGCGGCCGTTGCCCCATTCGACCGCGAGGACGACGAGGTCGAGGGTGTAGCGCGGCTTGACCTTGATCCACCCGGCGCCGCGGCGTCCCGCGGTGTACGGGGAGTCGAGCGACTTGATCACGACGCCCTCGTGGCCGCGCGCGACGGCCTCGTCGAACACCTCACGCGCCCGCTGCGGGTCGGCGGTGACGACCCGCGGCATCCGCAGCTCTTCGGGGACGAGCCGGACGAGTGCCGCGCCCCGCTCCGCGCCCGATGCGTCCAGCAGGTCGCCGCCCGGGGGGTCTCCGGGTTCGCGGAGGTGGAGGACGTCGAACAGGTGGACCGACAGCGGGACGGGCTCGGTGTTCTTCGCCGTGCGGGTGGCGGTGCGGGCGGCGGTCACCTGGAACGGGTGGGGGCCGCCGTCCGGGCGGAGCGCGATCAGCTCGCCGTCGAACACGGCCTCGCGGACCGGCAGCTCCCGCACGGCCGCTACGACCTCCGGTAGCCGGGAGGTGATGTCGTCCAGCGTGCGGGTGAACACCCGGACCTCGCCGTCGGAGATGTGGAGCTGCGCGCGGATGCCGTCGAGCTTCCACTCGACGGCCGCCTCGGCGCCGAGCTTGGCGAACGCCTCTTCCACGGACGGGGCGGACGCCGCGAGCATCGGCTTGATGGGCCGCCCGACCTCCAGGGTGAACGCGCGCAGCCCGGCGACGCCGTCGGCGAGCGCGGCCGTGGCGACCGGGCCGAGCGTGCCGCGCAGCATGAGCGCCCGCCGGACCTCGGCGGCCGGGACCCCGGCCGCCGCCGCGACGGCCTCGGCCATCACCCCGTCGAGCGCGCCCTGCCGCAGCTCGCCCGCCAGCAGCCGGACGAGGAAGTCCTGCTCGGCGCGGGTGGCGCGGCCGAGCAGCGCGGCGAGCAGCGCGCGCCGCCGCGCGACCGAGCCCGGCCCGGAGACCGCGCCGATCTCGGTGAACGCGGCGTCCACCTCCGGGACGGTCAGCGACGGTTCCGCGGCCGGGGGCGGGACGTCGCGCAGTGAGGCGTACCCGACGCCGATCTGGCGTTGCGGCAGCTCACCCGACAGGTAGGCCACCACGGTGGCCGCCTCGCCGGGATCGGCCGTGCGCAGGCACTCCGCGAGCGCGGATACCTTGGCCTTGCGGCCCGAGGTGCCCGCGACGGCCTGCGACGTCCGCGTGATGTCGGCTAGCAGCACCTCTCCATTGTGACCACGAGGTCTGACAATCCATACCGTCCGGGGGCCTGGTCAGGAACATGGGGCCTGACTACGTTGACTTGTGGCGGGCCCAGTCACCGAGACGGGGGAGTGAGGAGCGGGGAGTGGGACTTCAACGTCCGCCGGAGCCGTTCGACCGGTTCTACTCCGCACCGGAGCCGCCATCGCCGTCCCATGGCCCGCGGCTGCTGAAGCTGCTGGCGGTGCTCGCCGCCGTCGCGGCGGCCGGGGCGGTCGTGTTCCTGGTGGTTCCCGGCCGGAGCGATGGCGGTGGCGGCGGCGAGGACGCCGCGGCCGTGCGGCCGATGACCGACGGCGCGTCGCGGGAACCGGTGCGGTCGCCGGAGTTCGTCCGGGCGCTGCCGTCGCCGTGCGGGACGGTCTCGCAGGAGACCGTCGACCGGGCGGTCCCGGAGGCGCGCCGGCAGCAGAGCGGCAACTCGACCTTGACCACGTGCACGTACGCCGCGGCGGGCTCGCCGGCCCGGTGGCTCCGCGTGGAGGCGCACCTGTACGCGCCTGACAACACCGCCACCCCGGTGGAGGACGCCGCGAACCTCTACGACGAGCGGTGGGCCCAGGCGCACGACGCGCCGCCCGCCCGGACGATCAGCCTGCGGCGGCAGCCGGACGTCGGGGACGAGGCGTACCGCTGGGCCAAGGCCGCCGAGGCCGGGCCGGCCGTGATCGGGCAGGTCACCGCCCGGACGCGCAACGCGGTCCTCACCGTCAGCTACAGCGAGCCGGCCCCCGGCGCGGTCGGCCGGCGGGCGGCGGAGCGGGCCTCGCTGGACCGCGCCGCCGCCGTCGCCCGCGAAGTCGTCACCGCGCTAAATCATTTCTGACCTGAATCGGCCGATCATGGCATATTCTCTGTCAAGAGCTTCTAGGGTGATGTGGCAAAGGGAGGGGGTATGCCGATCATGCTCCCCGAACGAGGCCGGGTGATCGGCGTATTCGAGGCACCTGGGAGGAGGAGGTCGACGACGTGACCGTCCAATCGGTAGGAGTGTCCTGGGTATAACCCCAGGTCGGCAACCCGCAACGTCGACGGGGCCGCGGAGTGGACCCCCCTCCGCGGCCCTTTTGCATCCCAGCACCCGGACCAACCCCGCAGCATTTATGAATCATTTTCTAATATCAACTTCGGGGTCTCCAGGAAATGGCCGAAAGTAGAACCGGTTACCGTTCCAGGAGCCCGGCGCGGCGCCAGATGTCGCGGGCCCGGCCGTCCAGGAAGCCGACCTCGTCGAAGAACGCGGTGCACTTGCGGAACGCCCACGCCATCGTCGCGCGCCGCCTGGGGCCTCGTTCCCTCTAGGTTGTCGGTCGGGCCGACTATTCTGGCCCGCAGGCCACTGAACAGGAGGGCGGCAGATGGTCGCACAGCGCGAGGGGCGTGAGGAGCCGCTGATTCCCATGCCGGAACTGACCTGGCCCGCGCTCCGCAAGGCGGTGGCGACTGTGGCGCCGTCGCGGCTGCCCGAGTTGTTCGAGGACATGCAGAAGGCGTTCGTCGAGGCCGGCGAGAACGGCAGCATCGTCCCCATCCGCAGGTTCCACCTGCACTGGGGTGAAATCGTGGAGATCGAGCGCCACCCGGAGACCGCCCGCCGGTTGCGCGCGGCCGAACGCGCCATGGCCAGTGCCGACCCCGAGGTCCGGCAGCGCGCGATCCGTGAGATCGGTGACATCGTCCGCGCGGCCGGTCGAGCGGTCGCGGGTGAGTGAGTGGGCCTGGGAGTACGATCCCGACGACCTCTTGGACGGGCTGCCGTCCGAGGCGATCGCAGAGCTCGAGAGCCTCGCTCGTGAAATCGCGACGCGGGATTCGATGCTCTTCCCCGAAGGCGCGGCGCACACCGGTGACGTCCCGGGGCTGCAAAGGGAGCACCGGGGCCGGCTCATGGTGGCTTATCTGCCCGATGTGCGGGGCGAGAGAATCGTGATCGTCCGGGCCCTCTGGCTCGGCTGACGGGCGCCGACCGTACTCGGTCAGGATCCTGGTATCAGCCGGGTGATGGGTGGCTTGCCGCCGGGCGCCCCGTGGGGCCGCGCGGTGTTGTGCTGCTCGAGCCGGACAGCCGGCGCCGGTTACCGTTCCAGTAGGCCGGCGCGCCGCCAGATGTCGCGGGCCCGGCCGTCCAGGAAGCCGACCTCGTCGAAGAACGCGGTGCACTTGCGGAACGCCCACGCCATCGTCGCGCGCCGGTGCGGGCTGATCGCCGCCACCCGCCGCGCCAGCCGCGGGTCCAGCCCCACCGCCGAGTAGCACGACGGGTGGATCAGCTGGCCGGTCGCCACCCGCGTCACGCGCGCCAGGCCCGCGGCGGCCATCCGCCGCCGCACCGCGGGCAGCACCGCGACCAGCCGCTTCAGCTCCTCGCGGGCGTACTTGATGTGCCGCGCCTCCTCGATCACGTGGATCCGGGTGACCTGCCGCACCAGCGGCTGCACGTCCTCGTCCGGGAACGTCATGCGCTGGAACGCGTCGGTGAACTCCTCCACGACGAGGGTCCCCGCGAACACCGGCATCGGGTCGTACACGGCCCCGAGCAGCTTCGCGATGTGGAACTCCGCCGCCCGCGGGCGGTGCGTGCGCAGCCCGCACGTCCGGACCATCCGGCCGAACATCTGCGAGTGCCGGCACTCGTCGGCGATCTCCGTCAGCGCGTAGGCGACGTGGTCGCTGTCGTAGCGCTGCCGGTAGGCGTGCATCACCAGCGCCTGCATCAGCAGCATCTCCGACCAGATGCCGAAGGAGGCGATGCTGCACATCTCCCGCCGCGACAGCTCCACGCGCTGCCGGTGCGTCAGCCCGTCCCACAGCGGCGTCTCGTAGATGGAGATGAGCTGCGGGGGCATGTAGAACACGTCCGGGTCCTGCGGGACGTCCCAGTCGATGTCCACGTCCGGGTCGTAGGAGTGCTTGCGCGATGTCCGCAGCAGGCGCTCGGCGACCACCTCGCGGTGGGTCAGGTCCAGCGTGTGGTCGCCGTCGTCGCAGCGGATCACCGCCGTCCACGTGCGGGGTCGGCCGTCGCTCGGCAATACGTCGGGGGGCATCGGTCCGTCTCTCCTCACCGGTATCGGGGGGCGTGGGGAGC
>NZ_SMKM01000388.1 GCF_004348665.1 Actinomadura sp. GC306 | reverse complement strand
CCGCACTCCCGCCCGCACTCCCCGCCGCACCGGCCTGACCCGGCCACCCGCCGGCCGGCCGAACCGGGCGTCAGCTTCCGGCTGAGTCAGTTTCCGGGTGAGTCAGCTTCCGGCGGGGTCAGTTTCCGGCTGAGTCAGTTTCCGGCGGGGTCAGCTTCCGGCGGAGAGGGTGTCCAGCGCGAGCCGCAGGTCGGCGACGTGCTCGTCCAGGCCCGCGGCCGGTTCGCCGGCGCGGATCAGTGCCGCGTCCTCCTCGACCAGCCTGAGCCGCTCGTCCAGGACGGACAGCAGCCGCTCGCAGCCTGCCGGGACTCCGCCGCCCTCGCCGCCCTCGGCGCGGGTCTGCCGCAGCAGCTTCGCCTGCCGCTGCAACTCCAGGTTGCGGCGGTGCAGGTCGACGAACACCGACACCTTCGCGCGCAGCAGCCACGGGTCGAACGGCTTGGTGAGGTAGTCGGCCGCCCCGGCGGCGTACCCGCGGAACGCCTGCTCGCCCGCCGCGCCGCCCGCGGTGAGGAAGATGATGGGGATGTCGCGGGTGCGGGGCCGCGACTTGATGTGCCCGGCGGTCTCGAACCCGTCCATCTCCGGCATGACGACGTCGAGCAGGATCAGCGCGAAGTCGTCGTTCAGCAGCTCCTTGAGGGCCGCCTGGCCGGAGGTGACCGGCACGACCTCCACCGGGAGGGCGTCGAGCACGGCCGCGAGGGCGGTCAGGTTCTCCGCGCGGTCGTCGACGGCCAGGATCCTCGTGTCGTTGGGCACCGGGCTCCTTCGCGTCCGTGGCGGCCTGGGCACTTCCACCCTGTCACGTCCCGGCGGAGGACGACAGTGAATCCGCCCAGCGCGGAGCCGCCAGGCTCGGGCCAGGTCGCCGGTGCGGAGCCGCTAGGGCAGCCACCCCGGCTTGACGAGCCCGGACTCGTAGGCGAACACCACGAGCTGCGCGCGGTCGCGGGCGCCGAGCTTGACCATGGTGCGGCTGACGTGCGTCTTCGCGGTCGCGGGACTCACCACCAGCCGGGCCGCGATCTCCTCGTTGGTCAGGCCCTCGCCGACCAGCGCCATGACCTCCCGCTCCCGGTCGGTCAGCGCGTTCAGCCGCGGCGCCGGCGCCGGCTCCTTGGCCCGCATCGCGAACTCGGCGATCAGCCGCCGGGTCACGCCGGGCGACAGCAGCGCGTCGCCGGCGGCCACGGCCCGCACGGCGTGGATCAGCTCCACCGGCTCGGTGTCCTTCACGAGGAACCCGCTCGCGCCGCCGCGCAGCGCCTCGAACACGTACTCGTCCAGCTCGAACGTCGTCAGGATGACGATCCGGACGCCGGCCAGGCGGTCGTCGGCGGCGATCCGCCGGGTGGCCTCCAGGCCGTCCAGCCCCGGCATGCGGATGTCCATCAGGATGACGTCGGGCCGCAGCCGCCGCGCCTGCGCGACCGCCTCCTCGCCGTCGCCCGCCTCCCCGGCGACCTCGATCCCGGGCTGCGCGTCCAGCAGCGCCCGGAACCCGGCCCGGACGAGGACCTGGTCGTCGGCCAGCACGACCTTGATCGCCGGGTCGCCGTCCGGTGTTCCGCCTGAGACCCGCATGGTCAGCCCCTCCGGTGGTGGCGTCGGCTCACTGGGACCCCTCTCCGGCGTCCGGTCCGCCGGTCAGCGGGAGGCGGGCCCGGACGCGGAACCCGCCGCCCGGCCGCGGCCCGGCGGTGAGCTCGCCGCCGAGCGCCGCCGCCCGTTCCCGCATGCCGCGGATCCCGCTGCCGGTCGGCGAGCCGGCCGGCGAGCCGTCCAGTGAAGGCGCTCCCCGGCCGTCGTCCTCGACCCGTACCACGAGTTCGTCCTCACGGTAGGCGACGGCGACGCGCGCCGTCACCGGGCCGGGCCCGGCGTGCCGGGTCACGTTCGTCAGCGACTCCTGGACGATGCGGAACGCGGCGAGGTCCGTGCCCGCGTGCAGCGGGCGGCGGTCCCCGGTGATCTCGACCTCGACGCGCAGCCCGGCGGCGCGGGCACGGGCCGCGAGGTCCGCCAGCCCGCCGAGCCCGGCGGTGGGGGAGCGGGGCGCGGTCTCGCCCTGCGCCCGCAGCGCGCCGATCACGCCGCGCATCTCGGTGAGCGCCTCCTTGCTGGCGTCCTTGATCGCGGCGAGGGCCGTCCGGGCCTGCTCGGGGTTCTCGTCCAGCAGGTGCAGCGCCACCCCGGCCTGGACGTTGATCATCGAGATGTTGTGCGCGAGGACGTCGTGCAGCTCACGGGCCATCCGGAGGCGCTCCTCGCTCGCCTGCCGGCGGTCCCGCTCGGCGCGGATGCGGGCGGCCTCCGCGGCGCGCTGCCCCCGCGTCCGGACGAGCTCGGCGGTGACCAGCACCACCAGCGCCCACGCGGTCACCAGCGTCATCGCGAGGAGCGACGGCCGCTCCACCGGGAAGAGCCCGCCGCTCCCGCGCTCGTCCGCCGGGACGCCGACGGCGGTGGTCACGGCGAAGTATGCGGCGAGGACGGCGCCCGTCCCGGCCCAGGCGGCGAGCCGGTGCCCGGCGACGACGGCCGCGAACATTGCGACGGCCATCGAGAAGATCACGGGGCCGTAGGGGTAGGCGCGCAGCAGGTACAGGACGGTCACCGCCGCGGTGAGGGCCAGTGTCGGCACCGGATGCCGGCGGCGGAGCAGCAGCAGCGCCGGGCCGGCGAGGAGCAGGCCGAACCCGAGCGCGTCCAAATCGGTGTGCCCGGTGCCGGACCCGGCGCCCTCCGCCCAAGGCGGCCCCGGTGACCCGCCGCCGTGCTGCGCGCCCAGCGAGCCGAAGACCTGGAAGAACGCGAGGAAGGCCGGGACGACCCACACCGGCCACAGGCCCGGGCGCGGCCAGGTGGCCCGCGCCGGGCCGTGCGGCGGTGAAGTGCTCATACCGGCACGGTAGGTCATCGGCCGCCGGCCCGGCGTCGGCCGCGGGGAGTGCCCCCGCCTACTCCGCGGGAGGTAGCGGCGGCCGGCTCAGCCGGCCCAGCGGACGGGCAGCCGCTCGAACCCGTGCCGGGCGCTGGACCGCAGCGGCGCCGGCTCGCCCGCGAGCCGGAGGGTGCCCGGGTGCTCCAGCAGCGCCGCCAGCAGCGCGCGCAGGTGCACGCGGGTGAGCCGCCCGCCCGGGCACGCGCGGTGGCCGGCGCCGAAGCAGAGGTGGGGCCGGGCGCCCAGGGCGTACCGCTCGGGGACGAACCGGTCCGGCTCGGGGAACACCGCGTCGTCGTGGTTGCCGGAGACCAGCCAGAGCACGACCCGCTCGCCCGCCAGCAGCGGCACGCCGCCGACGACGGTGCCGCGCCGCACGGTGCGCCAGACCTGCAGGACCGGCGTCCACCAGCGCAGCATCTCCTCCACCGCGCTGTCGAGGAGCCCGTCGTCGGAGCGTTCCGCCCGGAGCCGGGCGTACTGCTCGGGGTGGCGCAGCAGCGCGTAGAGGCCGCCGGCCAGCGTGTTCCGCAGTGTCTCGGGCAGGTCGCGGGCGACGTCGGCGACGAAGTCGGCCGGTTCCCGCCGCGGGATGCGGCCGAGCAGGTCGCGGGCCGGCGGGTCCATGTCGATGAGCGCGGCGCCCGGCGGGCGTGCGCCGTCCGGGACGTCCCGGATCATGGGTCCGTGCAGGACGCCGTCGCTCCCCGGCGGGAACAGCACGGGGCGGGTGAGGGCCCGGTGGACGTCCGCGTACCGGAGCACCGCCCAGGCGCCGGGCCGGCCGGCCGCGCGGCCGTCCTGCCACACCACGGGCGTCTTGCCGCGGAGCCGCGCGAACCGGTCGTGCGGGACCCCGCGGGTGTAGGTGGCGGCGCAGTCGAGGGCGCCCGCGCCGGAGAGGGGCGGCGCGCCGTGCCGTCGCGGCATGGGAACCTCCTTCCAGGCGGACGCTAACGCGTACCGGCCGAACCATGAAGGTCCGGATTCGGCCGTTTCCGGGGACCCGCCCCCGCGGCGGGCGCCGGTCAGCCCGCGAGCCACTCCCCGGTCTCGACGCTGACCAGGCCGTGCCTGGCCGCCGCGATCACCGCCTCGCGCTGCGAGTGGACGCCGAGTTTGCTCAGCACGCTCTGCACGTGGCTGCGCGCCGTGCTGCGCGTCACGCCCATCGCCTTCGCGAGCGCCTGCGTGGACTCGCCGCGCACCAGGCGGGTCAGCACCTCGCGCTCGCGCGGGGTGAGGAACTGCGCGACCCGCTGCGCCTGGGTGCGCTGCCGCGTCCCGCTCCGCCGGACCGCCTGGTCGACGACGACCTCGCCGTCCGCGACCCGGCGCAGCACGGTGAGGACGTCGCCGGCCTGCTGGCCCTTGTGCGCGAAGCCCCGGACGCCGGCGCGGACCCCGGCGTCCAGCACCGACGGTTCGAGGTAGCCGGTGAGGACGACGAACCTCGTGTCCGGCGACGCGGCCCGCAGCCGCGGCATCCAGTCGAGCGCCGTGCCCGCCGGGAACCGCAGGTCGGTCAGGCAGACGTCGGGCCGCCGGTCCCGCAGCACCGGCAGCGCGTCGGCGGGGGAGAAGGCCACCCCGACGACACCGTGCCCGGCGTCGGTGAGCACGAGCGAGAGCGACTCGGCGAAGACCGCGTGGTCATCGCAGATGAGCACGTTCATGGGTGCGGCCGCCAGTCGTCGGTGCGCTCGTCGGTGCGCTCGTCGGTGCTCGGTTCGCCGATCGGGGGTGCGGCCGGGGG
>NZ_SMKM01000387.1 GCF_004348665.1 Actinomadura sp. GC306 | reverse complement strand
CCCGACCGCCCGCACCCGAACTCTGGCGAGCAACTAACGCCAGCCCCCCGGATGCGTTCACTTGCGGCGTGTTGCCCTTATGGAGCGCTCCATAAGGGCAACACGCCGCAAGTCAACGAGCGGCAAGTCAACGGGTGGCTCGTGTGAAGCGGGCTCCCCAGTCGCTCAGCTGGTCCCGTAGCTCCTGGGGCTCCACTACCTGGAAGTCGGCGCCTACTACGCCCATGGCCATGGCGGGCCAGTCCAGCGTGTCGGTGGTCATCCGCACCCGGCTGCGTTCGGCGTCGATCTCCTCGACGCTGCACCAGCGGCCGATTTTCGTCCGGACGGCAGCCGCAGGGGCGTCGACCAGCACCTCCACCCGGTACGAGCGCGGCGGCTCGCGCAGGCTGCCGCTGACGAACTCGGCGGCGTCCGCGGCGGGCAGTTCGCGGGGGAGGAACCGGGCGCCGGTCCCGTCCGGGGCGCTGAGCCGGTCGACGCGGAAGCTGCGCCAGTCGTGCCGGACGAGGTCGTACGCCACCAGGTACCAGCGCCGCCCCACCGGCACCAGCCGGTGCGGCTCGACGTGCCGGTCGGACGCCCGCCCCTGCGCGTCGGTGTAGGCGAAGCGGAGCCGTTCGGCGTCGCGGCAGGCCAGCGCGATCGTCGTGAGAACGCTGGAGTCGATCTCCGCCCCGACGGGACGGCCCCAGTCGGCGGGCACGGTCACCGCGCGCAGCGCCTCCACCCGGTGGCGCAGCCGGGCCGGCATGACCTGCACGACCTTGGCCAGCACGCGCACCGAGGACTCGGCGATCCCCGCCACCGCGCCCTGCGCCGCGGCCTGCAGCCCGACCGCGAGCGCGACCGCCTCCTCGTCGTCGATGACCAGCGGCGGCAGCGTCGCGCCCGCGGCGAGCTGGTAGCCGCCCTCGATGCCGCGCTGGGCGTGCACCGGGTAGCCCAGCTCGCGCAGCCGGTCGATGTCCCGGCGCAGGGTGCGGACGGAGACGCCCAGGCGGTCGGCCAGCTCGGCCCCCGGCCAGTAGCGGTGGGTCTGGAGCAGGGAGAGCAGCCGGAGCGTCCGGTCGCTGGTGTTCGCCATGTCTCCCATCCTGCGGCACTTCAGGACAGGAAGTGACCGCTATGGCTCCTAGCTTGGTGTTCGTCAGCCGGAGAACGAACGACCGAAAGGCGATGGCCATGACTGTGAACACGACGGCGGAGCACCGGAGCCCGGCCACCGCACCGACCGGCGAGCGCGCCGACCTGCTGGCGATGCTCGCCACCCACCGGCACTTCCTGCGCTTCACCACCCGCGACCTCGACGACGAGCAGGCCGCGGCGCGGACGACGGCCAGCGAGCTGTGCCTCGGCGGCCTGATCAAGCACGTCTCCGCGGTCGAGCAGGGCTGGGCGGACTTCCTCGTGGACGGCCCGTCCGCGCTCGGCGACTTCGACTCCCTGACCGAAGAGGACTTCGCGCGGCGGGCCGACGAGTTCCGGATGCTGCCCGGCGAGACGCTGGCCGGCGTGCTCGACGCCTATGCCGAGGTGGCGCGACGTACGGACGAACTGGTCGCCGCCCTCCCCGACCTGGATGCGACGCAGCCGCTGCCGAAGGCGCCGTGGTTCCAGGACGCGCACTGGTCGGTCCGGCGGGTGCTGCTGCACATCATCGCGGAGACGGCCCAGCACGCGGGGCACGCCGACATCATCCGGGAGTCCCTGGACGGTGCGAAGAGCATGGGCTGAGCGACTCCGCCGACCCGCGGCGTGTCGTCGTCCGGCCTCGCGACGACGACACGCCGACGGGTCAGGGGTTGGCGCGGTCGTCCTCGCGCGGCTTCGCCTTGGCGCGGGTGCGGAGCGAGCCGGGCTTGGCCTTCTCCTCCGGGTGGGCCCGGACGCGGAGCAGGCTGGCGACGGTCGTCACGACCAGGATCAGCAGGATGACCACCAGCGACAGCGGCGTCGGCATCTCCGGCACGGACTTGGACACGTCCTCGTGCAGGAAGTGCAGGATGAGCTTGACGCCGATGAAGATCAGGATCGAGGAGAGCCCGATCGTCAGGTAGACCAGGCGGTCCAGCAGGCCCTCGACGAGGAAGTACAGGGCGCGCAGCCCGAGCAGGGCGAACGCGTTGGCGGTGAAGACGATGAACGGCTCCTTCGTCACGCCGAACACCGCGGGGATGGAGTCGAGGGCGAACAGCAGGTCCGTGCTCCCGATGGCGACGAACACGATCAGCAGCGGGGTCGCGACGCGCTGGCCGTTCTCCCGGGCGAGCATCCGGCCGCCGTGGTAGTCGTTGCTGATCGGGAACAGCTTGCGGGCGCGGCGCACCAGGAGGTTGTCCTCGACGTCCGGCTCCTCGTTGCGGTGCCGGATGAGCTGGATCGCCGTCCAGATCAGCACCAGGCCGAAGATCAGGAACGTGAAGGAGAACAGGCTGATCGCCGCGGCGCCCACCGCGATCAGGATGGCCCGCAGGACGAGCGCGGCGGCGATGCCGAACAGCAGCGTCTTCTGCTGGTACTCGTCGGGGACCTCGAACCGCGCCATGATGATCACGAACACGAAGAGGTTGTCGACCGACAGGCTCTTCTCGACGACGTAGCCGGAGAAGTACTCGGTGCCGGCCGTCCCGCCGGCGATCATCCAGACGGCGAGGCCGAACAGCAGCGCGACGGCGACGTAGAACACCGACCAGAACGTCGCCTCCCGCATGCCGACCGCGTGCGGCCGCCGGACGGCCACCAGGAGATCGAGCACGAAGAGCCCGACGACCAGCGCGATCGTCGCGGTCCATGCCCATGCGGAAATCTCGATCATGCGGAGGCTCCATCGGTGGGGCGAGACGTCGGCTGTCGTATATCCGTTCTGCGGCTCTTCTACCGTCCCATGTGCGGTGACGCGGGCGGGGCCGTTCGGTGAACGCGGATTTACCGGGTCGTGAAGCGTTCCCCGCCGCTCGGAACCGGGTGAGTTCACCCACGTGAGACTGAGTATCTCCGCCGATGCGAACCCCCGGACGCGGGCGGCAGGCTGCCGGCATGGAAACTTCGCGCTGGCGTCCCCCCGCCCTTCTCGCCAAGGCGGCCCTGGCCGTCCTGCTCGCGCTCGCCGTGGCCTTCCCCGAGTGGGACCGGTTCGCGGACAAGGCGATGGGCGTCCGCGTGGCCGCCTACCCCGCCGCCGTCATGCTCGTCACCCTGATCTGGGCGCTGCGGGGCCAGGGCAAGGCGTTCCCGTGGGACATCGACCTCCTCCTGACGCTCCCGTTCCTCATCGACGTCGCGGGGAACGCGGCCGACCTGTACGACACCGTCACCTGGTTCGACGACGCGTGCCACTTCGGCAACTGGGCGCTGCTCAGCGCCGCCGGCGGCCTGGCGCTGCGGCGGTGGAGCGGGCTCCCGCCCTGGGCGCTCGCGCTGTGCTGCACCGGCATGGGCGCCGTGGCGGCGATCCTCTGGGAGTTCTTCGAGTACGGCGTCTTCATCCTCGACACCCCCGAGAGCGTGTCCATCTACCGCGACACCATCGGCGACCTCATGCTCGGCCTCGCCGGCGCCGCCACGGCCGGTGCCGTCCTCGCCCTCGCGGCCCGGCGCAGGGCGTCGGTGAACGGCAGGGCGTCAGTGCACGGCAGGGCGTCAGTGCACGGCAGGGCGTCAGTAGACGGCAAAGCGTCAGTAGACGAGCGCCTGGACTCCGTCGGCGGTGATCTCCTCGACGAAGGTCGGCGCCCCGGCGATGCGGATGCCCGGGAGGACGTCGTCGGGACCGATGTCGCGCCGGGCCGCGCATTGGGTGCAGAGGGTGATGCGCCCGGTGGCGAGGATCACGGCGAGAAGGTCGTCCAGGGGAGTGGCGTGCGGGAGTGAGAACTCCGCCGCCCGCCCCGGCAGCGCGAACCACGCGGACTCGCCGGTCAGCCAGAGGGACACGGGCACGTCGCTCGCCGCCGCGGCGGCGGCGACCGTGAACGCCTGGTTGGAGCGCTCGGGTGCGTCGGCCCCCGCCGTGACCTTGATCACCAGTGGTCTCGCCATAGCCGCACTCTAGTCCCGCTGCCCGCGAGTTCCGGTGCCCGCGTAGCATCGCGCTATGACTGGGATGGTGAACGCGGGGATCCTCGTCCTCGTCCTCGGGCTCATGGCGGTCGCCGCCGTCCTGCTGGTGATCCGCCTCGGTCGCCTCAAGTAGCCCGGCCGGGCACGGGACGCGCGGGGGCGGCGGCGCCGCTACGCTCGGTGCCCATGGATCCTGAGCTGCATCCGGACCTCGAGCCGCTGAAGTTCCTCCTCGGCACCTGGGAGGGCGCCGGCGTCGGCGGCTATCCCACGATCGAGTCGTTCAACTTCGGTCAGGAGATGTCCTTCACCCACGTCGGGAAGCCGTTCCTCATCTATGCCAGCCGGACGTGGATGATCGAGGAGGACGGGACGCTCGGGCGGCCGCTCGGCATGGAGACGGGCTACTGGCGGCCGCGTCCCGACCACAAGGTCGAGGTGACGCTGGCGCATCCCACGGGCATCGTCGAGATCTACGTCGGGAACGTGGCGTTCACGCGGATCGAGCTGCAGACGGACGTCGTCGCCCGCACGGAGTCGGCCAAGGAGGTGACGGGCGGGCACCGCCTCTACGGGATGATCGGCGAGGACCTCGGCTGGGCCTACGACATGGCGGCGGTGGGGCAGCCCCTCCAGTCGCACCTGTCCGCCCAGCTCAAGCGGGTC
>NZ_SMKM01000386.1 GCF_004348665.1 Actinomadura sp. GC306 | reverse complement strand
CCCCCGAATGCACCAACCCCCGCGACGCCGTCATCTGGGACAAGGCCGGAGAACGCGTCATGGCCGACGCCGCCCAGCGCGCCGCCATGGTCCCCGGCACCCACCCCATCCAGCTCTACAAGAACAACACCGACAACAAGGGCGCCTCCTACGGCTGCCATGAGAACTACCTCATGCGCCGCGAGACCCCCTTCGCCGACATCGTCCGGCACCTCACCCCCTTCTTCGTCTCCCGCCAGGTCGTCGCGGGCGCCGGCCGCGTCGGCATCGGCGTCGACGGCCGCGGCGACGGCTTCCAGATCAGCCAGCGCGCCGACTTCTTCGAGGTCGAGGTCGGCCTGGAGACCACCCTCAAGCGCCCCATCATCAACACGCGCGACGAACCCCACGCCGACCCCGAGAAGTACCGCCGCCTCCACGTCATCATCGGCGACGCCAACATGGCCGAGCTGTCCACCTACCTCAAGCTCGGCACCACCTCGCTCGTCCTCGCCATGATCGAGGACGGCTTCCTCACCGTCGACCTCTCCGTCGACATGCCCGTCGCCTCCCTCCGCGCCATCTCCCACGACCCGTCCTGCAAGCACCTCCTCACGCTCCGCGACGGCCGCAAGATGACCGCCGTGCAGCTCCAGATGGAGTACCTCGAACAGTCCCGCAAGTACGTCGAGGACCGCTTCGGCGCCGACGTGGACGAGATGACCAAGGACGTCCTCGACCGCTGGGAATCGGTCCTGCACCGCCTCGGCGAGGACCCCATGCAGCTCTCCCGCGAACTCGACTGGGTCGCCAAGCTCGCACTCCTGGAGGGCTACCGCAGCCGCGACAACATCGACTGGTCCCACCCGCGGCTGCAGCTCGTCGACCTGCAGTACAGCGACGTCCGGCCCGACAAGGGCCTCTACAACCGCCTCGTGGCCCGCGACCGGATCCAGCGCCTGGTCACCGAGGACGTGGTCGAGGCCGCCGTCGAGGACCCGCCCGAGGACACCCGGGCCTACTTCCGGGGCCGCTGCCTGCGCCAGTACGCCGACTCCGTCGCCGCCGCCTCCTGGGACTCCGTCATCTTCGACGTCCCGGGCCGCGAGTCCCTGCAGCGCGTCCCCACCCTGGAGCCCCTGCGCGGCACCAAGCAGCACGTGGGGCCGCTCCTGGACCGCTGCCGCACGGCCGCCGACCTGGTGGCCACCCTGACCGGCCAGAGCTGACCCGGACCCGCCGAGCCCGGACGCCGCGCGAGTCGTCCGGGCTCATGATCGTCCCCGTTGGATAGTGTGACTATCGAGTCCTATCGCACCGCTGACCTGCACCGATGGGCGAGGTCTCGGTTTCGTGACTGCTATGCCCGTTTCAGTGGGCGGTGGACCGGCGATAACCCGAGCAAGTCCCCGGCCCCCCGGGCGCGGCGGCGGGAAAACGGATTTCAAGATCCGCTGACCGCCGAAGATCGGGGATAGGGTCGGAAGGACCGGCAGAGCGGAGGTACGAGATGGCCACGAAGGACACCGGCGGTCAGAAGCAGACCACCCGGCGCACGGAAGAGGTCGAGGAGACCGAGGCCACGACCACCGAGGACGTCCAGGAGCGCCACGAGGCGCTCACCGACGACGTGGACTCAATTCTGGACGAAATAGACGAAGTTCTCGAAGAGAACGCAGAGGACTTTGTCCGATCTTACGTGCAAAAAGGCGGTGAATGATCCTGGTTTGTCCGTTTTGATCGGACAGTGTTCAAGGGTCATTCCATAGCAATAGCGACATTGCTCAAAGGCAACGTAAATGCATGGGCGGGACCGGTAAGGTCCCGCCCATGCATTCGAAAAGGTGCCCCGACTGCGGGGAAATCAAGCAGGCCGCAGAGTTCTCGAAGAACAAGGCGTCCAAAGATGGGCTGGCGCACTACTGCAGGCCCTGTCTCGGGATTCGAAATGGTCGCTCATATCGAAAGAGGCAGGCCAAGCTGGGCAAAGCGCCCAGGCCCTATCGAAGGCTGTCGGACGTGCCGGAAGGTATGAAGTACTGCCCCAGATGTCAGGAACCGAGGCCGATCGACGAGTTCGGCAGCAATCGTTCACAGAAGTCAGGACTCGCGAACTACTGCCGACCGTGTCACAACAAGGTCATGGCGGGGATAAGGGCGCGCAACCACGGGAGTGGACGGAACTACCTTCTGAAGCTGCGCTACGGCGTGACCGAGGAAGAGGTCGAGCGGATGATCGCCGAGCAGGGCGGCGTCTGCGTCATCTGCCTCCGGGCGGAGGCGAAGCACGTCGACCACGACCACATGACCGGGCTCGTCCGCCGCATCCTGTGCTTCAAGTGCAACGGCGGGCTCGGCCAGTTCGAGGACGACCCGGAGCGGCTGCGTCTCGCGGCGGAGTACCTGGAGCTGGACGGCTCACACGCGCGGCGGCTGGAACTCGAGACCGGTGCGAGGGTGTTCGGCGGTCCGGAGCGGGTTCGTTCGGACCCTGACTGGCGGAAGAGAGCGGACTCCCTCGCGTCCACGAGGCACTACCACCTCCGGCAGAAGTACGGGATCAACGACGAGGACGCCGAGTGGCTGCTGAGGATGCAGGTCGGTCTCTGCGCCGTCTGCTTCGACTTCCCGGCGAAGCACGTCGACCACGACCATGAGACCGGTGCCGTGCGAGGCATCGCGTGCCACGGGTGCAACTCCGGGATGGGGCAACTGCGTGACGACCCGGTGGCCTTGCGCCGCGCGGCGGACTACCTGACGGGCGGGCTGGTGGTGCCGGTCCCGGCCCGCGGCGGCGGGACGCGTCTGTCGTTCACCGTCCCGGACGTGGATCCGGCGGAGGTGCCGCGCGGCGGGTGGGCGGCGTACTGGGCGGCGGACGGGGAGTACCGCAAGGCGAATCCGCACCTCGGGATGGTGCGGGAGGGGCCCGTCTGGGTGGAGTGAACACGGGGGATGCGCCGCGGGGTTCGCCGTGGGCTGACTCGGCCGGGGATCATGCGGCATGCGCGCGGGCGACCTTGAACAGTAGGGTCGTACTCGTCCGCGCCGGTGGAGGTCGTGAGGGAGCCGGCGCCATGGTTGAGGGGAAGGGAGTCGCGTGGCGTCCCACGAATCGCATACCGGGCGTCTGCCGGGGTTGTTTGCGAACCCGGACATGTCGTCGTTCACGGAGTTTCTCGGGGCGTACTCACCGGGGTCGCTGCCGGCCGGGCGGACGCCGCCGGTGTCGCGGGCGGGGGAGGACATCCCGCACGGGACGACGATCGTCGCGGTGACCTTCCCCGGCGGTGTGGTGATGGCGGGTGACCGGCGGGCGACGGCGGGGCACGTGATCGCGCAGCGGGACATCGAGAAGGTGTTCCGGGCGGACGAGTTCTCGGCGATCGCGATCGCGGGCACGGCCGGCATCGGCATCGAGATGGTGCGGCTGTTCCAGGTGGAGCTGGAGCACTACGAGAAGCGCGAGGGCCGGACGCTGTCGGTGGAGGGCAAGGCGAACCGGCTGGCGACGATGGTGCGGCAGAACCTGGCGATGGCGATGCAGGGGCTGGCGGTGGTGCCGCTGTTCGCGGGCTATGACGAGGAGCGGGACGAGGGGCGGATCTTCTCCTATGACCCGGCGGGGGGCCGGTACGAGGAGCGGGACTTCCACTCGGTGGGCTCGGGGTCGGTGTTCGCGCGGGGTGCGCTGAAGAAGCTGTACCGGCCGGATCTGTCGGCGGAGGACGCGGGGCTGGTGTGCGTCCAGGCGCTGTACGACGCGGCGGACGACGATTCGGCGACCGGCGGGCCGGATCTGACGCGCCGGATCTTCCCCGTGGTGGCGTCGGTGACGTCGGACGGGTATCGCCGTTTGGGCGAGGACGAGGTGGGCGCGCTGGCGCAGGCCGTCGTCGACGGACGTTACGACTCGCCGGGCGGTCCGACCGCCCCGCTGCGATAGAAGGGATCCTGACCGGTGTCCATGCCGTTCTATGTGTCGCCCGAACAGCAGATGAAGGACAAGGCGGATTATGCGCGGAAGGGTATTTCGCGTGGCCGCAGTGTCGTGGTGCTGCAGTACGACGACGGCATTCTGTTCGTGGCGGACAATCCGTCGCGGGCGCTGCACAAGATCAGTGAGATCTATGACCGGATCGCGTTCGCGGCGGTGGGGAAGTACAACGAGTTCGAGAACCTGCGGCTGGGGGGTGTCCGGTACGCGGACATCAACGGGTACCAGTACGACCGCCGGGACGTGACGGCGCGGGGGCTGGCGAACGTATACGCGCAGTCGCTGGGGACGATCTTCACGGAGACGAACAAGCCGTACGAGGTGGAGCTGGTCGTCGCGGAGGTGGGCGAGGACGCGGAGACGGACCAGATCTACCGGTTGACGTTCGACGGTTCGGTGGCGGACGAGCACGGTTATGTGGCGATGGGCGGGCAGGCCGATGCGGTGGCGCAGTCGCTGAAGGACGGTTACCGGGAGGGGTCGTCGCTGTCGGACGCGTTGCGGACGGCGGTGCGGGCGCTGGAGGCGCAGGATTCGGACCGGCATCTGGAGGCGACGTCGCTGGAGGTGGCGGTGCTGGACCGGAACCGCGAGCACCGGCTGTTCAAGCGGCTGGCGGCGGCGCGGATCGGTGAGCTGCTGGCGGAGAGCGAGGGCGCGGAGCCGGGCGGCGGGAAGGGCGCGGGCGCCGATACGGGTTCGGGTGCCGGGGCGGCGAGGACTGAGTCCGGTGTCCGGTGCGCCGCCGCGGTGGTGCGCCGGAC
>NZ_SMKM01000385.1 GCF_004348665.1 Actinomadura sp. GC306 | reverse complement strand
GCAACACCCCGTCCCCCCGGTCCTCCCGGTGACAGGCGCTCCAGGAAACCCCCGACCCCTCGAACGCCTCCCGCAGTGCCTTGTACATCACCCGCCGGACGGTCCGCCGGTCCTCCTCACTGCGCACGTGGGATCCGTAGGCCGCGATGTCCGTGAACACGACGGAGCAGTTCTGCCCGACCCACCCTCCGGACGGAACCCCGGCGGTAAGCGACGCAAGGCCCCCCGACCCGGCGGCCCCTGGGTCTCCACCTTCGCCGTCGCCGCCGTCACCGTCCCCGTCGCCGCCGTCGTCGCCCGCGCCGCTGTGCGCGCGCCCGGCCCGGGGCTCGCACGAGCATCGCCGGTCGGCCGCGCCGCTGAGCCGCCGGTACACCTGCTCCTCCATGGCGCCGAGCAGGTCCGGATGATCCGAGACCAGCTCTCTGAACTGCTCCGTCGTAATGAACAGCCCGCGGACCGCCTTCGTCGTGACGACCGTCGCCGACCGGGAACTCCGATGCAGCGCGGCCCGCTCCCCGATCAGGTCGCCCGGCCCGCGCACGGCGATGATCCGCTCGCCGCCCGCCGGCCCACCGTAGATCCTCGTGTAACCGGCCTGGATGAGGATCACGTGGTCGGCGACCTCCCCCCTGTGCCACACGACCGCCTCCGGCGGAAACTCCACCGTCCGCGCCGTCTCGACAAGCCGCGCCCGCTCCGCGCAAGTGAGCGAGTCCCAGAAGGTTTTCTGCGCGTCCGCGGCCCATCGCGATGCCGTTCCCGCACGGATGGCGGGCGCGGCGCCGGGAGGCGGCGCGGAACCGGCCGGCCCGAGGACGCCCTGCCCTGCCATCTCCAGCAGGGAGTACTGCTCCTGCGTGTCGGTCTCTTCCGCGACCGGCGTGTCTCCGTCCTCGCCGGGCGGCCTGCGGCGGATCGCCGCTATCGGCTGGGCGAACGCGAACGCGTCACTGCGCTTCAGCGCTTCGACGTCGGCGACCGACTCGACGAACTGCAGACCCTTGGAAGTGGCCATCCACTGGTTCCGCGTGAATCCGGCGACCGGAATGCCGATCAGCACCAGGACTCCGGCGCTGATCAGGCCGGCCGCTCCGGCGATGACCCCGCCCGCGCCGAGGATGGCGACGATGCCGGACATCAGGGTCACAGACTTGGCCAGTGCCGCCGTGCCGGCGGTCCGTCCCGCCGGACGGGACGCCGGGGTCTGCGCCGTGGTCTGCGCCGGAACGTTCTCACCGGTGGCTCGGGCGGCACGGTCGCGGCCCTCACCGTTCAGAATCTCCATGGGCGCTCCCGCGACAGGCGGTTCCAGCGCTGGCTCGGAGGCGTGAGGTGGGCGGCCGGCCGCCGCCCCTCGCTGGCTGACTCGAACATGGGGAAGTTCCCGTCGTGCCGAAGGACAGGTCACTGCGGGCGCTCCCGCCGGTGGGTGGCGCCCGTCGTCCCGGAGTCGGACACAAGGTCCGGCACGGGGTCCCGGGAATCGCGTCGCTGACTAAATCTCGCGTGGACTTCAGTAAACTTCCAGTCTTGCTTCTGATGTTTGCTCTACCCTCTGAACTTAGCGGTGAAGCGTCGGTTCGAGATTTCACGACCGGACCACAAGCCCAGGGCCCGTGCACTTTTACAGGGCCAGAGAAGGCCGCTAGCTGGGGTTTCACTCACAACGGAGAACGGTATGAAACCTTTACCCCGGGAGTGAACTTCAGCTGAAGGAGTATCGGTGGAGCGTGAACAAGATCCGGCCCAGGTCCTCGCCCACCGCCTGCGCACGCTCAGGAAGGAACACTGGCCGGGCACGACGATCACGCAGGCGCAGCTCGCCGCCGCATTGGGCGGCGACAAGCCGCTCAGCGTCCCGCTGGTGTCGTCGTGGGAATCGAGAAGCAAGCCCAGGATTCCGCCGATCAACAGACTTGACGACTACGCCACCTTCTTCGCCACACCTCGTTCCCTCGACGGAGGAACTCCGCATCTGGTCGGCCCGGCGGAGATGACGGCCGAGGAACTCCAGGTCAAAGACGACCTCCGAAGAGAGCTCATGCGACTACGCAATAGCGCGCTGGGGGCCACCTCGGCCCTCCCGATCCCCGAACCCGGCGCCGGATCGCCGGATCCGGGCCTGTGGACCTTCGGCGACGGCAGGACGATAACGCTCGTCTGCGCTCAGTTGCCTGCCGACAAGCTGGCGAAGATGCCCTACAGCGATCCGGCCGATCCCGACTACATCGCCCTTTACAGCTACGCCGACCTGGATTCCCTGTTCGAGCTGCACGGGCACGTCCGGGCGAGCAATCCGACGAGTCAGGTGAACCTGCGGACCGCGCAGCAGCTCGAATCCGACGACTACACGACCCACCTCGTCCTGGTCGGCGGCGTGGATTGGAATACCGCCACCCGCTCGGCGGTCCACCGGCTCGACCTCCCGGTCGAGCAGGTGAGCGACTGGAGCACACCTGAGGGGGCCTACTTCGAGGTCCGGGACGCCGACGAGCCTCAGCGGTTCCTGCCCCGACTTGAGCAGACGGATGACGGGGAGCGCCTTCAGGAGGACGTTGCCCTCTTCGCCCGTGCCGTCAATCCGTATAACCACAAACGCACAGTGACCATCTGCAACGGAATGTACGGAAGAGGGACGTACGGCGCCGTCCGCGCGACGACCGACAAGAATTTCCGGGACCGGAACACCACGTACATCCGTGGACGGTTCGGCGACAGTGAAACGTTCCTCATCCTCACCCGCGTCCTCGTGGAGAACGGTGTCCCGTTGACGCCCGACCTGACCCTCGAAGAGAACCGGCTCTTCGAATGGGCGGCGCCGCCACAATGACCTCGGCCCTCACTCTTGATCACCACGGCTCGCATCGGGACCTGCTCTGGCATCCCGACGACACCGGCTCGGCCCAAGCGCGCATCGACGCGATCATCGTCCCCACCATGCGCGCTCCGGCGCACCTCGCCGAGGCCGCGCGCATCGCGGCCTTGCTCGAATGCCCGCTGGTCACGCTGCACAGCGGTAGATATACGAATGCCCGGCACGCGGCACGAAGGCTCCCCCCGGACACCGATCTGATCGCCATCGACATACCCGGTCAGGAGGCTCTGCGGCTTCCGGAATTCAAGACCTCCCGGCTGCTCAAGGGCCGGTTCGCGCGTAAGACCGATACCAGCGCCAAGCGCAACTTCGCACTGATGCTCAGCCATCTAATGGGCTGGGAACGCATCGTCTTCCTGGACGACGACATCACCGTAGGAGCCCCCGAGGACTTCAGGACGGCGGCCGGCCTCCTCGACACCTACAGTGCCGTCGGTCTGTCCATCGGCGGTTTTCCTGACAACTCGGTCGTCTGCCATGCCTACCGCGACGTGGGCGGCGATCAAGAGTCGTTCATCGGCGGCGGCGCCATGGCCATCGAGGTCACCCGCCACCGCTCGTTCTTCCCCAACATCTACAACGAGGACTGGTTCTACCTACTCGATGCCAAGGCCGGACTCCGGCAGCTCGCGGTGACGGGAAAGGTCGTCCAGCAGCCGTACGACCCGTACAGGACGCCCGACCGGGCCCGGGGCGAGGAGATCGGGGACGTCCTCGCGGAGGGGGTGTTCTGGCTCCTCGACCAGGGACGCACCGTGGCCGAGGCGGATCTGCGGCACTGGGCGGACTTCATCGCGCGGCGCGGCAGGTTCATCGACCACGTGCTGAGCCTCGCAAAGGTGTCCCCGCGGATCAAGGACGACGCCGAGCGGAGCCGCATGATCGCTGCGTTGCTGGCGGCGCGGGGACGGCTGGCGCACATCACGCCGGAGCTTTGCCAGGGATTCATCAAGGCTCTGGCGGACGATCAGGAATGCTGGCAGCGGCATGTCGACAGGCTTCCCAAGGACCTGTTGATCGACGACGCGCTGGACCGCCTGACGAAGTTCGGACGGTCGCCGCTCGTGCGGTATATCAGCCGGAAAGAGGCGCGGCCGTCGCCGGTGACCGCGGCCGGGCGCAGCGGCAGGGGTTGAGCCGCTCCTACTCTCCGGAGGTGCCGCGGCCGGCTTGTTTCCGGTACATCTCGACGGCGTAGCGGAGCCGGGCGCCGACCAGGAGCGCCTCGTCGTCGGGGCAGCCGAGGAGGCGGGCGACCAGCTCGATGACCTGGTCGTCCGACAGGTCCGGCTCGCGCGCGGCGACCCGTCCGACGATCTCGACGAGCTCGGGCCGCTTGTAGGTGGCGATCGACTGCCCGCGCCTGACCTGCGCCGACCCGGACGCCGTATCGTTCGGCCGGCCACCGGGCCTGCCCCAGAGCGCAGGGATCTCCGAGGACGGATCCGCCGGTGGCCGCAGCTCCGCCGGCTCCTCCTGGCGGGCACGCACTGGTTCGTCCGGGACAGGCTCCGCCGGCGCGGAGTTCGGGGAACGTGCGGGGAGCCGTGGTGCGTCCAGCCGCCGAGGAGGCAGGCCACCCCCGTGCGCCTCGCGATTCCGCGCGTTGAGCCGAGGTGGTGGACCGCCCGCTCCCGGGGCGGACGGAATCCTGCGCGGCGGGCTCTGGTCGTGCTCGTCCGGCGGTTCCGGGCGGCGCGGGCGCGGGGGGCGTTCCTCATCGTCCGGCCGCCGCAGTCGGCCGCTGGGCGCTGGGGTGGATGGGAGCCTGCGGGGCGGTCCGGACGGTCGCGACGGCGGGCGCTGGTCGCGTTCGGTCGTTGGTTCCGGGGTGCGTGAGGGGTGTTCTTGCGGGCGGGCGCCGGCCATCGGGGTGGAC
>NZ_SMKM01000384.1 GCF_004348665.1 Actinomadura sp. GC306 | reverse complement strand
GGGCGGGGCCTGCGTGGCGGACGGCCCCGGCGGCGTCGCGGCGGGCTGCAGGTGCGCCTGGTGCCCCCCGGTGCCGTACGAGGACCCGCCCGAACCGCCCGAGCCGCCCGAGCCGTACGCGGAACCGCCGCCCGAGCCGTACGCGGAACCGCCCGAGCCGTAGGACGACCCGCCGCCCGAGCTGCCGGGCAGCGGCATCGGGCCGGTGCCTCCGCCGCCCGAGCCGGGACCGCCCGGCCCGACGTTGCCGGTCATGGCCGGGCCCAGGTCGCGGACCGGCGGCGCGGACGGCACCGGCGGCCGGCTCAGCGGGGACGCCGGGGGCGGCCCGTTGTGCGCGGCGGCCTGGAGGGCGCCGAGCGAGCTTCCGTGCCCGTTGGAGCCGTGCCCGTTGGACAGCGGGCTCGTCCCGGACGAGGAGCCGGCGGTGCTCTCCACACCGGCGAGCAGGTTGACGAAGGGGCGCAGGTGGCCGGCGCCGATCTCGATGAGGTCGTCGCACTCCTGCCGCAGCACCCGGGAGATGGTCCAGTTGCCCTCGACGGCGACGTGCACGACGGTGACGCGGACGCCGAGGTCCTGGGCGTCGGAGACGACCTGGGCGAGGTCCTCGTCCGCGCTGACCAGGACGGCGTCGGTGAGCGCGCCGTTGCGGGAGAGGGTCATCAGGTCGCGGTGGATCTCGGAGTCGACGCCCTCGCGGCGGCCGGGGCGGATGCGGCCGAGCCGCAGCTTGAGGCCGGGCAGGTCGGCGAGCGCGTCGTGCTCGGGGGAGCGGCGGCCCTCGACGGTCGCCTCGTACCAGTAGCAGCGCAGCAGCGGCATGCCCGTGCGTTCCCTGGAGAGGTTGCCCAGGAGTTGCAGGAGGCCGCCGAAGTCCCACGAGACGGTGTCGCGGTGGCGCGTGCCGTGCACCGCCATCGCGCCGTCGGCCAGCAGGTAGCCGGCGTCTACGAACAGCGCGCAGCGATCCATGCGACACCGCCCTTCCTCAAACACGGGAGCTCACAGCGTGCTCAACCGGCGTACTGTCCCCGGGCGCTTATAGCGTAGTGAGGCGTGCAAGCCCGGTAGGCCAATACGGTGATTCGCCACTCTTTCATGGCGGGCCGCCGGTTGGCGACTCCTCGGTAACGAAGAAATCCGGGAGCCGCGGCGGACGCTACCAGCCTTTTCCGGCCGGCCCCGTGCTTCTCCATGATCTTTACGGGAAGGAGCAGCTCGCGGCCCAATCGCGGGACGCCCCGTACCCGGCCTTCAACCGCACGTGGCGACCGGCCCCGCCGCCGTGCCGGGCGAACGTATTTTCCGCTCGCGAATAGTGATGGATCGATCACGTATTGTCGTCCATTCAGCCGGTTATTTTCGCCCGCCCCATCTCGGTGAGCCCGCCGCCGTCCACCGGGGTCTCCCAGCGCACGCCGCAATCGCGTCCGGAAAGCTCGACGGTGGCGATGGCGTTGTCGAACCACGGGCCGTCGGTCAGCCGCCACCGCAGCGGCGGGGCGGGCACCTTCGCCAGCTTCGCCAGCGCGCGGAACGGCCAGCCCGTCACCCGCGCGTACGCCAGCCGGTTCGCCCAGCGGAACACCCCGGCCAGCGGGTTGCGCAGCGGCGAGCAGACGACCTGCGAGATCTTCGACTCGGTGCCCGGCCGGGTGACCCGCGCCAGGTACGAGTAGTGGATGTCGCCGGACAGGAACGAGATGGTCGCCGGTGCCGGGCCGCGTTCGCCGCGTCCCACGGCGATGACGTCGTCGGCCAGGGTGCGGAACGAGCTCTCGAACGCCGCCCAGTGCTCCAGGTCGGCCGCCTGCCTGATCTTCTCTCCGAGCTTCGCCGCGGTCTTGCCCCAGGCGCCGCCGGCGACCGCCTCGTTCCACGACTCGGCGTGGTGGATCGTCCTGGGGAGCAGGTAGGGGAGCGAGCTCGCGATGAGCAGGTGGTCCATGCCGCCCCGGCACTGGTCGTCCAGCCAGGCGAACTCGTCGTCGTCGAGCATGCCGCGGCGGTCGGCGGTGAGGAGCCTGGAGCACCGGCTGTCGACGACGATCAGCCGGACGCCGCCCCAGTCGTGGGCGTAGCTCCAGCGCGTGCTGGCCGGTTCCTTGTCGGCCTGCACCGCGAACTCGTCCAGGACGGCGCCCGCGTCGCCCGTGCTGTCGGACGCCGTGCGCACCGCCTTGAAGAGGGGGTCGGACGCGCGGTCCTCCGGCGACATGTTCCCGAGGTGCTGGTAGATCCAGTACGAGCCGATGCCGCCGGTGATGCGATCCCTCCACCAGGGCTTCGACCACATCTCCTGGCGCCACGCGTAGGACGTGTTCCAGTCGTCCCTGATGTCGTGGTCGTCGAAGATGGTGAACGTCGGGATAGTGGACAGCAGCCACCGCACCGCCGGGTCGTCGTGCCAGGCGAGCTTGTAGAGGAAGGTGTACTCCTCGTAGTCCGCGACCTCCTCGACGGGCAGTTCCCCCGGTTCGCGGTGCGCCCGGATGAACTCGCGCATCTCGTCGGTCAGCTCGTCGGCGTAGATCTGGTCGCCGACCATGAGCAGGACGTCGGGCCACCCGGCCGAGTCGCCGCCCGCGCGGAGCCGGTCGGCGAGCGAGCTGAGCGCGTCGTGCCCGAACTGCTCCACCGTCCCGGGGGAGCGGCGGCAGGAGCCGAACGAGATGCGCAGGCCGCCCGCCGGGTCCAGCGTCCTGATCTGGGACGGCGGGAACCCCGTGTCGCCCTCCGGCCAGACGGTCTCGCCGTCGGCCAGCACCTCGTAGGGGACGCGCGCGCCGGGGGCGAGCCCTTCGATCTCGACCACGGCGTAGTGGTGGCCGTGCGCGGTGAAGGTCCGGGCGGCGGCGTCCACGCCGTGCTCCCGGCCGACGACCCGGACCTCGCAGGGACGGTCGGTCTCCACCCAGATCGTCGCGGTGTGGTGACTCACGTGCCGGAGGTGGGGGCCGAGTACCAAAGCGGTCATGTCTGACTCTCTAGCCGACCGGACCCCGCCGCGTCCACCGAAGTGCCGCGCCCGGGCTCAGCCGCGCCCGGGGCGGCGGCGCAGGAGCTCCGCCTCCGTCGCGGCGTCGAGGCCGACCACGGGCCGGTCAGGACGTTGCGGCGCCCGCCCGCCGATGCTCCGCAGCCACTCCCAGGTGTCCGTGACCGTTTCCTGCACGGATCTGCAGCGCAAGCCCGCGGAAAGGGCCTTGGCCACGTTTCCCCGGTGCATCATGTCGTACGCCTCACCGGGCGGGAGCCACACCGGAAGGTCGGTCCACGGCTGGATGCCCGCGTCGAGGATGGCTTGCGGGGACGTCCAGACGAGTTCGGCACCGGAACCCGTCACCTGGACGCACGCTTCGAGCAGCTCGCCCATCGTCGTGTGGCCGGGCGGGCTGACGAGGTCGAACGGCCCGCCGAGCCGGCGTTCGACGGCGTCCAAGGTCCAGGCGGCGAGGTCCCTGACGTCGATGTACTGCAGGCCCGCATCGCGTGGGCCCGGCGCCAGGACCTCCCCGCCCCGGGCCATGCGCGCCAGCCACCACGGCAGCCGCCCGATGTTCTCGTACGGGCCGAGGACGAGCCCCGCCCGCACCAGCAGGGCGCGGTCGCCGAACACGCCGGCCGCCGCGAGCTCTCCACCGCGCTTCGCCGCCGCGTAGTCCGTGCCGTCGCCGTCGTCGGGGGAGCCGTCGACCACGGGGGCCTCTTCGCCGGACCCGGCCGGCGCGGGGAACCGGTAGACGGAACGGCTGGAGATGTAGGCGTACTGGCCGACGCGACCGTCCAGGAGCTTCGCCGCGTCGCGCACCGCGGACGGCGCGGCCGACCAGGTGTCGATGACCGCGTCCCACTCCCCGCCGGAGAGCGCCGCGAGGCCGTCCTCCGCCGTGCGGTCGCCGCGCAACGACCCGGCGCCCTTCGGCGGCTCGTGCCGCCCCCGGTGAAAGACGGTCACCTCCCACCCCCGGGCGAGGGCGCCCTCGGTGACGGCCCGTCCGACGAACTCCGTCCCACCCAGCATCAAGAGCCTCATGGCGAAACTCTGCCCTCCGCACGGTCAGTACGGAACGGCCGCTGCTCAGAGCAGAACCGTTCAACCGCCGAACGGGCCGCCCGTAACCGGAGTACTTTCAGGTCCGTGACCGATTCCTTCGACCTTGTCCGCGATCTCCCGTCCGCCCTGCGCGACCGGACGGCCGCGTGGGCCTACATCCGGGACTTCGCCGCGACGTGGCGGACCCCGCTGGCCCCCGGCGACGGCACCCCGGACGCCGAGCTGACAGCGGTTGAAGCGAACCTGGGCGTACGCCTCCCCGAGGCCCTGCGCGAGGCGTACGCGCTCTTCGGCCGGCGCGCCGACCTGCACAGCAACATGCAAACGCTGCTGAGCCCGGACGAGTTCTACGTGGACGACCGCAAGGAGGCGCTCGTCTTCCGCGAGGAGAACCAGGGGGTCGCGTCCTGGGGCGTCCTCCTCACCGACCTGGACCAGGCGGATCCGCCCGTCCGCATGCGCGCAGATCTGGCGGACAAGGAGGCGGAACGCTGGGAGAACTGGCTCGCCGCCTTCTCCACGGCCTGCATCGAGATCGTCCTCTTCGAGGCGCTGCAGGCCGACGAGCCCGTCTGCGACCACGGCGACTTCGAAGACTTCGACGAGCTGGAGCGCCGCTTCACCCGCCTGCCCTTCCCGTCGTACCCGGAGGGCGAGGAGGGCGAAGCCTTCTACACGGCCCCGGGCCTGCTCCTCTGCGACGCCGGAGGCTGGCTCTCCGTCCGCGCCCGCGACGAGGAGACCTTGGACCGCTTCCGAGACGACTTCCCCGCCGACTGGCTGACCCCCTAACCC
>NZ_SMKM01000383.1 GCF_004348665.1 Actinomadura sp. GC306 | reverse complement strand
CCCCTACCCGGGTACGCCCTACCCGGATACGCCTTATCCGGGTACGCCTTATCCGGGTACGCACTGGCAGGGCGACCCGGCCCGGCCACCGGCCTGGGACGGGACGTACGGGTCGGCCTACCCCGGCTACGGGGCGCCCCCGGTGTCGAAGCCCTGGACGGCGGACCCTCCGCCGGGCACCCCGTACCACCGCATGGCGCGGACCGGCGCGCACCGCTGGTGGCGCCCGCTGGTGGGCAGCGTGACGGTCCTGGTCCTCGGCATGGGGCTGATGGTCGGGTTCCTGCTGGTCGGGGAGATCGTCGCCTGGGCGGTGACCGGGGAAGGGCTCGACCTGTCCGGCGAGGGCGACGCCCTCTTCGGCAACGACACGGCCGACGTCGCGGCCAACCTCGCCGTCATCGCGCTGTTCCTGCCCGTGACGCTGTTCGTGGCGTGGGGCGTCCAGCGGCGCCGTCCCGGGACGCTGTCCTCGGTCGCCGGGCGGCTGCGCTGGAAGTGGATGCTGGTCTGCAGCGGCCTCGCGATCGGCTACTGCATCGCGGCGTTCGCCGCGATGCTCGTGACGGACCAGTTCGTGGTCACCGAGTCCACCGGCGGCGACGAGGAGTGGGTCGGCTGGGGCAGGTTCCTCCTCCCGGCGCTCCTCATCCTGCTGCTGGTGCCGTTCCAGGCCGCCGCCGAGGAGTACCTCATCCGCGGGTGGATCCTGCAGGCCGTGGGCTCCTGGACGCTGGAGGACGCCAGGAACAAGGTCGGGCGGGCGCTCAGCGTCGTCTTCCGGACCCCCTGGCCAGGCATCCTCGTCGGCTCGCTGGTGTTCATGGCCCTGCACGAGTACACCGGCTGGGGAGCCGTCGACATCTTCGCCTTCGCCGTCATCACGGCGTGGATGACGGTCCGCACGGGCGGCCTGGAGGCGGCCATCGCCCTGCACGTGTTCAACAACCTCCTGGCGTTCCTGTTCGCCGCCGCGCTCGGGCAACTGGACATCGAGCAGGGCGCGCTGCCGTGGGAGGTCGCCATGGTCGACATCGCCCTCATGGCCCTGTTCGCCGCCGCGGCGATCCGGCTGGCGCGGCGGATGCGCGTGCAGACCGTCACCGCGGGCCCCGCCGAGGACGACACCCCCGCGACGACGGCCGGTAGCAGCCCTGCGCAGCTCCCGTAGCCCGCGGCAGCCATAGCCCTCACAGCAGGCCCCACAGCACGAGCGCGTCGACCAGGCCGGGGACGACGGGGAGGTTCCCCAGCTCGTCCGGGGCGATCCACCGGACGTCGGCCGCGTCGTCCCCGGCGCGCAGCGTGCCGCCCGTGACCGCCGCGGCGTAGTCGTGGATCTCGTAGGTGACGCCGCCGGGCCCCGGGCGGTCCACCGTCCCGGCCAGCGCGCCGACGACGACGTCCAGCCCGGTCTCCTCCTTCAGCTCCCGCACGACCGCGGCCGGGTCGTCCTCGCCGGGCTCGACCCGCCCGCCCGGGATCGACCACAGGCCCTCGCCCGGCGGCCGCGCCCGCTTCACCAGGAGCAGCCGCCCGGAGCCGTCCCGCACGATCCCGCCGACACAACGCACACGCATGACCCCAATTTGTTCCCCCTTTTCCAGGGGGCGACCCACCCGGTCTTGACGGGCCGGGAACCCGCCGCGCAGGGTGGGTAATCATGGGGACGGAGCCGATCTGCCCGCGCTGCGCGGGTCCTCTGCACGAACCGAACCTCTGGTCGAGCGACTGGAGCTGCGGGATGCACGGCGCCGTCCTGCCGAGGCAGCCGGCCAAGCGACCCGGCCCGGACGGGCTGGCCGCCGTGCTGCGCGACGCCCGCGTCCCCGTCTGGACGCCCTGGCCCCTTCCGCTGGGCTGGCTCGTCACGGGATTCGCCACGGTCGGGGACGACCGCAGCGGCGCGCGTGCGACCGCGGTCGCCGTGTCCGGGCCGGGGCTGCTCGCCGGCCCCGCCGACATGGTCCTCGTCGCCGAGGAGCCCGGCATCGGCCTCGGCGCCCACTACGCGGGTCTCGACGGCTCCGACCCGGGCGAAGTGTTCGACGGCCCGCCGCACGTGAAGCTCGACGTCAGCGGCCCCGCGGCGACCTGCGGGCATTCCGTGCCGATGTGGACGGTCAACGGCGCCGCCGACCGCGCCGTGTTCGTGGGCGAGGCGATGGGCCACTGGCTCTGGGCCGTGCTGTGGCCCGCCGAGGCCGGTGTCCTGCTGCTGGAGCGGCAGACTCTCCTCGACCTGCGCGAGCCGGGGATGGCGATCGACCTCCCGTACGGCGCCTATAGCCCGCGCCTCGACGAGTGAGACCCCGCCCCGTTGATATGAACGGGGGATGCGGATCGACCTGCACAGCCACAGCACCGCGTCCGACGGCACCCGGCCGCCCGCCGAGGTCGTCCGGCGGGCGCGGGCGAACGGCCTGGACGTGCTGGCGCTCACCGACCACGACACCGTCGCCGGCTGGGAGGAGGCCGCCGGGGCGCTGCCCGGGGGGCTGACGCTCGTCCCCGGCATCGAGCTGTCGTGCGTGCAGGACGGCCGCAGCCTCCACATGCTCGGCTACCTGTTCGACCCGGACGCCCCGGAACTGGCCGCCGAACTCGCCCGGATCCGCGACGACCGGGTGATCAGGGCGCGGACGATGGTCGGCCGGCTCCGCGACCTCGGCGTGGACATCACCTGGGACATGGTCCGCTCGCTGGCCGGCGGCGAGGCGGTCGGCCGCCCGCACATCGCGCGGGCGATGGTCGCGGCGGGCGCGGTCCGCGACGCCGACGAGGCGTTCACCTCCCGCTGGATCGCACCGGACGGCCGCGCCTACGCCGACCGGTACGCGCTCCGGCCGGAGCGGGCGATCGAGCTCGTCCGCGCGGCCGGGGGAGTGTGCGTGCTGGCCCACCCGAGGGCGCGCCGCCGCGGCTACGTCGTCGCCGACGAGGTGATCGAGCGGCTCGCCGCCGCCGGGCTCGCCGGGGTCGAGGCCGACCACCCCGGCCACGTCCCCGAGGACCGGGCCCGCCTGCGCGACCTCGCGTCCGCCCTGGAGCTGGCCGTGACCGGTTCCAGCGACGACCACGGCGAGGCGACCGGCGACCGCCTCGGCGCCGAGACGACCGCGCCCGCCGACTACGAGCGGCTGCTCGCGGAAGCGTCCGGCGGTGATCTCCGACTGCCCGAAACGTGACACGAAGCACGATAGGGTTCGGAGCGTGGACGCGCGCATCGAACAGGTCGTGACGTCGGGGCAGGTCAACCTCGACGACACCGACCACGACGTCGAGAACAACACCTACATCATCGGTGACGATGACGAGGTCATCGTGATCGATCCGGCGCACGACGCCGAGGCCATCCTCAAGGAGGTCGGCGACCGCGAGGTCATGGCCGTCCTGCTCACCGACGGCAACGAGCACCACCTCAACGTGGTCCTCGAAGTGGCCGCCGCGGGCGAGGAGGACGAGGAGAACTGGGCCCCGATCGCACTGCACCGCGGCGACCGGCTGCTGTGGCGCGACTACTTCGGCCGCCTCGCCAAGGAGGAGGACGACGAGGACGACGCGAAGGCCCTGCGCTCCCTCGAACCCGACATCTGGCTGGAGGACGGCGGCGTCTTCGAGATCGCCGACGCGCAGCTGGAGATCGTGCACACCCCGGGCCACACCCCCGGCAGCGTCTGCGTGATCAGCGAGCAGCTCGGCGTCCTGTTCTCCGGCGACACGCTGCACCGCGGCCGTCCCGGCTCCATCGGCGGCGTCTACGAGGACCTGCGCAAGCAGCTCAACTCCATCGGCGCCCTGCTCACCCCCCTCCCGAAGGACCTGAAGGTCCTGCCCGCCCAGGGCGAGGAGACCAACGTCGGCGAAGAGGACTCCCGCTGGGAGTCGTGGGGCGCGCTCGCGCAGGACGAGGACTGACGGCCTCGTTGAACGCCGAGCAGCTCGGCTTCGAGGGCATGCCGCGGCGGCTGTACACGTGCACGCCGTCGCGGCTGAACACCTGGCTCGACTGCCCGCGCCGGTACCGGATGACGTACCTCGACCGTCCGATGCCGCCGAAGGGCCCGCCGTGGGCGCACAACAGCGTCGGGGCGAGCATCCACAACGCCCTGGCGGGGTGGTGGCGGCTGCCGCTCGGCGAGCGCACCCCCGAGGCCGCCGGGACGCTCGTCGTCCGCGGCTGGCTGACCGATGGGTTCCGCGACGACGCGCAGTCCGCCTCGTGGCGGGACCGGGCCCGCGAGATGACCGAGCGGTACGCCGCGGGCCTCAACCCGTCCGACGAGCCGGTCGGCGTCGAGCGCACGGTCGCGACCCGCACCGACCGCATCGCCGTGTCGGGCCGCATCGACCGCCTCGACGCCCGCGGCCCGGAACTCGCGGTCGTCGACTACAAGACGGGACGCCGCGTCCCCACGTCCGACGACGCCCGCGGGTCCCTCGCCCTCGCGATCTACGCGGTGGCGGCGTCCCGCGTGCTGCGCCGCCCCTGCCACCGCGTCGAACTGCACCACCTGCCGTCCGGCGAGGTCGCGGCCTGGGACCACACGGACGAGTCCCTGGACCGCCACATCCGCCGCGCCGAGGGCATAGCCGCCGAAGCCGCCGAGGCCGACGAGGGCTACCGCGCCATGACGGGCGGCCGTCCCTCCGCAAAGGGCCGCGCTTCGGCGGGCGGCGTGCCGAAGCCGCGCGCGGCGGACGCCCGCCCGGCCACCGTCGACCACACCCCGTACGACGAGCTGTTCCCGCCGCGCACCGGCAACCTGTGCTCGTGGTGCGACTTCGCCCGCCACTGCCCGGAAGGCCAGCAGGCCGCCCCCCGCAAGGACCCTTGGGCGGCCCTCCCGGTAGACGCCCCCTAACGAC
>NZ_SMKM01000382.1 GCF_004348665.1 Actinomadura sp. GC306 | reverse complement strand
GCCCCGTAGCGCCCGCCCGCGCCGGTCAGCGCCGGTCAGATCGCACCGGGTCAGATCGCGCCGGCGTCGTGGGCGAGCAGGGCGATCTGGGTGCGGTTGTCCAGGCCCAGCTTGGCCAGGACGCTGGAGACGTGCGCCTTGACCGTGGCCACGCTCATGAACAGCTCCGCGGCGATCTCGGCGTTGGAACGGCCCCGCGCGATCGCCATGGCCACCTCGTGCTCGCGGGGGCTGAGGCCGTCCAGCGCCGCCCGGGCCCGCAGGCCCGCGGCCGCCTCCACGGCCGCGCGGTCCATCAGGCGGCGGGTGATCCGCGGGGACAGGATCGGGTCCCCGTCGGCGACCCGCCGGACCGCCTCGACGATCTCGCCGGGCGGGGTGTCCTTCAGCAGGAAGCCGCTGGCGCCGGCGCGCAGCGCGTGCAGGATGTTCTCGTCGGTGTCGAACGTCGTCAGCACGATCACCTCGGGCGGGTCCGGCCGGGCCCGCAGCCGGCGGGTCGCGGTGATGCCGTCCACCCGCGGCATCCGCAGGTCCATCAGGACCACGTCGGGGGCGTGCGCGTCGGCGGCCGCCGGCACCTCGTCGCCGTCGGCGGCCTCCGCGGCGACGGTGATGCCGCCCGCCCCGTCCAGCATCATCGACAGCCCGGCGCGGACCAGGGCGTCGTCGTCCACGATCAGCACGCGCAGGGGACGGGTCACGCCGGCCATGGTAGCCACGCGTGCAGCCGGAACTCCCCGGCGGCGGCCTCGTGGTCCAGCCGCCCGCCGGCCAGCCGGACCCGCTCGGTCAGCCCGACCAGGCCCGTGCCGCTGCCCGGCGCCGCGGGCCCGGCGGCCGGGCCGGCGGGCAGCGCGTTGCGGATGTCGATCTCCAGCCCGGTGCCGGGCCGGCCCGCCAGCACCACCCGGACCCGGCGGCCGGCGGCGTGCTTGCGGGCGTTGGTCAGCCCCTCCTGGACGACCCGGTAGGCGGTGCGTCCGACCGGCGCGGGCACGGCCGCACCGCCCACGCCGTCGCGCAGCTCCACCGCCGCGCCCGCGTCGCGGGACTCGGCCACCAGCCGCGGCACGTCGGCGAGGACCGGCTGCGGGCGCCCCTCGTCCTCGGCGTCGTCGGTGCGCAGCAGCAGGATCACCTCCCGCAGCTCCTCCAGCGCCTGGTGCACTCCGGCGCGGACGACCCCCGCCGCCCGCGCCAGCCTCTCCGGCGGCGCGTCGGGCCGGTACTCCAGCGCACCCGCGTAGGTGGCCAGCAGCGACAGCCGGTGCGCCAGCACGTCGTGCATCTCCCGCGCGATCCGCGTCCGCTCCGCCATGCGGGCCTCGGCGACGCGGCGGCCCTGCTCGGCCTCGGCGCGGCGGGCGCGCTCCGCCAGCGACACCAGCAGCGCGCGGCGGGCCCGCGCCAGCGCGCCCCACCCGATCAGCGCGCCGTAGGCGGCGGTGATCAGCAGCAGCCACCAGCCGAACGAGATCCCCCCGGGCGGCCGCCACAGCCCCTGCACCGCGTGCGCGGCGATCCCCGCCGCGCCGACCGCGGCGGCGACCCCGACCGGCCGCCGCCGCGCCACCTGCAGCACCGCGACGGTCGCCGCCGGGGTCGCCGCCGGCGACACCGCCGCCAGCGCGGTCAGCGCCACCGCCGCCGCGACCGGCCGCCACAGCAGCAGCGGCGACAGCACCCACGCCGCGGCGCCGCCCGCGACCTCCAGCGCGAACCACCCGTCCGCCGAGCCGGTCCCGTGCCGGGCCCACAGCGTCACCGCGCCCAGGACCCCCACGGCAACGAACACCAGCACCGCACCGGCCCGCCGCCCGGGACCGGCGTCCGCCTCCAGGCGGGTCTCCTCGTCCATCGGCCAAAGGCTAGCCGCGCACGTCACGGCCCCGGCACCGACGAAAGTCGGTGCTCTTCCCCTCCGCGGTCGGATGCCCTCTGGCCGCACGTCCGATGCGGGCGAGGCCCGGCGGCGGCGACGCTGGCGGAGCCCGATGAGACCCGGCACGAAGGAGACCGACATGGCTCAGACCGACATGGCGCGCACCGACGTTGCGAGCACCGACATTGCGAGCACCGACCTGGCCGGCGGCGCCGCCCGCAGGGCCGTGACCGTCGCGGGCGGTGCCGTGGCCGCGCTGGTGCTGTGGACGCTGACCGGGCCGGTGGCCGGGCACACCCCGTCCGCCGAGACCGGCGGGGAGATCCGGCAGGTCGGGGCGGTGGCGGTCGCCGCCGGTGCCCTCGTCGCCGGACTGGCGGCCTGGGCGCTGCTGGCGGTGCTGGAGCGGACGGTCGGACGCCCCGCCCGCGTCTGGACGGCCACCGCCGCCGCCGTGCTGGCCCTGTCGCTGGCCGGGCCGCTCGGCGGCGCGGCCGACACCGCGAGCATGGCGGTCCTGACCGGGCTGCACCTGCTGGTCGGCGCGGTGCTCATCGCCGGCCTCGGCACGGCGGCACGCGGCCGGCGGGGCGGCCCGCGCGCGGGCCGGTGAGTTCCATGCTTCCGCCCGGTCAATAGGGGGACGTCAGCAGTGGACGAGGGGGAGACGATGAACCTGTCAGGCAGGCGGCTCGGCCGGATGCGCGAGGTGCTCGGCGGCCACGTCGGCAGCGGCGGCGTCCCGGGACTGGTCGCCCTGGTGGCCCGGCGCGGCGACGTCCACACCGAGGTCCTCGGCACCGCCGAGGCGGGCGGCGGCCCGCCGATGCGCCGCGACACGATCTTCCGGATCGCGTCGGTCACCAAGCAGCTCACCGCCGCGGCGGCGATGACGCTGGTGGAGGAGTGCCGGCTGCGGCTGGACGACCCCGTCGGCGACCTGCTGCCCGAACTGGCCGAGCCGCGGGTCCTGTCGCACCCCGCCGCGCCGCTGGACGACACCGTCTCCGCGCACCGCCCGATCACCCTGCGGGACCTGCTGACGTTCCGGCTCGGCACCGGCGTGATCATGGCGCCGCCCGGCACCACCCCCGTCCAGCGGGCGATGGACGAGGCCGGCATCGCGCCCGGGCCCGGCGGCCAGTCGCTCGAGCCCGGCGAATGGCTGGCGCGCCTCGGCCGGCTGCCGCTCGTCCACCAGCCGGGGGAGCGGTGGATGTACGACACGAGCGCCGACGTCCTCGGGATCCTCATGGCCCGCGCCGCCGGGCGACCGCTGGCCGACCTGCTCGCCGAGCGGCTGTTCGGGCCGCTCGGGATGACCGACACCGGCTTCCACGTCCCCGCCGGCGAACTGGACCGGCTGGCCGCCGCCTACCGGCCCGACCCCGAGACCGGGGCGCTCACCCCCGCGGACGACCGCGCCGCGTGGACGAGCCCGCCCGTGTTCCCGTCCGGCGCCGGCGGCCCGGGGCTGCTCTCCACCGCCGACGACCTGCTCGCCTTCTGCACCATGATGCTGAACCGCGGCCGCCACGGCTCGGAGCGCGTCCTGTCGCGGCCGTCGGTGGAACTGATGACCACCGACCAGCTCACCGCGGAGCAGAAGGCCGACAACCACGTGTTCTTCGGCGGCAACAGCGGCTGGGGTTTCGGCGTCGGCGTCATCACCCGCCGCGACGGCCTGGCCGCCGTACCGGGCCGCTTCGGCTGGGCCGGCGGCACCGGCACCTCGGTCTACACCGACCCGGCCGAGGGGCTGATCGGGATCCTGCTGACGCAGCGCGCCCTCACGTCCCCGGCCCCCACGCCGTGGTTCGACGACTTCTGGACCTGCGCCTACCAGGCCATCGACGACTGACAGTGATGATGTGGAGGAGCACTCCCGCCGGGGTCTGACTCAGCGACCGACTGACCTTGGGTCCTCAGCAGGACCTGTCGGCTAGACCAGGTCTTTCGCCCCTCCAGGCCGGGGGCGCCCCTCCCGCCCAAGACCGTACCCGGCGAGCCCGGAGCCCTGGGCCGCAGCGCTTGGCGGCTTCCGGCTCCCGCCGAAGGCGAGGCCGGATCGCGCCCGAGTGCGCCGGCCGGGGACGGCCGCGGACGTCCGGCGGGTCACTCGAAGACGGCCGCGGCTCGGTCGGCGTGCGCCGCGGCCCGCTTTCCCTGGTTGCGGCGCTCCCAGTAGCCGATGGTGGTGGCGGGGTTGACGTGGTCGGCGAACTCCTGCACCTCGGCGAGCGGGACACCGTCGTCCAGCATGTGGGTGATGCGGGAGGCGCGCCACACGTGCGGGGTGAGGTCCCGGCCGGGCGGCACCCCGGCGGCGCGGCCGAGCCGGGTGCTGATCCGGTCGACGTCGTGGCGGTCGAGCCGGTCGCCCTTGGCGTCCAGCAGCAGCGGCCCGGCCGCCCGGTCCCCGACGTGGCGGCGCAGCAGCTCGGCGCAGCGCGGCGGCAGCGGCAGCCGGCGCCGCTTGCCGCCCTTGCGGGTCACGGCCAGGTGGACGCGGCCACCGTCGTCGACCAGGTCGGTGACATCGGCGGCGCACAGCTCGGTGACCCGCCCCGCCAGGCTGTACAGCAGCATCACCACCAGCAGGTCCAGCTCGGCGGACGCCGCGGCCGCGACCGCCCGGACCTGCTCGACCTCCAGCACCGGCGTGGACCCGGCGCCGCGGCCCGCCTCGATCCGCGGCCGGTCGTCCTGGGTGACCGGGTTGCGCGGCGGCGGGTCCAGCCGCCCGGCGGCGTAGGTGTGCAGCGACGACAGGCACGCGACGTAGCGGCCGATGCTGCGCTTCGCGACCCCGGCGCCCTCCTGCCGCAGCCGCCACATCCGCACCTGCTCGCGGGTGAGGCAGCCGACGAAGAACGCCTCGTGGCCCACCTCCCGCGCCAGCGGCGCCCAGACGCGCCGCAGGTCATCGGCGTAGTTGCGCTTGGTGGCCGGAGTCCCCGCCGCGCACACCTCGTTCGTCGGCCGGGAGGCGGAGCTGGCGGAGATCGAGGCCGCCGCCGCCCAGGCCCGGCTGGTGACGCTCCTCGGCTCCGGCGGAGCCGGCAAGTCC
>NZ_SMKM01000381.1 GCF_004348665.1 Actinomadura sp. GC306 | reverse complement strand
CGTCCGGGCGCTGGACGTCGACACCAAGGACACCCCGAGGGCGATCGCGTGGCGGATGCTGGCGGAGCTGCTCGACACGGGGGCGCCCGTCGTGGTCGGCCACGAGGGCGGGGTGCGGCGGGGGCTGACCCTGGTGCCGGCGGAGCTGAGCGGCGAGCCGGTCGTCCCGCTGGACGCGGACGGGGTCGTGCTGCTCACCGGAGGGGCCCGCGGCGTCACCGCGCGGGTGGCGCTGGAACTGGCCCGGACGAGCAGGTGCCACATCGAGATCATGGGACGCACGCCGGAACCGGTGGGCGAACCCGAATACCCGGACATCCCGGACGAGGCGGGCCTCCGCCGCGCCCTGGTGGCGGCCGGGCGGTCGCAGGACATCGAGCCGACGATCCGGCAGATCCTCGTGGACCGGGAGATACGCCGCAATCTGGAGGCGCTGCGGGAGCACGCGGCGTCCGTCCGGTACCACTCGGGTGACGTGCGGGACGGGTTCACCGTCCGGGAGCTCGTCGGTGGCGTTCATAGGCGCCATGGGCGGCTCGACGGGATCGTGCACGGCGCCGGGCTCGTCGAGAACCGCCTGATCCAGGACAAGATGCCGCTGTCCTTCGAGCGGGTGTACCGGACGAAGGTGGACGGCGCGTGCGCGCTCGCGCAGGCGGCCAAGCCGAACCTCGGGTTCTTCGTCGTCCTCGGGGGCCTCGCCGGGGTGCAGGGCGCCCGGGGAGAGGCCGACCACGCGGCCGCGAGCGACGCTTGCGCGGCACTCGCGCAGATCTGGCGGACGCGGCTGCGCGGCCGGGTCCTCGTCGCCGACTGGGCGCGGTGGGGGACCGGCGCCGCGGACGGCCCGATCGAGCCGGGCGCGGGCGCGGCGGCGCTGCTGCGGGAGATCGCCCACGGGGACGAGACACAGGTCGTGTTCACCGGGGCCGGCCCGTGAGCCCCGCTCGGGAGCCGATCGCGATCGTCGGCGCCGGGGCGGTGTTCCCCGGCGCCGGATCGGCGGCCGAGCTGTGGCGCAACGTCCTGGCCGGGCACGACGCGATCACCGAGGTGCCGGCCCGCCGGTGGGATCCGGCGCTCTACTACGACCCCGGCGCCTACGGGCGGGAGCCCGAGAGCGACCGGTTCTACTGCCGGCGCGGCGGTTTCGTCGACGACCTGGCCACGTTCGACCCGGCGCGGTTCGGGATCCCGCCGGCGGCGGTGCGGGCGATGGAGCCCGACCAGCTCCTCGCACTGCGGACGGCCGGGGACGCGATCGAGGACGCGGGCGGCACCGAACGGCTGCCCGACCGGGCCGCGATCGGCGTGGTCATCGGCCGCGGCGGGCACCTCACCCCGGGCGCGGCGCGGTTCGAGCAGCGGGTCGGCACGTCCCACCAGATCGCCGCCGTCCTCGCGGAGCTGGTGCCGGAGCTCGCGGGCTCCCGGCTGGAGGAGATCCGCCGCGCGTTCTGCGACCGGCTGGGGCCGGACGCCCCCGACGCGTCGACCGGGCTGGTCCCGGGTTTCGCCGCGTCCCGCATCGCGCAGGGGTTCGACCTGCGCGGCCCCGCGTACACGCTGGACGCGGCGTGCGCGTCGGCGCTGCTCGCGGTCGAGCACGCCGTGCGGGCGCTGCGCTGCGGGCACGCCGACGCGATGCTGGCCGGGGCCGTCCACCACTCGCACCACGCGACCGTCTGGAGCGCGCTCAGCCGGCTGCGGGCGCTGAGCCCGAGCGAGACGATCCGGCCGTTCGACCGGGCGGCGGACGGCACTCTGCTCGCCGAGGGCACCGGGATCGTCCTGCTCAAGCGGCTGTCGGACGCCGAGCGGGCCGGGGACCGGATCCACGCGGTCATCCTCGGCACCGGCTCGTCCAGCGACGGCCGCGCGCCGGGCCTGCTGGACCCGGTGGTGGACGGGCAGGTCCTGGCGGTCGAGCGGGCCTGGCGGGACGCGGGCCTCGACCCGGCGGAACCCGGCGCGCTCGGCCTCGTCGAGGCGCACGGCACCGGCACCCCGGCGGGGGACGAGGCGGAACTGGCGACGCTGCGCCGGGTGTTCGGCGCGGCCGGCCCGCCGATCGGCCTCGGCACGGTCAAGTCGATGATCGGGCACGCGATGGCCGCCGCCGGGATCGCCGGGCTGATCAAAACGGCCTGCGCGCTGCGCGACGGGGTGCTGCCGCCGACGCTGCACGTGGCCGACCCGCATCCGGCGCTGGCGGGCACCCGGCTGCGGCCCGTGCGGGAGGCCGCCGAGTGGGAGCGCGGGGACGGCCCGCGGCGCGCGGTGGTCAACGCGTTCGGGTTCGGCGGGGCGAACGCGCACGTGATCCTGGAGGAGCCGCCGTCCGGCGGTGTCCGGCGGAGGCGGCCCAGTCGGCTCCGCGCGCCGGAGCCGGGCGAGGCCGTCCTGAGGCCGGCCGCCCGCAGCGCCGGCGAACCGGCCGCGGCCCTGGACGCCTCCGGCGAGGAAGCCCTCGCGTGCGGTGCGCCGCCGCCCGCGCCGGCCCCGCCGCCCACGGGCATGGCCCTCGACCTCGGGACGCCGCTGGTCAGGTTGGACGGTACCGTGGCGCCCATCAGCTGCACCTCTGCGGTCCCGCGCCTTCCGGCCGACGACGCCGTCATTGCCGAGTTGGAGGCGCTGCTCAACGACGCCGCCACGGGAGCGAAGGCCGTGGTGGAGGCGTTCGGGCGTGGGGCAGGGCCGGCGCCGTCCCACGAACCGGCACCGGCGAACGGCGAGCTGACCGCCTCCCGTGTGTTCTCGCTCGACGCGATGCCGTACCTGCGCGACCACTGCGTGGTCCCGCAGGCACCCGGCTGGCCCGACATGTCGGACAGGTTGCCGGTCGTTCCGCTGGCGACGCTGCTGGAGGTCATGGCGGACGCGGGGCGGGAACTGCTGCCCGGCTCGGTCGCCGTCGGGTTCGAGGACGTCCGCTCCGTCCGCTGGGTCCCGGCGGCTCCGCCCACGACCGCCCGCATCACCGCCCGCCTCGTCGACGGCGCGTCCCACCCGTGCAAGGTCAAGGTCGTCATCGACGGGCACGTGGACGGGACGGTCCTGCTCGCCGAGCATTACCCGCCGGCCCCCCTGCCTGGCGGCACGCCGCTGAGCACGGACGGCCCGCCCATAGTCAACGCGGAAAGGCTGTACGAGGAACGCTGGCTGTTCCAAGGCCCGCTCTTCCGCGGCATCACCGAAATCACGGCTCTCGCAGAGGACGGTATGCGCGCCGTCCTCCGCTCCTTGCCCACGCCAGGCGCGCTTCTGGACAACGTCGGGCAGCTCTGCTGCCACTGGATCCAGGTCTACGGCGACACAAACCAGGCCGTGTTCCCGGTCGGTATCGAGCGGATCTCCCTGTACGGGCCGTTGCCGCCCGAAGGCGAACGTCTGGAAACGACCGTGCGGAACCAGTCTTTGACCGACACGACCATGCGGTGCTCAGCCGAGATGGTCCGCGCGGATGGAACGGTCTGGGGACGCGTCGACGGATGGACGACCCACCGCTACTACACCGACGAGGCCCTCTGGCGGATGAAGTTCACCCCCGAGGTGTCCGGGACGGGGGAAGCCCAGCCGGGCGGCTGGTGCCTGGCCCGCAAACGCTGGGAAGGCACCGCTTCCCGCGATCTCCTCATGCGCCAGTACCTCTGCGCCGGCGAGCGCGCCGAGTACGAGGCCCTTCCGCCGTCCGCGCAAGGCCCATGGCTGCTCGGAAGGATCGCGGCCAAGGACGCCGTCAGAGCCCACCTATGGCGCAACGGCCACGGCCCCCTGTTCCCTGCGGAACTCACCGTCCATGACGGGCCCCGCGTAACGGGACCGTTCGACGAACCCCTCACCATCTCCATCGCGACAGACGCCGAACTGGGCGTCGCCCTAGTACGGCCTGGCACAGAACCAGCGGGCATCGGCCTCGCCCAGAACGACGACAAGGACGCACCAATACGCGCAGCAAAGCAAGCCGTACTGCAGTCAATGAACACCGAAACAGACCCTCGCGAGCTGGTCGTGACCCCCGCCGACGCCGACCGGCTCCTTGTCGTCACCGGAGGCACGGTCACGACGGTGGAGACCCGCGAAGTCGAAGGACACGTCGTGGCCTGGACGGTCGCGCCCGGCGGAACCGACATGGAGGAGGCCCGAGCATGAACGACGACCTGGCAGAGGTCGTCCGGATACTGACCGACGTCCTGGGGGAGGACAACCTCCGCGACGTGGAGATCGGGCCGGAGACCACGTTCACCGACGCCCTCGCGCTGGAGAGCATCGAGTTCGCCGCGTTCGCCGGCAAGCTGCGCGACCACTACGGCGACCGGGCCGGCCTGCCCGCCCTCGTCGCGGGCCTGGACCTCGACGAGCTCCTCGACCTGACCGTCGGGGACGTGGCGGACCATTTCGCGGGAGCCGCCCGGTGAACGCCCGCCGCGTGAGGGTCCCGTCCCTTCTCGAAGACCCCGGAATCCGCCGCGTGCGGACCCCCGAACGCCGCTTCCTGTTCGCCGTCCCGCCGCTGGGCGAGGCCACCGCGAGCACCGTCACCGTGAACAACGCCGTCGCGGCCGAGCTCGCCCGGCGCGGCCACAAGGTCGCGTGGACGGGTCACCGGGCGTCCCTCGAACCCCGGATCCGTCCCGGCTCCCGGCTGTTCAGCGCCGTCGAGGAGGACTTCGAGCGGCGGCTGCACGGGCTGCACGGCGACTGGCTGGGCCTGCGCGGACTCGCCGCCCTCCGCTTCCTCTGGGAGGACCTGCTCCTCCCGCTCGGCCACGCGATGCTGCCGGGCGTCGAGAAGGCGATCGACCGGTTCCGGCCGGACGTCGTCATCGCCGACCAGCGCGCCCTCGCCGCCCCCGTCGCCGCGCGCCGCCGGGCGATCCCCTGGGCGACGTCGGCCGCGACGTCCGCCGAGTTCACCCGCCCGCTCGCCGCCTTCCCGAAGGCCGAGGAGCGGATACGCGAGCTGATCGCCGAGTTCCAGCTCGACCACGGCATCGAGGACCTGCTCGACCTGCGGTTCTCCGACCACCTCGTCCTCGTCTTCACCGCGGCGGGGCTGATCGGCGACACCTCGTTTTTCCCCGGCCACTTCGCGTTCGTCGGCCC
>NZ_SMKM01000380.1 GCF_004348665.1 Actinomadura sp. GC306 | reverse complement strand
GGCTGGGTGGGGGTGGCTGGGAAGCCGTGGGGTGTGACCAGAAGGCCCCGCCTGGGGAGGCGGGGCCTTCTGGTTGGTCGGGTGGGCGCGCGGCTAGATGGTCGCCTCTGCTTCAGCCGGCCAGCTCATCCTTATCTGGACCCCTTTGGGGGTTGAGGCGATCTCCACGTCGTCGGCGAGGCCGGCGATGACGGCCAGGCCCAACTCCGCGGTGCCCTCACCGCCGAGGCCGTACTCGAACTCCTCAGCGTCCGGGGCCTTGGGGAGGCCCCCTGACTCGTCGTCGCCGGGGACGGTGTCGCTGACGGTCACCTCGAAGCGCCGGTCGGCGCCGCTCAGTTCCAGGCGGACGGGTTCGTCCGGGCAGTGCAGGCGGTGTGCCTCGACGGCCCGGGAGCACGCCTCGCCCACCGCGAGCCTGACCTCGTCCAGCAGGTTCTCGGCGACACCGCTGCGGCGTGCGACGGCGGTGACGATCAGGCGGGCGGTCCGGACGTGGACGGGCAGCGCGCTGAAGGAGAGTTCAACGGTCGACATCTCAGCTGCTGGCCGCTACTTGGCGCCCTTGCGCTTCTCCTCGGCCTCGGCGATCGAGTCGTGGATGCCGAAAACCTTGGTCAGCCCCGTGATCCGGAAGATCTTGAGGATGCGCTCCTGGGTGCACACCAGCTCCAGCGAACCGTCGTGCGCGCGGACGCGCTTGAGCCCGCCGACCAGCACGCCGAGACCGGTGGAGTCGAGGAACTCCACCTTCTCCATGTCCACCAGCAGGTGGAACTTGCCCTTGTTGACCAGATCGATGAGCTTCTCGCGAAGCTTCGGCGCCGTGTAGACGTCGATCTCACCCTCCACCGTGATGACGGTGAGGCCATCGTCGGTGGTGTAGTCGTTCACCTTCAGGTCCACAGATCCTCCACGCGCCGTGCAGCACTATCCGATCTCGATCGGCGAACGCCCAGCGGGTTCGGCCGTCGAGACTTCGCCGTGATTCAACCACGCTCCGGCGTGGTACACGCACGTTATCGCCCACACGGGCGAAAGTTCGCGCCATCCCGTCTGACCTGCTGATCCAGTGGCCAGGGCAGGGGTACGGGCTCACCGGCGCCGGGGCGTTCCCGTTGTTTTGCCCCGGCTGGCAAACTGAAAACCTGATGGGCGCCCAAAGATCTTCAACTCCCCTGGACCGGCTGCTCGCCGACCCGACGAGGCGCGAACGCATCACCCATGTGGAGAGCGTTCCCGCACGTCGGGGCCGTCGGGCGGCCTGGCCTGCCTGGTCGCCGCCGCTGCTGGTCGAGCGGCTGGCGGGGGCCGGGATCGAGGCCCCCTGGGAGCACCAGGCCGCCGCGGCCGAGCACGCCCGCGCTGGACGGTCTGTGATCCTGGCCACCGGGACGGCGTCCGGGAAGTCGCTCGCTTACTTGCTGCCCGCCATCGAGGCGATCTATGACGGGGACGAGAATTCCCGCCACCAGGGGACGATCCTCTACCTGTCGCCCACCAAGGCGCTCGCCGCCGACCAGCTCCGCGCGTTGCGCTCGCTGCGTCTCACCCGCGTCCGCGCGGCGACGTACGACGGGGACACCCCGCAGGACGAACGCACCTGGGTCCGGCAGCATGCAAATTACGTCCTGACGAATCCCGACATGCTGCACCGGTCGATCCTGCCGAGCCACACCCGCTGGTCGTCGTTCCTGCGCCGCCTCCGCTACGTGATCATCGATGAGGCGCACGGATACCGCGGTGTCTTCGGGTCGCATGTCGCGCACGTGCTGCGTCGCCTGCGCCGGGTGTGCGCCCGCTACCACGCCGACCCGACCTTCATCCTGGCCTCGGCGACGACGTCCGAGCCCGCCGCTACCGCGTCCCGCCTCACCGGACTGGACGTCGTCGCCGTCGACGAGGACACTTCGCCACGCGGACCGGCAACGTTCGCGCTGTGGGAGCCGCCCCTGACCGAACTGCGGGGCGAGCGTGGTGCGCCTGTCCGCCGAACGGCCACGGCCGAGGCGGGCGACCTCCTGGCGGACCTCGTCGTAGAAGGCGTGCAGACGCTCGCGTTCGTTCGCTCTAGGAGCGGTGCAGAGTCAGTGGCATTGAGCGCCAAGCGCGCCCTGCACGAGGTCACCCCTGCCCTGGCAGAACAGGTCGCCGCCTACCGCGCCGGCTATCTGCCCGAGGAACGGCGTGCGTTGGAGGCCGCGTTGCGTTCCCGCTCCATCGTCGGCCTGGCGAGCACGAACGCCCTCGAACTCGGCGTGGACGTCTCCGGTTTGGACGCCGTCATCGTCTGCGGCTGGCCCGGCACCCGCGCGTCCCTCTGGCAGCAGGCAGGACGGGCCGGACGCTCCGGCCAAGCGGCCCTGTCGATCCTGGTGGCCCGCGACGACCCGCTCGACACGTTCCTCGTCCACCACCCGGAGGCGATCTTCGGGAGGCCGGTCGAGGCCACCGTGCTCGACCCGGACAATCCGTACGTCCTGGAACCGCACCTTTGCGCGGCGGCGTCCGAGATGCCGCTCACCGAGGACGACCTTCCCCTCTTCGGCCCCTCGACCGTCGACCTGCTGCCCGACCTCGTCCGCCGCGGTTTCCTTCGCCGCCGTCCCGCCGGCTGGTACTGGACGCGCCGCGACAAGGCCGCCGGCCTGGCCGATATCCGGGGCGCGGGGGGTGACCCCATCCAGGTCGTGGAGCTGGGCACGGGACGCCTTCTCGGCACGGTCGATGAGGCGTCCGCGCACACCACCGTCCATGAGGGTGCCGTCTACATCCACCAAGGCGACTCGTTCATCGTGCACACCCTCGATCTGGACGATTCCGTCGCGCTGGTGGAATCGGCCGACCCCGACTACTCGACGACCGCCCGCGACGTAACCGACATCGCCATCGTGGAACGGCTCCGCTCCAGTGCCTGGGGCGACGCCACGCTCTGCTTCGGAACCGTCGAAGTCACCCGCCAGGTGGTCGGCTACCAGATGCGCCGCCTGCAGACGGGCGAGATGCTCGGCGAGAAACCCCTGGACCTCCCACCCCGCACCCTCCGCACCCGTGCCGTCTGGTGGACGCTCTCCGAAGCACAGATATCCGCCCTGGACGACCTGGACCTGGCCGGATCGGCCCACGCAGCCGAACACGCGTCCATCGGGCTGCTTCCCCTCTTCGCCACCTGCGACCGCTGGGACATCGGCGGAGTGTCGACGGCCGTCCATCCCGACACGGGCCTGCTGACCGTCTTCGTCTACGACGGCCACGAGGGCGGAGCGGGCTTCGCCGAACGGGGCTACGCCGACGCCGCCGAATGGCTGCACGCCACGCGCGACGCGATCGCGTCCTGCGAGTGCGACTCCGGTTGCCCGTCCTGCATCCAGTCCCCCAAGTGCGGCAATGGGAACGACCCCCTCGACAAGGAGGGCGCCCTAACCTTGCTGGACCTCCTCCTAAGCGACTCCCGCCCCTGACCCACGCGGCCCAACATCTGTAGGGCAGACCGGAGCCAACGTGGTGCCGATACGCGTGCGCCCCAGGCATCCGGTCTGCAGTAGCGGTCAGGTTGCGCGCAGCGCGTCGAGCATCCGGGTCAGGGCCGCGCGGGTGTCCGGGAGGTTCGCCTCTGGATCTCCGGACGCGGCCAGCCACAGCGCGGCCTCGTTCATCGCTCCCGACAGCAGATGGGTCAGCGGAGCGACCGGTTGAGCGGCGATCAGGCCCTCGTCGATCAGCTCGGTGATCGCCTCGGCCAGGTGGGTGCCGGAGCCGGCCTCGTCCATCGCCCGCCACTCGTTCCAGCCGAGCACGGCCGGACCGTCCACGAGCATGATGCGCTGGATGTCGGGGGCCGTGCTGGCGGTGAGGAACGCCTGGCAGCCGGTTGTGAACCGCGTCCAGGGGTCGGCTTCGGCATCCGCCGTCTCGGCGACGATCCGGGCGACCTCCTCCTGCACCTGCTCCAGGACGGCGCGGAACAGCTCGGTCTTGCTCTCGAACAGGTGGTAGAGCGCCCCCTTGGTGACGCCCGCCGCGCCGACGATCTCCGACAGGCTGACCGCTCCGTACCCGCGCGCGGCGAACAGCCGCCTGCTCTCGCGCAGCAGGGTCGCCCGCGTCGACTCCCGCTGCCGTGCCCTGGCGGTCACACGCACCCTCCCTTGACATACCGACGGTATGCCACGATAGCCTCACATACCGACGGTATGTGAAAGGAGACGCCATGCACCTGACGAGCTTCTACCCGGTGATCTGCACCTCCCGGCTCGCGGAGTCCCACCGCTTCTACACGGGGCTGCTGGGCTTCGAGACGACGTTCGAGGCCGACTGGTACGTGAGCCTGCGCCGGCCCGGCACGTCCCCCTACGAACTCGCCCTGCTCGACCACACGCACCCGACGCTGCCCGACGGGTACCGCGCCCCCGCCCAAGGGCTGCTGCTGAACTTCGAGGTGGACGACGTGGACGCCGAATGGGAACGGCTCGTCCTCCACGAGGGCCTGCGCCCTGAGCTGCCGATACGAAGCGAGGAGTTCGGGCAGCGTCATTTCATCGTCGCGGACCCCAACGGCGTCCTCATCGACGTCATCACGCCCATAGCCCCCTCAGAGGCTTACGCAGCCCAGTACACGGCCCGGTAACGCGCTCCTAGTTCGGAGCGACCCGCTGCGCCGGGACGGACGGCCGGCCGTCCACACCCTCGCGACGCCGCGTCTGCGCCAGTGCCTGCTGCAGCCTCCGGCGCTCCATCTCCAGCGTCTGCAGGGACTCCTCATGCTCGTCCCGCAGGTCCCGCAACTCCCGGCGCATGCTCATCGCACGCCTGAACCCGAGCGCCGCGATCATCAGACCGCTCATGAGGACGATGGTCACCACGGCCCCGGCCATGAAGACGTGCCACTCCTCGGTGACCCCCGGGACCGCATCGCCGAACATGGTCATTCGGGCCTCGCCCGTGTTGCCCAGCACCACCGCGACCCCGACCACGATGGCGGCGGCCACGACGACCAGCCCCAAAAAGATCACGCGGACCCTCTCCTCTCCATCGGGCCTTACAAACCCAGACCGAGGACGCAATCCCAGCCGAAACGCCCATCCGACAAGGCACCCTAGACGCCACCCCAAACCC
>NZ_SMKM01000037.1 GCF_004348665.1 Actinomadura sp. GC306 | reverse complement strand
ACCCCGGCTCCCTGCTGCACTGGACCCGCAAAATGATCGAGATCCGGCAGCGCCACCCCGTCTTCGGCGTCGGCTCCTACGTCGAACTGTCCGCCTCCAACCCCTCCGTCCTCGCCTTCACCCGCGAAATGGCGAACGGCGAGGGCAACCAGTGGGGCGGCGTCGACACGATCCTCTGCGTGAACAACCTGTCGCGGTTCCCCCAGCCGGTCGAGCTGGACCTGCGGCGCTTCCGCGGCTCCGCCCCGATCGAGTGCATGGGCGGCGTCCAGTTCCCGCCCATCGGCGAGCTGCCCTACCTGCTGACCCTCCCCGGACACGGCTTCTACTGGTTCCTGCTGCCGCCCCCGCCCGAGGACCACGACCGGGGAGAAGGGGTGAGGTGACCGTGCCGCCGCCCGACCACTCCCTCGTCCGGCTTCTCGCCGGCTGGCTGCCCGGCCAGCGGTGGTTCGGCGGCAAGGACGGCCCCATCGACGAGCTGTCCATCGGCACCGCCACCGAGCTGCGCACCGGCGACCCCGCGCTGCACCACCTGGTCCTGGACGTCCGGCAGAACGGCGCCACCGACCACTACCAGCTCCTCCTCGGCGTCCGCCGCGACCTGCCCGACCGGCTGGAGCCGAGCCTCATCGGCCGGCTGACCGGCGAGGACGGGATCACCGAGCACGTCTACGACGCCGTCCACGACCCGGAGCTCACCCGGTCGCTGCTGACGTACATGGCGAACGAGACGCTGGTCGGGCCGCTGCGGTTCCGCCGCGCGCCCGGCACCGGCATCCGCACGGACTTGGACGGCGCGCCCCTCGGGGCCGAGCAGAGCAACACCTCGCTGATCTTCGGCGACGGCTACATCTGCAAGCTGTTCCGCCGCCTGGCCCCCGGCGTCAACCCGGACCTGGAGGTCAACCTGGCGCTGTCCCGCGAGGGCTGCGACCACATTCCCGCCGTGCACGGCTGGATCGAGCTGGAGCCCGGCTCCGGCACCGGGCTGGACGCGGCCGGGGACGAGCCCGCCACGCTGGCGCTGCTGTCGGAGTACCTGCGCACCGCGACCGACGGCTGGCAGCTCGCGCTCACCAGCGTCCGCGACTGGTTCGCCCAGCCCGCCCCGCACGGCCCGCCGGTCGTCTTCACCGCGGCCGACGCCGCCGCGGCGGGCGGCGACTTCGGCGCGGAGGCCGAGCGGCTCGGCGCCGCGACCGCGCAGGTGCACCGCGACCTGGCCGCCGCGTTCGGGGTGACGCACGCGCCCGCCACGGTGCTGCGCGACGCGGTGTTCGCGATGAACGAGCAGCTCGACCAGGTCAGCGCCGCCGTGCCCGAACTGCGCCCGTACGCCCCCGCGATCCGCGCGGTCTTCGACGAGGTCGCCGCGGAGGCCGCGCCGCTGCCCGTCCAGCGCGTCCACGGCGACTACCACCTCGGCCAGGTCCTGCGCACCGAGGCCGGGTGGGTGCTGCTCGACTTCGAGGGCGAGCCCGCGCGCACGCCCGCCGAGCGCCGGGCGCCCGCGCACCCGCTGCGGGACGTCGCCGGGATGCTGCGCTCGTTCGAGTACGCGGCCCGGTTCCTGCTCGCCCGGGAGGGCGAGGTTCCGCCGGACGCGGCGGAGGCGCTGGAGGTGCGCGCCCAGGCGTGGGCGGAGCGCAACCGGGCCGCGTTCTGCGCCGGCTACGCCGCGGCCGGCGGGCCCGACCCGGCCGGGCACGCGGCGCTGGTGCGGGCCTTCGAGTTCGACAAGGCCGTCTACGAGATCCGCTACGAGGCGCGCAACCGCCCTTCGTGGCTGCCCGTCCCGCTGCGGTCCCTCGCCCGCCTGGCGGGCTGAGCCGCCCGTGGTGGCAGGCCGTGGCGGCAGGCCGCGCCGGACGGGTGCGGGCCGTCACAGGTCGATGGCGTAGTCCAGGACGACGCGGTCGGCGGGCAGCACGATCTCGCGGCAGACCTCCAGCACGGCGGCGCGCGACAGCAGCCGGCGGGTGATGGCGAGGACCGGGACCCCGCCGGTCATCCGGAGCGTCTCGGCCTCCTCCGGGGTCGGCATGCGGGAGCGGACGGCCTCCTCGACCCGGGTCGGCGGGTGCCCGAGGTAGGCCAGCTGCGCGAGCGTCCCGCCGGGCCACGGCTCGCGCGCCGGGTCGGCCACAGGGGTGCCGCCGACCAGGTCCCACGGCAGGTAGTTGACGGAGATCTGCTGCGGCTCGTCGCGGGCGTGGAAGACGAACCGGCGGCGCAGCAGCTCCACGCCGGTCGGCAGCTCGAACAGCGCGCCGAGCTCGTCGTCGGCCCGCACCCGGGTGAACTCCCGGTCCAGCCGGTACTCCTCCCAGGAGATCCGCTGGTCGCGGGTGAAGGTCGTCTCGGGGACGGCCATGGGCCGCGTCACCGCCCGGTAGCGGTCCATCGCGACCCGGCGGGCGGGCGGGACGACCCGGACGAGGGTGCCGCCGCCGCGGCGCGTCTCGACCAGTCCCTCGCCGCGGAGCAGCGCGACGGCCTGCCGGACGACGATCTCGGAGACGCCGTGGGCCGCGCACAGCTCCGCGATGGTCGGCAGCCGGGTCCCCGGCGGGAGGCTGCCGTCCCGGATGCCCTCCCGCAGCGTGTCGGCGATGCGCAGGTAGGCGGGTCGGTCCGGCACCGGCGTCACCTCCCCTTCTTCCGGACGCGCCGTCCAGCCGTTCGACCCGCTGTTCGACGCGGCGTTCGATCGTGGCTCGCCCTCCCTGCCTTCCATGCCGTCCGCACGCTATCCGCGGGGGCATGGTCCGCTTACGGACAGCTTGACACCTCTCGGTACGAGTAAGACTTTTGTATACAGAAGAGCGGCCTCGGGGAAAGGACGACCTTGATGGGCGACTTCGACGATCTGAAGGCGGCCATCGAGGGGGAGTTCCCGGGCTGGCAGGTGTGGCGCAGCGACGCCGGGCGCTGGTACGCGACCCGCAGCGGCGATCTGAGCGACGCGCAACTCGCGGCGGGATACGCGATGACGGTGGCCGCCGACGACTCGGCGGGGCTGCGCCGGCTGCTGCTCGACCAGGCGCGCGGGGAGCGCGGAGGCCCGTGAGGGGCATGGCCGGGGAGGGGCGCGGCCCGGTCCGCGAGCGGGGGCGGACCGGGCCGGGTCACACCGGTACGGAAGGTACCTGTGTCGCTGAGGTGACACAGGAATGGAGCCCTGGGCGGTGGGGTCGGTGTCACCGCAGGGGCCAGGCGGACGTGACCGCACGGACGGCGCATTCGGCGCGACCCCCGACGAAGAGTCGCGCCGTCCGTGCGGTCGCCCTCCCCCGGACATCGGCGGCTGCCGTCCCCCGGACCTCGGGAAACGTCAAGCTCCCGGAAACAGGTGCGCCCGCGACGTGAGACCCGCCGATCTCGGGGCACCCCTACTGGGGTAAATCTCAGTGAACGGGAGGCCATGACGTCATGGCACGGGTGACGCGCGCGGAGATCGACCGGCTCGTCGGCGGCGACCACCACGATCCGCACGGCGTCCTCGGGGCGCATCCGGGCCGGGACGGGGTGACGGTCCGGGCGCTGCGGCCGCTCGCGGTGAAGGTCGAGGTCGTGCTGCCCGGCGGCGAACGGCATCCGCTCCGGCACCAGCACCAGGGGGTGTTCACCGGGACGCTGCCGAGCGGCACCTCGCTGGCCGGCGGGGCCGCGGACGAGGCGCCGCTCGCCGTCCCCGACTACCGGCTCGCCGTCACCTACGGGGACGGCGTCGAGACCGTCCAGGACGATCCGTACCGGCACCTGCCCACGCTCGGCGACCTCGACCTGCACCTGATCAGCGAGGGGCGGCACGAGGAGCTGTGGCAGGCGCTCGGCGCGCGGGTCCGCAGCTACGCCTCCGCGTTCGGCACCGTGCACGGGACGGGTTTCGCGGTATGGGCGCCCACCGCCCGCGGCGTCCGCGTCGTGGGCGACTTCAACCACTGGGACGGCCGCGCGTACCCGATGCGGTCGCTCGGCTCCACCGGCGTCTGGGAGCTGTTCATCCCCGGCGTGGGCGACGGCATGTGCTACAAGTACGAGATCCTCGGCGCGGACGGCGTCTGGCGCACCAAGGCCGACCCGATGGCCCGGTTCACGGAGCATCCCCCCGCGACGGCGTCCCGCATCTTCACCTCGTCCTACGAGTGGGGCGACGGCCAGTGGATGGACGGCCGCAAGGACCGCGACTGGCTGCACGAGCCCATGAGCGCGTACGAGGTGCATCTCGGGTCGTGGCGCCCCGGCCTCGGGTACCGGGAACTGGCCGAAGAGCTCACCGCGTACGTCAAGGAGATGGGCTTCACGCACGTCGAGCTGCTCCCGGTCGCCGAGCACCCGTACGGCCCCTCCTGGGGCTACCAGGTGACGTCGTACTACGCGCCGACATCCCGGTTCGGGAACCCCGACGACTTCCGCTACCTGGTGGACCGGCTCCACCAGGCCGGCATCGGCGTCCTGATGGACTGGGTGCCCGCCCACTTCCCCAAGGACGAGTGGGCGCTGGCCCGCTTCGACGGCACCGCCCTGTACGAGCACGACGACCCGGCGCGCGGCGAGCACCCCGACTGGGGGACGCTCGTGTTCAACTTCGGCCGCGCCGAGGTCCGCAACTTCCTGGTGGCCAACGCGTCGTACTGGCTGGAGGAGTTCCACATCGACGGGCTGCGCGTGGACGCGGTCGCCTCGATGCTGTACCTCGACTACTCGCGCAACGAGGGCGAGTGGACGCCCAACATCTACGGCGGCCGCGAGAACCTGGAGGCCATCTCGTTCCTCCAGGAGATGAACGCGACCGTCTACAAGCGCAACCCCGGCGTCGTGACGATCGCCGAGGAGTCGACGGCGTGGCCGGGCGTGACCCGGCCGACCCACCTCGGCGGGCTCGGGTTCGGGTTCAAGTGGAACATGGGCTGGATGCACGACACGCTGGAGTACCTGCGCCACGAGCCCGTGTTCCGGCACTACCACCACAACGAGATCACGTTCTCGCTGGTGTACGCGTTCTCGGAGAACTACGTCCTGCCGCTGTCGCACGACGAGGTCGTCCACGGCAAGGGGTCGCTGCTGAGCAAGATGCCGGGCGACTCCTGGCAGCAGTTCGCCGGGCTGCGCGCCCTGCTCGCCTACATGTGGTCGCACCCCGGCAAGCAGCTCCTCTTCATGGGGCAGGAGTTCGGGCAGGGCGCCGAATGGGCGGAGGAGCGCCCGCTCGACTGGTGGCTGCTGGAGAACGCCGCCGAGGGCGCCGACCACGTGGGGCTGCAGAAGCTCGTCCGGGAGCTGAACCGCGCCTACCAGGCCGAGCCCGCGCTGTGGACGCGCGACAGCGACCACGAGGGGTTCCGCTGGATCGACGGCAACGACGCGGGCGGCAACACCCTGTCGTACCTGCGCTACGGCACCGGCGAGCAGGGCGAGGAGCCCGTGCTGGCGTGCGTCGTCAACTTCTCGGGGAACCCGCACGAGGACTACCGGCTGGGCCTGCCCCGCGAGGGCGCCTGGCGGGAGGTCGTCAACACCGACGCCTACGAGTACGGCGGCAGCGGCGTCGGAAACCTCGGACGGGTCGAGGCGACGGCCGAGCCGTGGCACGGCCTGCCCGCCTCGGCGGTGATGCGGGTCCCGCCCATGGGCGCGGTGTGGCTCGTCCCTGAATAGTCTGGCGGGATGACCGAAGGCTTTCCGCGGGCGGTCGCTCAGCGGCTGCACGTCGTCCCCGGCCGGTTCACGGTGGAGCACCTGCCGCATGCCACGTTCCCGGAGGACGACGACTGGATCGCGCTGATCCGCGCCCCCGAGGGGCTCACCGTCGTCCGGGACGCGCCCTCGTTCGCCGAGGCGGAGGTCTGGGCCGGCTTCTACGGCGACGGCGACCGCGGTCCGCGCGTGCCGGGCACCCCGGCCGAGATCGTGGGGCCGCTCGCGGAGGCGGAGATCCCCCTCTTCGTGGCGTCCACCTATCACGCGGACCTGGTCCTCGTGCCCGACCACAGGCTCAAGGAGGCGGCCGGCGTCCTCCGGGACGCCGGTCACCGCGTGGAGATGTGAGACCGCCGCAGGAGGGCTAGAGGCGGTCGAGGAGCCAGCGCGGGCCGATGACGGAGGCTCCGGCCTCCTCGCAGCGCCCGCGCAGCTCCCGGTCGGCGGTCACCACCAGGTGGGCGGTGTCGGGCCCCGCGTCCCGGACGAGGTCGACGATGCGGTCGTCGCCGCTGCCGGGGGCCGCCTCGACCCGCACCCCGTCGGCCTGCCGGTCGGCGACGCCTCGCGCCGCGCCCTCCACCACCAGGACGACCTCGGGGAAGCAGCGGTCGAACTCGACGAGGCCGCCGGGCATGCCGCGCACGCCCGCGTTCAGCGCCTTGAGGTCGTCGCGGAGCCGCGCGTTCGCGCCGGCGCGGTCCTTCCACCAGCCGTCGGCGCGGGCCCCGACGACGTTCGCCGCGTCCACGACGAGGGTGACGCCCTTCATCGCCTCGCGCAGCCGCGGCCACGACCGCTCGAACGGCTCGAACAGCTTGCGGCCGGTGACGTCCTCGGCGCGCACCCACTCGGCGCGGCGCGTCTCCCTGGACGCGGGGCCGACCTCGGGCAGCTCCTGCAGCGACCCGAGCACGGAGGTGAACGCCCAGCCGCCGTGGTCCTCGACGCTCGTGCCGTGGACCTTCACCACGCCGGTGTCGAGCGTGCACTCCTCGGCGGTCTCGCGCAGCGCGCCCGTCACGGGGTCCTCGTGGCTGTGCAGGGCGCCGCCGAACATCCCCCAGGTGCCGCCGCCGAGCCCCCACCACGCGCGCTGCTGGAGGAGCACCCACACCTGGCCGCCGGCGTCGCGGTGGTAGGGCAGCATGCCCGCCGCGCCGAACCGTCCCCAGTGCGTGTGCCCCTGCCCGCAGCCCGCCCAGCCGTCGCCGTCTCCCATGCGTCCGACGATAGCCGCCCGGCCGTCCCGGCAGCGCGCGTCACGCCGCCCGCGGCGCCGGCGGCCGTGATGAACGGCACAGCCCCGCGCACCCGAAACCGAATAAGATTCTAAGAATTGCCCTGATCAAGGAGTGCACGTGAGCGTCGAGGCCAGCCCGGAGGCCCTGCAGGAGGCCGCCGACATGTGGACCACGCTGTCGGGAGTGGAGTTCATCCGGGCGATGCGCGACAAGCGGCTCCCGGAGATCTCCGACATCAGCGACTACATCGGGCAGGTCGTCACGGACGCCGAACCCGGCCGGATCGAGATCTCCTGGACGCCCGCCGAGAAGCTCTGCAACCCGGGCGGCATCGTCCACGGCGGCTACATCGCGATGATCCTCGACAACGCGGTCTGCCTCGCGGCGAGCAGCACGTGCGACCGCTTCCTGCCGATGCTCACGCTGAACCTCAACATCGACTACCTGCGCGGCGTCCGGTCCGGTGAGACCTACACGGTGACCGGGACGTGCGTGCACCCCGGCGGCACCCGCATGGTCAGCAACGCGGTGCTCGCCGAGGCGGGCGGCCGCCCGCTGGCGCAGGCGTCGGCGAGCGTCATCCCCAACAAGGCGTTCACGCGCTGACAAGCGTTCACGCGCTGACAAGGCGGTCGCGCGCGGAGGGGCGCCGCGGGCGAGCGCATAGGCTTGGCCCCATGGTGGATCCAGGCACAGTCGTCACCCTCATCAAACAGGCCCGCGACCGGCGGACGGCACCGCTGATCCTCGAACTGGACCTCACCGAGGGCATCGTGGAGACCGCGCCGGCCGACCCGCTCTCGGCGCTGCTGTCCATGCGCCGGACGCACCTGCGGGACGTCCTGGACGGCCTGCGCCGCGCCCGCTCCGACAGCCGCGTCCGCGCGCTCGTGGTCAAGGTCGGCGGCGGCATCGGGCTGGCGCTCGTCCAGGAGCTCCGCGACGCCGTGCGGGAGCTCCGGGAGGCGGGCAAGCTCACCGTCGCGTGGGCCGAGACGTACGGGGAGAGCGGCCGCGGGACCGTCCCCTACTACCTGGCCACCGCCTTCGACAAGGTCTACCTCCAGCCGACCGGCGAGGTCGGCCTGGTCGGCATGGCGCTGGAGGAGCCGTTCTTCGCGGGCGCCCTGGAGAAGGCCGGCGTGGAGCCCCGGTTCGCCCAGCGGCACGAGTACAAGACCATGGCGAACACGTTCACGCGCACGACCTACACGCCGGAGCACGAGGAGTCGTCGCGGCGGCTCGTCGCCTCGCTGACCGAGCAGATCACCGCGGCCGTCGCCGAGGGCCGCGGCCTCCCGGAGGACAAGGTCCGCGACCTGATGAACCGCGGCCCGCTGCTGTCCGGGGAGGCGCTGCAGGAGAACCTCGTCGACCGCCTCGCCTACCGCGACGAGGTGTACGCCGACCTGCGCGAGGAGTTCGGCGAGCAGGCCCAGCTCCGGTACGTCGCCCGCTACAACCGCGCGCACGGCCTGGCGGGCCGGCTTCCGCAGCCCGGCAGGCAGGAGGCCGTCGCGCTGATCGAGGGGCACGGCCCGATCCGGCTCGGCCGCAGCGGCCGCGGCGGCCCGCTGCCCGGCTCCGGGCCCGCGATGGGCTCCGACACGATCGGCGCGGCGTTCCGCGCCGCGGTGAAGGACGACGCCGTCAAGGCGATCGTCTTCCGGGTCAACAGCCCCGGCGGTTCCGCCGTCGCGTCCGACGCGATCTGGCGCGAGGTGGTCCTCGCACAGCGCGCCGGCAAGCCCGTGATCGTGTCGATGGGCAACGTCGCCGCGTCCGGCGGCTACTACGTCGCGATGGGCGCCGACACGATCGTCGCGCAGCCCGGGACGCTCACCGGCTCGATCGGCGTCGTCACCGGCAAGGCGGTGCTGAACGGACTTCTCGACCGCGTCGGCATCACCTTCGGCAGCGTCGCGGACGGTGACCACGCCCGCATGTCCAGCTCCACGAAGGACTTCAGCGAGTCCGAGTGGGAGCGCGTCAACGCCTCGCTCGACAAGATCTACGACGACTTCACCTCGCGGGTCGCGGACGGGCGCGGGATGTCCCGCGAACGCGTCCACGAGCTGGCCCGCGGCCGGGTCTGGACCGGCGCCGACGCCGCCGGGAACGGCCTCGTCGACGAGCTGGGCGGCATCGATTCCGCGCTCGCCCTGGCCCGCAAGAAGGCCGGTCTCGCCGCCGACGCGCCGATCCGCGTGTTCCCCCAGTCGTCCCCGCTGGAGCGCTTCCGCCCGCCGGAGTCCAGCGAGGACCGCACCGCAGCCGCGGCCCGCTTCGACGGCTGGGGCTCGCTGGGCGGCCTCGCCGCCCGCCTCGGGCTGCCCGCGGCCGGCCCGCTCACGCTGCCCGGCACGTGGGAGATCCGCTGACCACCGGGTTCGCCGAGGCGGTCGCGGCCTTCGCGACGGGCGTGGTCGTGCTGACCGTCCGCGACGGCCGCGACGACCTCGGCACCACGGTCACGGCGTTCATGTCGGTGTCCCTGGAGCCGCCGACGGTGCTGGCCAGTGTGACGACGTCGTCCTATCTGACAGAGGTGCTGAACCGGCAGGACCGCTGGGCTGCGACCGTGCTCGCGTCGGGCCAGCGCGCGCTGGCGGGGCGCTTCGCGGCGGAGGGCCGCCCCAGCGCCCGCATCCTCCTCGCGAGCGAACCGCACCACCGGGGCGAGCACTCCGAGGCCCTCATCCCCGAATCCGGGCTTGCCGCCATGGAGTGCGAGACACGCCAGCGGGTCGAAACCGGTGACCACACGCTCTTCATCGCGGAGGTCCTCGCGACGGACTACGTGGCCCGCGACCAGACGCCCCTGGTAAGGGTCAACCGCCGCTACCTGACCTGAACTCCCGCACGACCTGAACGCCCGCACGCCAGACGGCGAACGTCTGCGGCACGCCGGGCCGGTAGGCCAGGTGAGTGTGGGACGGGGCGTCCAGCACGTGGACGTCGGCGCGGGCACCGGGCGTCAGGTGCCCGACGTCGGTACGGCGCAGGGCCTTCGCGCCGCCCGCCGTCGCCGACCAGACGGCCTCGGCGGGCGTCATGTTCATGTCGCGGACGGCGACGGCGATGCAGAACGCCATGCTGGAGCTGTAGCAGGAGCCCGGGTTGCAGTCCGTGGCGAGGGCGACGGTGGCGCCCGCGTCCAGGAGGCGGCGGGCGTCCGGGTAGGGCTGCCGCGTGGAGAACTCGACACCGGGCAGAAGGGTCGCGACCGTCTGTGAGGACGCGAGGGCGTCGACGTCCGCATCGCTGAGGAACGTGCAGTGGTCGGCGGACGCGGCGTCCAGTTCGACGGCGAGCTGCACGGCCGGCCCTTGGGTGAGCTGGTTCGCGTGCATGCGCGGAGCCAGACCCGCCTTGATGCCGGCCTGCAGCACCTCACGGGCCTGGTCGGCGTCGAACGCACCCTCCTCGCAGAAGACATCGACCCAACGGGCGTGGGGTGCGCACGCGGCCAGCATGTCGGTGGAGGCCAGACGCGTGTAGGCGGCGGTGTCGCCCTGGTACTCGGCTGGGACGACATGGGCACCGAGGTAGGTGACCTCGTCCGTCACCTCCGCGGCGATGCGGACGGCGCGCTCCTCCTGCTCGACGGTGAGCCCGTAGCCCGACTTGCACTCGACGGTCGTCGTGCCCTGGCGCGCCATCTCGGCGAGCAGCCGGCGGATGTTCGCGCGGAGGTCGTCGTCGGACGCGGCCCGGGTGCGTTCGACGGTCGTGCGGATGCCGCCCGCGGCGTACGGCCGGCCGCTCATCCGGGCCGCGAACTCCTCGGCGCGCTCACCGGCGAAGACGAGGTGGGCGTGGGAGTCGACGAAGCCGGGCAGCACGGCGCGCCCCCCGGCGTCGAAAGGGACGTCGGCGGCCGGTGCCCGCGCGGCGGGCCCCGTCCAGGCGACCCGGCCATCCTCGATGACCAGCGCGGCGTCCCGGATGACGCCCAGTCCGGATCGGTCCGGATCGTTGGTGACGAGTTCCCCGATGTTCGCGATGAGAGTGCTCTCGGTGCTCACCCGGGCAGGATCTCACGCCCCCCGGCGGCTCAGCCCGCCACGCGCAGCCAGGCGTCCGCGGTGCCCGTGCCGCGGGCCAGCCGCAGCCGCCAGCAGCCCGGCTCGTCGATGCGGTAGCCCACGCCCCACTCGCTCCCGGGACGCTGGAAGCTGCTGCCGCCGTGCGGTTCCGGCCCCCAGGCGGGCTCGCGCTCGCGGCCGTCGGGGCCCGTCGCGGCGGCCCGCAGCGGACCGTCGCCGGTCACCCGCCACACGATCTTCAGCTCCTGGTCCGCCCGCACCGGGTGCCCCGTCGCCGACATCAGCAGCCCGGAGGCGCGGATGCCGTGGCCGGTGGCGCGGATCTCGGGCAGCCCGTCCCCCTCGTACGGGGCGACGGGCGACGCCGGGCGGCATCCCGGCGCCCCGTCCGGGCCGGACGGACCCGCCGCCGCGGGCGCGGCGGAGGCCGGCGCGGTACCGGGCGGGGCCGTGCCGCCGCCCCGCCCGTCGCCGGAGCATCCGGCGACGGCCAGGAGGACGGCACAGGCGGCCACCGGCGCGAACCGCGCCGCCCGTGTCGGCGGCACGGTCAGCGGCGGCGCGCCTCCTCCTCCAGGACGGGGTTCCCGCCCCGCTGCAGCGCCCGCACCTCCACGACGCCGCGCTCCGCCGAGAAGACCTCGACGACCTGGCGGGTGTGGCTGCCCGCGGCGCCGTGCTCCATCCGCACGCCGGGCCCGACGCGCAGCGAGGTGCACTTGAAGTGGATGGCGTACACGTTCTGCGGCTCGCCTCCGACGACCGAGTCGCACACCATCACCTTCTTCGTTCCGTCGTCCATGGCCTGCACGACCGCGAACCCGTGGTCGGTCGGCGATTGGTAGTCCGCACTCATCTCATCGTCCCTTCTTGCGGTGTGTATCCGATCCCGGTCATAGGGGGCGGACGGGTGAGCGGCCCGCGCAGTCGATGCCGAACATCACCCGCCGCCAGTCTCCGGCGAACGCGTAGACCCCGCCGGACGTGGTGACGCCGAGCCGCGACGGGACCCGCGTGGCGTCGACGTGCCGGCGCACCCGCCCCATGGAGTGGACGGCGTCCATGTCGCGCCAGAGCGAGATGTTGAGCAGCGTCCGGGTGCGCCAGCCGACCACCAGCGACATGCCGAGGAACCCCGACGCGTCCCGCCGCACCTCCCGCTCCAGCCTCCGGTGGAGGAGCCGCAGGACGAGGAGCCGCCACAGCCCGGGGCACTCGAACCTGGTCACCACGATCACGCCCTCCGCGGAGGTCAGATCGCCTGGGCGGCCGTCACCGCCGCCAGCACCACCAGGACGCTCCCGGACAGGGCGCGGATCGATCTCAGCCACAGCCGTTCCCTTCTCGTGCCCATCTCGGTCATCGCGGGCGTGAAGCGCGCGCTCCACAGCGCGACGCCGAGGTTGGACAGCAGCGCCATGCCGATCATCACGGGCGCCGCCAGCAGCGGGTCCAGCAGCACGACGGCGGCGATCGCGACCCACACGAGCGACACCGCCTTCTGCGTCGTGACGAGCAGCCCGAGGTCGAAGCCCCAGACCACCCCGCGGAACCCGGGCGCCAGCCGGTGCACGAGCACCTGCGGGACCTGCCGCCACACGTGCGGCGTCCGGCCGGCGAGGTCGGCGGCGCCGAACCCCAGGGCCACCGCCGCCAGGGCCAGCATCCGCGGTGTCTCCGGGAGGAGCTCGGCCGTCCCGCGGCCTACCACGTACAGCAGCATGGCCACGAGCAGTCCGGACAGGACCGCGCCCAGCACCAGGCCGGACAGGAAGCGCGCGCCGTCCGCCGGGCTGCGGCGCATCATGGGGCCGGAGACTCCGGCCATCGAGCGGCCTCAAGGGCTCAGCACGTGCAGGACCGCGCCGATCCCGCCGATGACCAGCCAGACGACCATGCCGGCCCCGTCAGCCGTAGCGGCATTCGAAGGCCGAGTGCTGCTTGCCGCTGTAGTGCGCCTCGCAGCAGGAGCAGTGCAGGTAGGCGCTCATGGCGCAGCCCCAGATGTAGTCCGCGTTGGCGCGGCACGTGGAGATGGAGATGTTGGGGCAGACGTAGAGGTTGCAGCAGTTCTTCTTGCAGAGCGCGTAGGCGGGTTCGGACTTTCCGAACACCGCCGAGGCGGCGGTCAGGCCGCCCGCGCCCAGTGCGCCGAGGAACCCGCGGCGCGCGAACCTCCCCGCGGCTCCCGCGGCCCGTTTCCCTGTCAGCGTGCTCATGCCACTCCCTTCGCTCGGTTGCCGTTCTGCCCGGTGCCCGGCTCGGCGTTCGCCTGGCCGATCGCCGTCCTGAGGGCCTGGACGTCCTGGAACACGAGGGCGGACTCCAGCCGCCCGTCGCGGACGACCAGCGCCGTGGGGCTCATCCGCACGTTGAACTCCTCGGCGACCCAGGCGCCGCCCTCGTCCACGTAGTGCGCGAGCCGGTGCAGCCCGTACCGCTGGACGAAGCGCTCGCCGCGGGCCCGCTCCGCGGTCGAGACCACGACGGCCATGTCGCCCCCGGCGCCCCGGTCGAGCTCCTCCGACAGCTGCGCCGCGACGTCCTTGCACGTCGAGCAGGCGGTGCTGAGCACCAGGACGGGACGGGCGGCGTCCCTGTCGGCGTTCCTGTCGGCGTTCCTGTCGGCGTCCCTGTCGGCGTCCCTGTCGGCGGCTCCCGCGGCCAGACCGGCGAGCCCGCCGGGCCATCCGGCGGGCGCCGTGCCGAGCCGCGCGTCCTCCAGCGGCCAGATCTCGGGGTCGCGCGCGGCCGCCTCCGCCCGCTCGGTCGGCAGCCGCGACGTCAGCTCGCCGAACATCGCGAAGAGCAGCACGACCGCCGCGGCGAGGATCAGCAGCACGGCGCCGAAGAAGATCTCCATCATCGGGGGTTCCTCCGTCTAACGCGATGCGGGCAGGGGGCGGGTGAAGTCCTTGACGAGGCCGCGGTGCACCCAGAGGCACAGCAGCAGTGCCCCGCAGGCCGTCCCGGTGGCGGCCTGGAAGAAGTACGCCGGGCCGCCGCCGGGCACGGCCGCCAGGTTGACGACCGGGACCGCCGTCAGCAGCGCCCCGGCGGCGATGTTGAAGGGGCCGAGGGGGCGGTCGGCGGAGCCGCCGAAGCAGCCGCACGCCGTGCGCCCGCCGCGCAGCGTCCCCAGGACGCCGGCCAGTGCGAACGTCACGCCGAGGACCCCCACGGCCCACGCCGCGGCCGGCCGGGCCACGGCGGCGGTCAGCGCCAGCGCCGTCAGCAGCTCCAGCGCGGCGAACACCCGCACGTGGCGGACGGTGACGCCGCGCCCCGGCAGCGGGAGGAGGTCGTTCAGCGACCGCCCGAGCTGGCCCGGGGAAACGGCCTTGGCGATGCCCGCGACGAAGAGGACGGCGGCCGTCGCGGAGTTGACGATGACGGGAAGCGAATCGGGAACAGCCATTGTCCGGCCGACCTCACGCGCGTTTTCCGCCGGTTCTGCGAGGAACCCGCGGGGTCAATGGGAGCAATTTCCTGCAATGCAGACTTTGTAACCCGGCTCGATCAACACGTCAATACACATTTTCCGGGTACGGGTCGTTGAGTCGATTGCTCAATCGCCGGGGACGGGCTACTCCATCGGCCGCGGACCGCTCCCCTCCCGGGCGGTGATGCCCAGGTCCAGGCCGCGTAACTCCACCCGCGTCCGCACGCCGAGCTTCGGGAACGCGCGATACAGGTGGTTGCCGACGGTCCGCGGGCTGAGATACAGCCGGGCCGCAATCTCCCGGTTGCTCGCGCCGGACGCCGCGAGCCGCACGATCTGCAGCTCCTGGTGGGTGAGGCCGCCGATACCGTCCGGCCCGGGCGGCGGGGCCCCCGCCGGCCGGACGCCCGCGGCGCCCAGCTCGGCCCGCGCCCGCAGCGCCCAGACCCGCGCCCCCTGCCGCTCGAACAGCTCCATGGCGCGGCTCAGATGCTCGCGCGCCCGGGCGCGCCGGCGTTCCCGCCGCAGCCATTCGCCGTACAGCAATTCCGTGCGCGCCCGCTCGTAGTCGTTGCCGCACCTTCCGTGCAGCACGGCGGCCTCCGCGAAATCACGCTCCGCCATCCCACCCGAATGGAGCAGCGCGCGGCAGCGTTTCAGAATCGCGGTGGTGAACGCCGACTGGTTTCCGTCCGCCCAGCGTTCCAGCCGGGACAGCGAGGATTCCGCCCTTTCCGGCGTTCCGCAGCGCACCGCGGCCTCCACCCGGTCGGACGCCTGCCGGACGGCGTCGGTCGCCCCGCCCGCCCGGAGCACGTCCTCCGGGAGGTCCTCCAGCCGCGCGAGCGCCTCCTCGTTGCGCCCGTGCCCGAGGTGCAGGACCGCCAGCGCCCACGTCCCCAGGGCGACGGTCGGCGCGATCCCCTCGCGGGAGGCGTGCTCCGTTCCCGCCGCGACCAGGGCGGCGCACCGCTCCGCGTCCCCCTCGACCGCGGCGAGCCAGCCGAGCAGGCAGCGCAGGTGGCCCGCCCGGTACCGCGCGCCGTCCCCCGCCAGCCGCAGTCCCTCCACCGCGGCCTCGCGCGCCTCGCGATGCCGGCCGCGCCCGATCTCCGCGTGGGCCAAGGTCTGCAGTGCCGCCGGCAGCCGTCCCGGCAGGCCGGACTCCCGGCAGTCCCGGACGAGCCCGGCCGCCGTCTCCCGCGCGTCGTCCGCGAGGGCGGCGGCCACGGCGGTCAGGCGGTGCGCCGCCTCGCCGGGGAGCCCCGCCACCCCGATCAGCGTGACCAGCGCCTCGCCGGTCCCGCCGGTTGCCGCGGACAGGGCCTGCGGGAGCGCGGCCAGCGGCGAGTCCGCGGCCACCGGCACCGCCGCCATCGCGTCCAGCGCCTCCCGGACGAGCCGCGCGTCACCGGCGCCCCGGCCGCACTGGACGGCCTCGGCCAGCAGCAGCATCGCGTCCGCCGGGGCACGGCCGCCGAGGGGCAGGGCGCCGTCGAGCAGCATCCGGCACGCCCTGCGCGGCGAGCCGCACTCCAGCTCCGCCGCGGCGCCCGCCCGCGCCAGCGCCGCGCGGGTGAGCGGCCCGGCCGGGAGCCGCGCGGCGGCCCCGGCCGCCTCCGCCGCCCCGGCGAACAGGCCCGCCTCCACCGCCGTGCGGGCCGCGGCCGCGAGGCGTTCGGCCCGGGCGGCGCCGCCCGGGGTCAGTTCCGCTGCCCGCGCGTGGCACGCATAGGCGCGGGCCGCGCCCGAGAGCCTGCCGGCACGTTCCAATTCCGCCGCGACCCGCTCGCTGGGCCCCGCCGCCGCGGCCGCGAGATGCCAGGCCCGCCGCTCGGCGTCCTCGGTTCCGAGGCCCTCGTCGGTGTGGTCGGCCAGGGCCTGGTGGACGGCTCGCCGCTCGGCGGTGGTGGCGCGGTGGTAGACGGCCGCCCTGACCAGCGGATGCGCGAAGCGGATCGTCGTGCCGGACGTCTCGACCAAGCCGGTCCGCTCGGCGGGAGCCAGGTCGGCGACGGTCGCGCCGAGCCGGCCGGCCGCCGCCGGCGCGCGGGCGGAGGCACCGGCGCCGTCCGCGGCGGTGGCGAGCAGGATGAGCCGCGTCGCGGCCGGCAGCGCGTCCAGGCGCGCCGCCGCCTCGGCTTGGAACGTTCCGCTCAGCGGTGAGGTGCCGTCGTGGAACGTGACCGGGTTGATGCGTCCGGCCCGCTGCGCCGGGCTCAGCGAGGCGGGCAGCAGCCGGAGCGCCAGGGGGTTGCCCTCCGCCTCGGCGAGGACCCGCTCCCGCGCGGGCGGCGCCAGGTCCGCGGCGGCGTCGTGCAGCAGCGCGGCGGCGTCGTCCGGGGCGAGCCGCCGCGGCCTGATCTCGGTGAGCCCCCACGTCCGGAAGACCCGCTCGCCGCGGACGGCGGCAAGCAGCGCGACCGGCTCCCCGCCGAACCGCCGGGCGGCGAACGCCAGCGCGTCCGCCGAGGCCGCGTCCAGCCACTGCGCGTCGTCGACCAGGCACACCACGGTGCGCCCGGTGCCGAGCAGGCGCAGCAGCGCGAGCAGCGCACGCCCCACCTCGAAGTTCTCCGACCGGAGCACGCCCGCCGGGCCGCCGGGGGGCGGGCCGCCGAGGGCGCGCAGCCGTTGCGCGGCGGCGGCCGGGAGGGCGTCGACGCGGTCGCGCACCGGCCGCAGCATCAGTTCCAGGGACGCGTACGGCTGGTCCGCCTCGGACGGGCAGCCGGCGCAGTCCAGCAGGAGCGCGCCCTCCGCCGCGTCCGCCGCGTGCCGGAGCAGGGCGGTCTTGCCGATGCCGGCCTCGCCCCGGACGACCGCCGCCCCGCCGGACCCGGCGCGCGCACCCGCGACCAGGCGTTCCACCTCGGCGGTCTCAGCGGCTCTGCCGTACAGCATGGGCGCCCATCCCGTGTCCGCTCCGGAACTCAAGATCAACGAACGCATGATCGCATGGGGTCGCGGGGCCGCCGCCTATCCGGATGGATCTTCCCCTGTCACCCCGCCGGGGCGCCGGGGTCACTCCGCTGCGGGTGCCGTGACGGCTTCGATGGCGGCGGTGAGGGCGGCGGGGACGTCGTCCACCAGCAGGTGGCGGCCGTCGTGGACGATCTGGCGGCCGGAGACCACCACGTGCCGGACGTCGGCGGCGGTCGCGGCGAACACGGCGGCCTCGGCGGCGTGCCCGGGGCCGGAACCGGCCGTGCGGACCGAGCCGAGGTCCACGGTGACGAGGTCGGCGTAGGCGCCGGGCTCCAGCCGGCCCGCCTCCGGCCAGCCGAGCCCGGAGTGGCCGTTGCAGGTGGCGGCGGCGAGCAGCTCCCCGGCCGTCCAGTGGCCGCGGACGCGGGTGCGGAGCCGCTCGTCCAGCTCGACCGCGCGGGCCTCCTCGAACAGGTCGATGACGGCGTGCTGGTCGGAGCCGAGGCAGATGGGCGCGCCGGCGTCCGCCAGGTCGCGGGCGGGGCCGATCCCGTCGGCGAGGTCGCGTTCGGTGGTCGGGCACATGCACACGCCGGTCATCGTGGTGCCGAGGAGGCCGATGTCCTCCTCGGTGAGGTGCGTCGCGTGGACGGCCGTGGTGAGCGCGCCCAGCGCCCCCGCCTCGGCCAGGACGCGGGTGGGCGTCATGCCGTAGGCGTCCATCGACGCCTCGTTCTCGGCGGGCTGCTCCGACAGGTGGACGTGCAGCGGCGCCCGGCGCTCCTTCGCCCAGGCCGCGACGGCCCGGATCTGCTCCCGGGGCACGGCGCGGACGGAGTGGACCGCGGCGCCGACCCGGGCGTGCAGCCGGCCCGCCTTGTCCGTCCCCTCGTAGAGGCTGTCGACGCGGCGCGCCCAGTTCCCGGCGGTGCCGTCGCCGAACCGGAGCTGGGTGCCGGTGAGGGGCCGGCCGATGCCGCCGGTGAGGTAGCAGGTGTCCAGGAGGGTGATCCGGATGCCCGCGTCGGCGGCGGCGGCGATCAGCGCCTCGCCCATCGCGTTCGGCTCGGCGTAGGGGGTGCCGCCCGGCCCGTGGTGCAGGTAGTGGAACTCGCCGACGCAGCTGATCCCGGCGAGGGCCATCTCGGCGAACACGGCGGTGGCGAGGGCGCGGTAGGACGCCGGGTCGAGCCGGCCGGCGACCTCGTACATCTGCTCGCGCCAGGTCCAGAACGTCCCGGCCTGGGCCTGGACGCGGGAGCGGAGCGCGCGGTGGAAGGCGTGGGAGTGGGCGTTGGCGAGGCCCGGCAGGGTGAGGCCGGGCAGGCGCTGCGCGTTCGGCGGGGCCGGGACGCCGACGGCGATGCGGCTGATGCGTTCGCCGTCGGCCTCGACGAGGACGTCGGCCGCCACCCCGTCCCCGAGCCAGGCGAACTGGGCGTGCCACTGCATGCCGGGATACCTACCCGCCGGGATGCCTACCCGCACGCCAGGTCGTCCAGTACCGCGGTGAGGGCCTCCACCCCAGCGAGGCGGTCCGCCGGCTCGGCGGACTCCGCGGGCGCGTGCGACACCCCGGTCGGGTTGCGGACGAACAGCATCGCCGCCGGCACCCGGGCCGACAGGACGCCCGCGTCGTGGCCCGCGCCGGTCGGCAGCACCGGCGGCCCGCCGAGGGTCGCGGCGATCCGGTCGCGGAGCGCGCGGTGGAAGTCGACGACCTCGGTGTAGGACTCCTCGGCGAGGTCGACGCTGACCCGGTGCGGGCGCGCGGCGACCCGCGCGGCCTCGTCGACCTCCGCGACCGTGCGCCGCACCGCCTCGTCCTCCGGCGCGCGGGCGTCGAGCCATGCGGTGACGGACGACGGGATCGCGTTCACCCCGCCCGGCACGACCCGGACCTTGCCCACGGTCGCGACCGCCCCGTTCCGCTCGGCGGCCTCCCGCGCGGCGAGCACCATCCCGGCGAACGGCAGCATCGGGTCGCGCCGGTCGGGCAGCGCGGTCGTGCCCGCGTGGTCGCCCTCCCCGCGGAAGTCGAACCGCCACCGGCCGTGCGGGATGATCGAGCTCGCCACCCCGACCGGTTCGCGCAGCGCGCGGCCCTGCTCGACGTGGAGTTCGACGAAGCAGCCGATCCTGCCGAGGAGGTCCTCGTCCGGGCCGATCGCGTCGGGGTCGAGTCCGGCGTTGTGCAGGACCTCGGCGAAGGTGTGCCCGTCGCCGTCGGTGAGGGCCCGTGCCCGCGCGGGGGCGATCGCGCCGGTCAGCAGCCGCGACCCGAGGCACGCGATCCCGAACCGGGCGCCCTCCTCCTCGGCGAACACCGCGACGCCGATCGGCCGCCGCAGGCCGGCGCCGCGCTCGCGGAGGCAGTCGATCGCCGCGAACGCCGACACGACGCCGAGCGGCCCGTCGAACGCCCCGCCGCCGGGCACCGAGTCCAGGTGGCTCCCGGTCAGGACGGCGTCATCCCGCGACCCGTCGCCGGGCAGCCACCAGGCGAACATGTTGCCGTTGGCGTCGTGCTCGACGTCCAGGTCGCGGCGGCGCGCCTCGTCCAGGAACCAGGCGCGGCACTGCAGCTCCGGCGGCGTCCACGCGAACCGGTGGTAGCCGCCCGTGGCCGGGTCCCGGCCAATGGGCAGCAGCGCCGCCCACATCTCCTCGAAGCCCATACCCTCTCCTGACCGAACGACGTTCACTTGCGGCGTGTTGTTGTTATGACGCGCCCCATAACAACAACACGCCGCAAGTCAACGCATGGGGATGTGGACGCCGCGCTCCTGTGCGACCTCTTCGGCTCGGGTGTAGCCCGCGTCTACGTGGCGCATCACGCCGGTGCCGGGGTCGTTGGTCAGGACGCGCTGGAGCTTCTCGGCTGCTAGGGGCGTCCCGTCGGCTACGCAGACCTGCCCGGCGTGGATCGAGCGGCCGATGCCGACGCCGCCGCCATGGTGGATGGACACCCACGTCGCACCGGACGACACGTTGAGCATCGCGTTGAGCAGCGGCCAGTCGGCGATGGCGTCGGAGCCGTCCGCCATTCCCTCGGTCTCCCGGTACGGGCTGGCGACCGACCCGCAGTCGAGGTGGTCGCGGCCGAGCACGATCGGCGCGCTGATCTCGCCGCGCGCCACCAGGTCGTTGAACACCTCGCCGGCCCGGTCGCGCTCGCCGTAGCCGAGCCAGCAGATCCGGGACGGCAATCCCTGGAAGCGGACCCGCTCCCCCGCCATCCTGATCCACCGGGTCAGCGGCTCGTTGTCCGGGAACAGCTCCAGGATCGCCCGGTCGGTGCGGGCGATGTCGCGCGGGTCGCCCGACAGCGCCGCCCAGCGGAACGGGCCCTTGCCCTCGCAGAACAGCGGCCGGATGTAGGCGGGGACGAAGCCGGGGAAGTCGAACGCCCGCTCGTACCCGGCGAGCTGCGCCTCGCCGCGGATGGAGTTGCCGTAGTCGAAGACCTCGGCGCCGCCGTCCTGGAAGCCGACCATCGCCTCGACGTGCGCGGCCATGGAGGCGCGGGCCTTCTCGACGAACGCGGCCGGGTCCTTGGCGCGCTCGGCTGCCATGTCCTCGAACGCGACACCGCGCGGCAGGTAGGCGAGCGGGTCGTGGGCGCTGGTCTGGTCGGTGACGATGTCGATCGGCGCGCCGCGGCGCAGCAGCTCGGGGACGACGTCGGCGGCGTTGCCGAGCACCGCGATCGACAGGGGCCGCCGCTCCGCCTTCGCCTCCTCGGCGAGCCGCAGCGCCTCGTCCAGCGAACCGGCCCGCACGTCGCAGTACCGGTGCTCGACGCGCCGCTCGATGCGGGACGGGTCGCACTCGACGCAGATCGCGACCCCGCCGTTCATCGTCACGGCGAGGGGCTGCGCGCCGCCCATCCCGCCGAGCCCGGCGGTGAGCGTGACCGTCCCGGCGAGGGTGCCGCCGAAGCGCTTCTCGGCGACGGCGGCGAACGTCTCGTAGGTGCCCTGGAGGATGCCCTGGGTGCCGATGTAGATCCACGACCCGGCGGTCATCTGCCCGAACATCGTCAGGCCGAGCGACTCCAGGCGGCGGAACTCCTCCCAGGTCGCCCACTGCGGCACGAGGTTGGAGTTCGCGATGAGGACGCGGGGCGCCCACTCGTGCGTCCGGAAGACGCCGACCGGCTTGCCGGACTGGACGAGCAGCGTCTCGTCGCCCTCCAGGCCGGCCAGCGACCGGACGATGCCGTCGAAGGCGTCCCAGCTGCGGGCCGCCTTCCCCGAGCCGCCGTAGACGACCAGCTCGTCGGGGTGCTCGGCGACCTCCGGGTCGAGGTTGTTCTGGATCATGCGGAGGGCGGCCTCCTGCGGCCAGCCCTTGGCGGTGAGGCCGGTGCCGCGCGGCGCGCGGACGGGACGGGGACCGGACATCTGCGGACTCCTTCGGGACGTCGGCCTGGGGACTAGGCGAGGGGGCCGGTGACGGCCTCGGCGGCGGCGACCAGCGAGCCGTCCCGGACCAGCTCGGTCGCGGCGGCGATCTCGGGCGCGAGGTGGCGGTCCGGGCCGGGCGGCGGGACGGCCTCCCGCAGCCGCGCGACGACGGCGGCGGTCGCCGGGCCGGGCCGCAGCGGGGTGCGCAGGTCCAGCGCCCGCGCGGCGGTGAGGATCTCGATGCCGATCACCTGCGCCAGCCCGTCGACCGACCGGCGCAGCTTGCGGGCCGCGCTCCAGCCCATCGACACGTGGTCCTCCTGCATCGCCGAGCTGGGGATGGAGTCGGCGCTGGCCGGGGCGGCGCGGCGCTTCAGGTCCGACACGATCGCGGCCTGCGTGTACTGGGCGATCATGTGGCCGGAGTCGACGCCGGGGTCGTCGGCGAGGAACGCGGGCAGCCCGCCGGAGCGGCCCTTGTCGAGCATCCGGTCGGTGCGCCGCTCCGACATCGACGCGACGTCGGCGGTCGGCACCGCGAGGAAGTCCAGCACGTAGGCGATCGGCGCGCCGTGGAAGTTGCCGTTGGACTCGACCCGGCCGTCCGGCAGCACCACCGGGTTGTCGATCGCGGACGCCAGCTCCCGGCCCGCGACGAGCTCGGCGTGCGCGACCGTGTCCCGGGCGGCGCCGTTCACCTGGGGGGCGCAGCGCAGCGAGTACGCGTCCTGGACGCGGGTGCAATCGGGCCCGCGGTGCGACTCCATGATCTCCGAGGCGCCCAGCAGCGCCCGCAGGTTCGCGGCCGACGCGGCCTGGCCCGGATGGGGGCGCAGCTCCTGCAGGTCGGCGGCGAAGACGCGGTCGGTGCCGAGCAGCGCCTCGACCGTCATGGCGGCGGCGACGTCGGCCGCGGTGAGCAGGCGGCGCAGGTCGTGGATCGCCATGACGAGCATGCCGAGCATGCCGTCGGTGCCGTTGAGGAGCGCGAGCCCCTCCTTCGCGCCGAGGGTGACCGGGGCGATCCCGGCCTCGGCCAGGGCGTCGGCCGCCGGGCGCAGCTCGCCGGCGGCGTCCCGGACCGACCCTTCGCCGATCAGCGCCAGCGCCACGTGCGCGAGCGGGGCGAGGTCCCCGGAGCAGCCGAGGGAGCCGTGCTCGAAGACCTGGGGGGTGATGCCGGCGTTGAGCAGCGCGGCGAGCGTCCCGGCCGTCGCGGGCTGGACGCCGGTCCGTCCCGTGGCGAGCGTACGCAGCCTGAGCAGCATCAGCGCCCGGACGACCTCCCGCTCCACCTCCGGCCCCGACCCGGCCGCGTGCGACCGGACGATGTTCAGCTGCAGCTGCGCCCGCAGCTCAGGGGCGATGTGCCGGGTGGCGAGCGCCCCGAAGCCCGTCGAGACCCCGTAGACCGGGGTCGGGCGGGCGGCCAGCTCCTCGACATGGGCGCGGGACGCGGCGATCAGCTTGACCGCCGCGTCCGTCAGCGCGACCGCGGCCCCGCCCCGCGCCACCGCCACCACCTGGTCGAACGTCGGCGCCTCGGGCCCGACCTCGATGATCTCGTCCGCCATGCCAGTGCTCATACCCACCATTGGAGCCTCCCGGGCGCCGCCGCGGGGAGGGGCGGCGGGGTGAACTGTCTCAGATACGAGACATTGCGCGACAATGCACAGATGAACCAGGTTCCGGCGGCGCGGCGCGCCCTGGCGGTGCTGCGCCTGCTGGCGGCGGCGCCAGGCCCGCTGCCCGCCTCGGCGATCGCGCGCTCCCTCGGGCTGCCCCGGTCCAGCACGTACCACCTCCTGGCGGCGATGGCCGAGGACGGCTTCGTCACCTCCATCCCGGAGGAGCGGCGCTGGGGGCTGGGCGTCGCCGCCTTCGAGGTCGGCTCCGCCTACCTCCGGCACGAGCCCCTGGAACGCATGGCCCGCCCCCTTCTCCGCCGCCTGGTCGACCGGGTGGGCGAGATCGCCCAGTTGGGCGTGCTGCACGGCGCCGAGACGCTCTACCTGCTGAAGGAGCAGCCCCCCGGCCACGCCACGCTGGTCACCGACGTGGGCGTCCGCATGCCGGCCCAGCTCACGGCGAGCGGCCGCTCGATGCTCGCCCACCTGCCCGCGGCGCAGGTCCGCGCCCTGTTCCCCGGGCGGTCCCCCGGCCGGTCCCCCGGGCGGTCCCCCGGGCGGTCCCCCGGCCGGTTCGTCGACCGCACCGGCCGCGGGCCCGCGTCGCTGCGCGAACTGCGCCGCCTCCTCGCCGAGGACGCGCGCCGGGGCTGGGCCGTGGAGGACGGCCACATCACCGAGGGCTTCGCCAGCATCGCCGCCTGCGCCTTCGACCACACGGCCCACCCGACCGCGGCGATCACCGTGACGTTCCGCCGGGAGGCCCACCCGCCCGAGACCTGGCCCGCGCTGGCGGGCCCGATCCGCGACACGGCCGCCGCCCTGACCACGCGCCTGACCGGCCGCGCGCCCGGCTGAGCCGGTCCGGGGTCAGAGGCCGTACCGGGGTCAGAGGCCGTACCGGGATCAGAGGCCGTACCGGGACAGGACGTCGCGTTTGCCGCCCGACATGAACTTCCGGGTCATCCGGCCGGTGGTGAGCCACTTGACGGCCTCGCCGTTCTTCTTGCTGGCCAGCATCCGGTCGACCAGGTAGGGCGCGACGTCGTCGACGTGGTCGCACAGGATGTTGAGCATCTTCCGCTGGTCCCGCACCTGCTCGGGTGCCGCGGCGGCCTCCCGCAGCCAGCCCTCGGTGATCAGCATGCCGGGGCTGACCTGCCCGACCCGGACCGCCGTCCCGTCGACCTCCTTGACCAGCGCGCGGGTGAACGAGTCCAGGCCGCGCTTGGTCGCCGAGTACACGCCCATCCCGGGCCGGATCCGGCCGTCGCTGCCGCCGCCGAGGATGTTGAAGACCTGGCCGCCCCCGTCCCGCATGCCGCGCACGGCGACCTGGCTGCCGTACACGGTCCCGAGCATGTTCGTGGCGACCATCGTCCGCACGTCCTCGGGGGACGTCTCCACGATCGGCCGGGTGGTGTTGGCGACGCCGGCGTTGTTGATCCACAGGTCGACGCCGCCGAGGGCCTGCACGGCGGCGTCCCACAGCTTCTCGACCTGCGCGGGGTCGGTGACGTCCACGGCGACTCCGTGGACGGCGGCCTCCCCGGCCGCCTCGGGCTTGAGCCGCTCGACGGCGTCGTCCACGGCCTCCTGGGTGCGCCCGGAGACGACCACCCCGTGGCCGCGGCGCAGCAGCTCCCGCGCGACCGCGAAGCCGATCCCCTTGGTGCTTCCGGTGACGACTGCCTTCCGCATGGCCACTCCCGGGGTAAGCCGGGCCTTACGCCCGGACGGCGTTGATCGTACGCACCCCGCGAGCCCCCGCCACAGGCCCAAAATGCCGCACCGCCGCGAGCCCGATCCCGCACCGCCACAGGCCCATCCCGCCAGCCGCGGGCCCGCTCCGGCCTGCCGACCCGCTCCGGCCTGCCGACCGCACCGCCGCCTCCTCGTTACGCGTCCGCGGGCGGGCGCAACCCGTCGAGCAGGGCCTGGACGATCGGATCGAGGTAGGCCGCGTCGCCGTCGATCCCGCCGATGGCGACGATCATGTCGAGGATCTGCTCCAGCGCGAGGTCGCGGCGGACCTCCCCGGCCTCCTGGGCGGCGGCGAGGAGCCCGCTCCCGGCCGCGAGCACCCTGGCGCGGTTCCGTCCGAACACGGGGTTGTCGCCGTCGATGTGGGTGAGCAGCTCGGCGGCGATGGGCCGCTTGCCCGCCGTGAAGACCAGGAAGCGGTGCAGCCAGGCCGTGAACACCGCGCCGGGCGTCTCCGCCTCGATCGTCCCGGCTGCCGCGCAGACGGCGTCGACCTCGTCCTGGTAGAGGGCCTCCAGGAGCTCCCGCCTGCTGGCGAAGTTGCGGTAGAGCGTGGCCATGCCGACCCCCGCGCGCCGGGAGATCTCGGCCATGGAGATGTCGTGGTCGGAACCGGCGAACGCCTCCCGGGCCACCGCGAGGATCTTCTCGCGGTTGCGCCGGGCGTCGGCACGCCGCGTGGGTGCAACGGACACGGGCTTCCCAAACGGATAGGCTATCCGGTACGGTACCGGAGAGGTTGTTCGTTTACACGCCTCAGCGTATCCCACCCGTCCGCCGCGACCCGCGGCATTTCGAGGAGTTCGAGGAGTTCTCCATGGACCACCGCCCCCTCGGGCGCACCGGCGTCTCCGTCAGCCCGTTCTGCCTGGGCACGATGATGTTCGGCGCGTTCGGCAACCCCGACCACGAGGACTCGGTCAAGATCGTCCACCGCGCCCTCGACGCCGGGATCAACGTCGTCGACACCGCCGACTTCTACTCCGCCGGCGAGTCGGAGCGGATCGTCGGCAAGGCCCTCGCCGGGGGGCGGCGCGACGGCGTCGTCCTCGCCACGAAGGCCGGGCTGCCGTTCGGCGACGACCCCAACCGGCGCGGGACGTCGCGCCGCTGGATCACCCAGGCGGTCGAGGGCTCGCTGCGCCGGCTGGGCACCGACTGGATCGACCTCTTCCAGATCCACCGCCTCGACCCGGCCGTCGACGTGGACGAGACCCTCGGCGTCCTGTCCGACCTCGTGCACGCCGGGAAGATCCGGATGTTCGGCACGTCGACGGCCGCCGCCTCCGAGATCGTCGAGGCGCTGTGGACCGCCGAGCGCCGCGGCCGCGAACGCGTCCGCACCGAGCAGCCGCCGTACAGCATCCTGGCCCGCGCCGCCGAGTACGACGTGCTGCCGACCTGCCTGCGGCACGGCATGGGCGTGCTGACCTACAGCCCGCTCGCCGGCGGCTGGCTGACCGGGAAGTACCGCAAGGGCCGGGACGTCGAACCGCCGGGTTCGGTCGCGCGCCGGGAGGGCTTTGCCGCCATGTACGACGCGACGTCCCGGGCGAACGCGGCCAAGCTCGACGCCGCCGAGGCCCTCGCGGTGCTCGCCGAGGAGGCCGGGCTCTCGCTCGTGCAGCTGGCGCTCGCGTTCGTCACCCGCCATCCGGCGGTCACGTCCGCGATCGTCGGCCCCCGCACGATGGACCACCTCGACTCGTACCTGGCGGCCGCAGGCGTCGAGCTCTCCGGCGACGTCCTCGACCGCATCGACGAGATCGTCCCGCCCGGCCACACCGTCAACATCGCCGACAACATGTGGAGCACGAGCACGACGGCCCTGGAGCCCGCCTCCCGCCGCCGCTGAGCGCGCCCTGCCGGCCACCGCACCTGCCCACTGCGCCCTGGCAGCCACCGCGCCCTGGCAGGCCGCCCCGGCACGCCGCCCCGGCACGCCGCCCCGGCACGCTGCTCTGAGCGGATCCGCCGCAGGCGGATAGGGCGTGAACCACCGCCGGCCCCGCCGCATAGTCGAGGCATGAGCGAGGAACAGAAGATCCCGTTGTTCAACGAACGAGCGCGGCGCGAGCTGTACCAGCAGCGCGTCCTCGTGCTCGACGGCGCGCTCGACGACGACAACGGCACCCTGCTGGCCACCCAGCTGATCACCTTGGCGCGGGAGGACGCGTCCACCGACATCGCGCTGTGGATCCACTCCCACGGCGGGTCGGTGCCGTCGATGCTCGCGATCCGCGACGTGATGCGGCTCGTCCCCTGCGACGTGTCCACGCTGGTGCTCGGCGTCGCCTACAGCGCGGGCCAGTTCCTGCTGTCGTCGGGGACCCGCGGCAAGCGCCGCGCGATGCCGCACGCCCGCGTGCTGATGCACCAGGGCTCCGCCGGCATCGCCGGCGCGGCCGTCGACATCGAGCTGCAGGCCAACGACCTGCGCCACACCCGCGACACCGTCCTCGGGCTCATCGCCGAGGACACCGGCCAGCCGCTGGAGCGCGTCTTCGAGGACTCGCTGCACGACCGCTGGTTCACCGCGCGCGAGGCGCTCGACTACGGGTTCATCGATTCCATCGTCACGTCGATGGACGAGATCGTGCCCGACCCCCGCCGGCGCGTCGGGCTCGGCATCCCCGCGAAAGGAGCCTCCCGGTGAGCAGCTACACGATTCCCAACGTGATCGCGCAGCACCCCCGCGGTGAGCGGATCATGGACGTCTACTCGCACCTGCTCACCGAGCGGATCATCTACCTCGGCACCGCCATCGACGCGGGCGTGGCCAACGCCCTCGTCGCGCAGTTGCTCCACCTGGAGTCCGACAGCCCGGACACCGACATCCAGCTCTACATCAACTGCGAGGGCGGCGACCCGAGCGCGATGCTCGCGGTGTACGACACGCTGCGCTTCATCCGGTCGCCGGTGGCGACGACGTGCGTGGGGCAGGCGGTCGCCGTCGGCGCGGTGCTCCTCGCGGCGGGCGCCCCCGGCAAGCGCGCCGCGCTCCCCCACACCCGCGTGGTGCTGCACCAGCCGATGGGGCAGAGCCGCGGAGCGATCCCGGACCTGATCCTGCAGGCGGACGAGGTCGTCCGCGTCCGCGCGGACATCGAGGAGATCCTGTCCCGGCACACCGGGCAGGACACCGCGACGCTGCGCACCGACACCGACCGGGACCGGGTCTTCACCGCGCAGGCGGCCCTGGACTACGGCCTCATCGACCACGTCCTCGAAGAGCGGCAGCCGCTCCCCGCGTGATCAGGCCGCCAGCGCGTAGGCGGTCGGGCCCGCGGGCGCGCTGACCGGCGCACCGACCAGGGTCGTCGTGACCGCGAGCGTCAGGTCGGCGAGGGTCACGCCGAGGGCGCCGGCGACGGCGGCGATCATCTCGCTGGACGGCTCCTTGACCCCGCGCTCCATCTCGGAGAGGTACTGCGGGGAGACCCCCGCCCGGCGGGCGGTCTCGGCCAGGATCTCGCCGCGCTCGGTGCGCAGGCGCCGCAGGCATTCGCCGAGCGCCTCGCGCCACAGCGGCTCCTGGCCGGGGCCGCCCGGCCGACGCGGCTCGTGCGGCTGGTGCGGCTGGTGCGGCCGGTGCGGCTCGCGCGGCGGGTGCGGGGTCTCGTCGGCGGACGGCAGCGGTCGGACGATCTCAGCCATGCCTCATCGTAAATCGGCCGTCCCGCCAAGTCCCGCCCATTCCGCCCACCGCAGAACGGCGGCGTCTCCCGCACCCCGGCCTCCCGCACCCGGTCTACGGCACCCGGTCTACGGCACCCCGCCCGCGCGGCGGGCGGCACGGCGCCGCGCGTCCTCGTGGGCCTCACGCAACAGGGCGACGACGGCCGCCCCGGTCCGTTCACCGGGATTGACGACGGCGACCCAGCCGAGCGTCCCGTACACCGGGTGCGGGAGGACCACATCGGCGGCGCTGAAGTCGCGCGCCGCCGACCCGCTCCCCGGGTCCTCGCCGGTGAGTTCTGTGTATCGGGCCCGGCCGACGTGGATGTTGACCCTCCACCGCCCGTCCGGACCGAGGTCGGACAAGGCGTCGCCAGGCTGATCCTTGGTGACGATGGTGGCGTAGGGCTGTGCCCGGGCCGGGACCGTGCCGTCAGGGGCGTAGTAGAAGAAGTGGTCGCCCCACACGGTCTCCGGGGTTCCGTCGCCCTCCGCGGGCGCGAGTTCGTGGACGCCGTCGAACGCCCGGACCGCCTCCAGCAGTTCCTCCATACTCATGCTACTCATGCTTGAAGTGTGAAGTTGAAGTGCTAGCGGAGGGTTCGCGGTGGACGAGGGGCTCGGCACGGACGCGGTGTCGGCCGTCACGGGCTACTCCGCGCAGCAGATCCGCGACCTTGAGGCGCTGGGCGTCATCGCGCAGGCGCGCCGGGCGGCGAACGGCTACCGGCGGTTCTCCCCGCTCCACGTACGGGACCTGCACGCATACCGCGACCTCGCCACCGCGGTGGGACCGGTCCGCGCCCGCCACGCCATGCGGGAGATCCGCGTGCTGCCGCCCGGCGAGGCGGCCGCCCTGGTGAGCTCGTTCCACGTCGCGCTGAACAGGGAGCGAAACGACGCGCTCGCCGCACGCGAAGCCCTGCGGATGATCCGCGCGGAGGCGGCGTCCGACACGAAACCGGCCGACGACGACGCGATGACGATCACCGAGCTGGCCGGCGCCCTCGGCGTCCGCGCCTCCACGCTCCGGTTCTGGGAGAAGGAGGGGCTCGTCCGGCCGGAGCGGGTGGCGACCCGGGCCGGTTCCGCCCGCCACTACCCGCTGTCCGCGATCCAGGAGGCGCGGATCACCGCGGCGCTCCGGGCGGCGGGATACCGCATCCCCGACGTCCGGGACACGATGAACGCGGTCCGCCGCCTCCACGACCTCGACGACCCGCTCAAGGCGCTCGACTCCCACGTAGAAGCGATCACCCACCGCACCCCCGCCCTCCTGAGAGCGGGCACCACCCTCGCCGCCATCATCACCACCCCGCGCTAGCACTTCGTCCCCGCGCTAGCACTTCGTCCCCGCGCTAGCACTTCGTCCCCGCGCTAGTACTTCGTCCCCGCGCTAGTACTTCGTCGACTTCTCGCCCGGCGCCACTGGCCCGCCGGCGGTACCGACCGAAGATGGTCCCGCATGTCGACCTTGGTCGATCGGACGTCGCCCACGGGCTGTCGCGGGTGCGGGCGATGGGACGCGATGCTCCTTTGTGAAGGCGAGGAGGACATCGACGTGAGCAAGCCATCCGGGAAGCACGACCGGCCCACCGTGCTGCGCGAGCCGGTCTGGGCCACAGCGGCCGTCTATGTCGTCGCCGTATTGCTGGGGGCGGCCGCCGGCTGGCTCCTCGGCCTGCTGGCCGAATGGCTGGTGTCGCTGCCCTACGCGCCGATGAAGGGCCCCGCCCGGCTGGTCGCCATGATCCCCGGCTGGGTGCTGCCCCTCCTGGGCGCCCTGGCGGGGCTGGTGGTGGGACTCATCGCCCAGTACGAGCAACTGGTGATCCGCCTGCACGCGGACCGGCTCGTCCTCACCCGCAAAGGGCATGAGGAGCGGCTCGCCCGCGAGGACATCGCCCTCATCTGCCGGGACGGCGGCAAGCTCGTCGTGCTCAGCACCGAAGGCGGCGAGCTCGCCCGTGTCAAGAGCGGGTTGGACTTCGGCCGCGTCGCCGAGACCGTGACCGAGCACGGCTACCGGTGGGCGGACGCCGACCCGTACGAGCACGAGTTCCGGCTCTGGGTGCCCGACCTCCCCGGCCTGTCGCAAGGGGCGAACGCCCTCCTCAAGGCCCGCCAGAGTGCTCTGGACGACGACAATGAGGACGACGCGCGCCTTCTGCGCGAGGAACTGTCCGGCCTCGGCGTCGTGGTGAAGGAGCAGAAACACCGCCAGTACGTCCGCACCCTGAGCCAAGTGCCGCTCAAGAAGGACGAGGACCCCGGGCGATAGATCCCCCGTCAGCCCGAAAGCCGGCTGCGGGACGTCGGCATCGAGAGGCCGCCCGTCGGCTCCAAGGCCACCTGGAGGGCCTCGTGCCGCAACCGCCCCCCGTCGAAAAACCGCGGAAACGCCGCCGGTCGGCCGCCGGACTGGCGCTCGGCCTGGTCGTCTTGTCGCCCCTATGTGCCGAGTCGCTGTCGGGGTACGACAGCACCACCGGCGACCCTTTGGCGCTCCTCGGCGGCCTGCTGTTCCTGGGACCGCTCTACGGGTGTCCCGCGCTGCTGATACGGGAGCTGGCGCGGCGCCGGCGCCTCGGCTGGCCCGGCATCGTGACACTTGCGGCGGGGTTCGGCATGCTCCAGGCGGGCGTCATCGACCAGAGCATGTTCGCGCTGAGCTACCGCGCCATTCCCTACTGGGACGACCTCGTACGCCCCACCCTGATCGAGCCCCTGGGGACGGCGCCCTACCTGGTAATGGTGTTCGTGACCGGCCACATCGTCTACAGCTTCTGCGCGCCGATCGCGCTCGTCGAGTCCCTCGGCGGACCGGAGGCCCACCGCCCCTGGCTGCGCGCCCGCGGCCTGACCATCGCGGTGTCTCTCTACCTGGCCGCGGCCTTCCTCGTTTGGCACGACCACCTGAGCATCACCGACGACCATGCCTCGCTCCCGCAGGCCGGCACCGCCCTGGCGACGGCCGTCCTGCTGTTCGCGGCGGCGCTGGCATGGGGACGCCGGGACGGCACCGCACAGCGGGCCCACCCGATCCCGCCTGCCATGGCGGTGGGCGCGCTGAGCATGGTCGCGGCACTGGTCTTCAACCTCCTGCCGTCCACCTGGCCTGGAGTCGCCGCCGGGACGTCACTGCTCGCCCTGGCCGCCGCCGCGGTGGCCGCCGCCTCGCGCTCGGCTCGCTGGACCCGGCGCCACGTCGTCGCCGTGGCCGGCGGCGCGGTGCTGGCCATGGCGCTCACGGCCTTCGCTCGCGGCCTTCTTCGTCACACCTCTGGGCGACGTTCCGGCGGTCCGGCAGTACGCGCACAACACCGTGTTCCTGCTGGGATCGCTCGTACTGATCGGCTGGGCCGCGCGGCGCGCCGACCGGCTCAATCACGCTGCGCCGGAAAGGTAGCGCGGACAGTGCGGGCCTCCGGCGTGCCGGTCCAGGACCAGGTGGCGGCGAGGGCGTCCACCGTGAGCAGGCCACGACCGCCCTCCGCGAGCTCGGCCATGTCCCGCAGGCACGGCTCCCCCGGGCCGCCCTGGTCGGTGACGTAGACGATGACGCCGGCCACGTCCATGTTGACGTCCACGGTGAACCGGCCGCCGGGGCGGCCAGAGGCGGTGTGCCGGATCGCGTTGACGGCCAGCTCATCCAGGACGAGGAGGACGTCGTCCAACGCCGGGAAGTCGGCCAGCAGGTGAGCAGCGAACGCCCGGACGAAACGGACCTCTTCCGGCTTTCCCCTGAACTCGCGCCGCCAGTGAGGTTTTGTCAGCGACTTTCAGCTGATCCGGCGGTGCTCGAAGAGCGTGAGGACATGCGCGGAGCGGACGAGGTCGCCAATTCTGCCGGGGCTCAGCGTGGTGTGCTTGAGTGCGGTCCAGCGTT
>NZ_SMKM01000379.1 GCF_004348665.1 Actinomadura sp. GC306 | reverse complement strand
GGGCGTACGCGTACATCGCCGGCCCCCCGGCGCCGGCGATGTACGCGTACGCCCCGAACGGGACGGTCGTCATGCGCGACCAGCACAACCACTACTACGGACGGTCATGAGCGAACCGAGCGAAGCAGAAGATCCGCAGCGGGCGGGTTCCGACGCCGCGGTACCGCCGGAGCACGAGGATGGTGCGGACGGCGGCCGGGAGGAGGCGCCCCCGTCCCACACGGACGTCCTGAACGAGCGCGGACCGCGCGGCGCGATCCAGGACCGGATCGGCACCGAGCGGGACGCGCTGTCCGGATACGGGCGCGCGGGGCAGTACGTCGGCCGCGACCAGCACAACCACTACTACGGCGCTCCAGGCGGTCAGCGCGGCCGGGTGGCCCCGCTGCGGCCACGGGACGTCCAGGAGGTCGAGCAGGCGTTCGTCGAGCCCGCGGACTTCGACGAGCTGTGCCGCCGCGCCCGGGGCCGCCGGATCGTGATTCTGCAGGGGGACCGCGGGTCGGGCCGGTTCGCGGCGGCGCGCCGGCTGCTGTGCGTCCTCGGCGGGGAGACGCCCGCGCTGCACGGGGTGGACCCCGCGATCGGGCTGGACGAGCTGACCGCCGAGGACCTCGCCGAGGGGGCCGGCTACGTCTACCGCGACCCGCTGCGGCCGGGCGCGATCACCGCGTTCGGCCTCGACCACGCCGCCGCGCTGCTGGAGGCCGCCGGCGCCCACCTGGTGATCACGGTGGACGCGGCGCGTCCGCTCGCCGACGCCCGCGCGGCCGACCTGGTGCTGCGCCCCGGCCGGGTCCGCGACCGACGGGAGATCACCCGCGGCCTGCTCGCGCTGGAGCTGGGCGCGGCCAAGGCACGCATCCTGCTCGACGAACCGGGCGTCCGGGAACTCCTCGACGAGCAGCTGGCTCAGGACGGCCCGCCGCGGCATGCGCGGACCGTCGCCGACGAACTCGCGCATGCCTACCGGCAGGCGCTCCCGCTCGCCCGCACGGCCGGGCAGGCGTTGCGGTTGCGCGACGACGAGCGGCGCGCCGAGTGGTTCGAGAGCCTTGAGGACCTCTCCGTGCAGTGCATGGCGGTGTCCACGGCCGTGCTGAGCGGCGAACCGTACGAGACGGTCGCGCTCGCCGCGATGAAGCTGAAGGGCGACCTGGAGCCGGCGGCCCCGCATCGCGACTCGCTCCGCCCCCTCAACGCTCGGCTGGCGCCGACGAAGCGGAAGTGGCTGAACAGCCTCGGTGCGCACACCGTTCCCTCCACGGTTCGGCTGCGGTACGGGGCGACGGCACCGACCGAGGTCATCCGCTACCTCGACCCGTCCGCGCAAGGCAAGGTGCTCGGATACTTCTGGCGCGAGTTCGACGAGCAGCGCCCTCTTCTGCTGGCCTGGCTGCGCTGGTGCGCCGAGCACCCCCTGGAGAGCGTCCGCACCCGCACCGCCGTCGCTACCGGTTTCCTCGCGGCTCGCGGCTTCGACCTGGTCCGCGCCCTCGTCATCGAGCCGGTGGCCCGACGCCGGGACCGGCAGGCCCGGACCGTCGCCGCCGCCGCACTGCATGCGACGGTGCGGCAGCATCCGGCGCTGCGCGAACCCGTCCGGGAACTGCTGCGCGGCTGGAGCGCGCCGGGGCAGCCCGTCCAGCTCCGCGCGACCGCGGCTCGCGCCTGGCGGGTGGAGTACGAGCGCGGCCCCGGTGACGCGCCGGGCGAGGGCGGGGTGTCCGCCGCCCTGGACCGGCTCGGCGAGCACGCCGCCGACGACGCCCTCGCGGTGACGGCGGCGGTGTGCGAGTCCGTCACCGAGCTGTGGGAGACCGAGTGGGACGGCGGACAGGTCCCCGCGGGACTGCTGGCATGGACGCGCGGTGACGCCGGGACCTGCGCCACGGTCGCCCGGCTGGCGTTCCTCACGGCCGCGGGGCAGCTCGTCCGGCGGCTGCCGGGTGATGACTTCGACTGGCCCGGCCTGCTGCACATCGCGTCGATGGACGCCGCGCGGATGCACGAGATCGCGGCGCTGTGGCGGACGGTCCTCAACGACGCGGTCGTCCACGAGAGCGCCCGGGAGATCTTCGGCGAGTGGGCGGCGGCGGCCGACCGGGTGCCGCTCGTGCGCCGTTCGCTGGCGCGGCTCGCCCAGGCCGTCGCGACCGACGAGACGACGGCGGGGCGGCTGCGGTACGCGGCCCGCGGATGGGCGGACGGCATCGCCCCGGCGAGTTCCGCCGACGTACTGAACGCCCTCAACAGGAGGTGACCCAGGTGGACCAGAACGCAGAAGGCCCGCGGGCAGAGGTTCCGCAGTCCCCGGACCGGCAGGACGCCCCGCTCGCGGCCCCGGTCATCATCAGCCGGACCCCGGTGCGGACGGCCGCCCCCGCCGCGGCGATGCCTGGGCGCGCCCTCGTCTACTCCGACCGCGATGGGCGCACTGAGCACCTCACCGCGCCGCCGCGCGGCCGGTTCGGCGGGTTCGGCGCCACCCGCTACGAGTGGCGGTTCGAGGTCGACACGACCCTGCGCTCCGACACGTTCACGGCATCGGTGCCGAGCCGTACCGAGACGGCCCGGTTCGTGGTGACGGTGGAGGCGGAGTGGTCGGTCACCGACCCGGTCCGGGTGGTGCGGCGGGGCCTGGCCGACGGCGCCCGGCTGGTCCGCTCGCGGTTGCTGACCGTGGCGCGGTCGGTCGGGCACGGCTACCGGATCGAGCAGATCTCCGAGATGGAGGCGGTGCTGGCCGACCGGCTCGCCGCCGAGTACCGGCAGTATCCGGAGGGGATCACCGTCCATCGCTGCTTCGTCGCCGCCGAGCCCGACCAGCGCAGCCGCGCCAAGCAGGAGCGGCTGGACGACGCCCGCGTCGAGCGGCAGCTCAGCGAGGAGGAGGTGGGCGCGCTGCGCGCCTCGGTGCGCAACAGCTCCGACCTGTTCCTGATGTACCTGGCGCAGGACCGCAACCGGGTCGGAGACCTGATCATGGACATGCGCAAGCACGAGGAGATCCGCGAGGAGCGTGTCATCGAGCTGTTCAACCGTGCCGTTGAGCAGAACATCATGCAGCCCGCCGAGGTCAACGAGATGCTCCGCCGGCTGCTGGGCCCCATCACCGGCGTGTTCCAGCCGGACGCGCGGACCGACCTGTTCGGTACCCGGGAGCTGCCGGTGCCGGCCGCTGCGGAACCGTCCGTGATCCCCGCGCCGGTGGTGGACGCCACCGATGACGAGGACGTCATGCCGGACGATCTGCGCAACCGCCCCGAGAACGTCGTGGACGAGTGGAGGCCGATGCCGTGGGACTCCTGAGCCGACGGCGGCCCACCCCGGCCGCCCGGCCCGCGGCCGCCGCGCCACCGGGGCCGTCCGAGCTCGCCGGCATGGACTTCCCGCGCCCGCTCGGCGCGGGGGCCCGGCAGTCGCGGGAGCCGTGGCGGCTGCCGGACGAGCCCGCGATATCGGGCATCGCCGCCGACGCCGTCCGCGTCGGTGCCCTGACCGTCCGGGCAGCCTCGGTCGTGGGGCCCGGGCACCGCTGCGCCGAGCCCGCGCAGCACCGGCAGGACGCCTACCGGATCGGCCGCGACCCCGGCCGGCGGTACCTGCTGGTCGCGGTCGCCGACGGGATGTCCGACAGCAGTCGCTCGCACCTGGGCGCGAACGTCGCGGTCACCGCCCTGATCGGCCGGCTCCGCGCGGACCTCGGAAGCGGCGCCCCGCTGGACGGGCCCGCGCTCTTCCTCGACGCGGCCCGGCAGATGTCGGGGATGGCGCACCGGCAGAAGGCGGCCGACAACGACGTGCGGGCGGCGGCGCTCGCCGCGGCCGTCCCGGTGGAGCCGGCCGCGGACGGACGCCGCCGGGTCTGGGTGTCCTGGATCGCAGACGTCGGCGCATGGACCCGCACCGGCTCCGGATGGACCCGCCTCGTCGGTGCCGACAAGGAAGGGCCGGACCGGGATGTGCTGTCCGAATTCCTGCCCTTCCATCCGGATCGGGCGCAGACCACGGAACTGACTCTGGAAGAGGGCGCGGTGCTGGCGCTCGTCACCGACGGGATCGGGGACGTCCTCGCGGACGGCGCCGCACCGTGGTTCGCCGAACGCTGGGCCGAGCCGCCGCACATCGCCTCGTTCGTGGCCGACGTCGGCTACGACGCGCGCGGACGACTCGACGACCGCACCGCCGTCGTCGTCTGGTGCGACCGGTGAGGGCCTGGTCGGACCGGCCGTTCGGGCCGGTCACGCAGCTGGCGGACGTGGCCGCCGAGGGGCTGCGGATCGCAGGGGAGAACGGCCAGTCCACGGCCGTGTACGAAAGCGCCGCCTATCCGGGGTGGCTTGTCAAGCGCTACAAGCCGGGCATCCCCGAGGAGCCGGCCGAGGTCCTGGACCGGCTGATCGCGCTGCCCGCCGCCATGCCCCCGCACGACCTGGTCCTCGTCGACACGGCGACCTGCTGGCCGGTCAGCCGCGTCGTCTCGGACGGCAGGACGGTCGGGGTCCTCATGGCGAAGGCCCCCGCCGAGTTCTCCACGCTGGTGCGAACGCCGTTCGGGCCGCCCGAGCGGCTTCCGCTCAACCTGGACCAACTGGTGCAGACCGACCCCGGGTTCTACGAAGCCCGGGGGCTCGGGGTCCCGGATCGGGCGGAGCGCCTCGGGGTCGCCCGCCACATCCTGCGCGTCGCCGCCCTGCTGGAGCGCCGCGGCGTCGTCTACGGGGACTGGTCGTACGCGAACATGTTCTGGCAGCGGGGCGAGGGCCGCGTCTTCCTCATCGACATGGACGGCTGCGGGCTGTCATCGCGGCCCTGGGTGGAGTGCAACTCCTGGAACGACCCCGCGGTGCCGCCGGGGGAGCGCCTCACCGTCCGAACCGACCGCTACAAGGTCGCGGTGGCGGTGCTGCGGGCCCTGACCGGCGTCCGCGGCGAGGACCCCCATCCGGCTTTGGACGCGCTCGACGAACGGCTGCGCTCCAGCGCGTTCGGCGACGCCTTGCGGTGCTCGCTCGACGATCCGCCGGAACTGCGGCCCAGCTCCGGGGAACTTCTGGAACTGCTGGACAGCGATCTCGACGAGCGGCCCGCACCGGCACCCCACCCGCGGGCGGCTCCGGAACCCCCGCCGCGGCC
>NZ_SMKM01000378.1 GCF_004348665.1 Actinomadura sp. GC306 | reverse complement strand
GGAGGGCGCCGGGTTCTGCGAGGGCGGCTGCGAGGGCTGCGTGGGCTGCGTGGGCTGCGTGGGCTGCGACCCGGAACCGCCGCCGCCGACGTTCAGGTCGATGCAGTTGTAGAACGCCATCGGGGTGTCGCCGATGTTCCAGATGGCGAGGACCTTCTGCTTGCCGGGGAAGGCGCTGAGGTCGACCCGGTGCGTCACGACCGAGTCCGGGATCTGGTTGCGGTCGTCGAAGACGGCCACGCGGGTGCCGCCGACGAAGTACTCCCAGGTGCTGGTGCGGTGCCGCGCGGTCAGCGTCCAGCTGAAGGTCACCGTGCTGCCGACCGACTTGGCGGGCCAGTCGCGGCTCTCGTCGGAGAGCACCGCGAACTGGCTGAGGCCGCCGTGGCAGTTGCGCTGCCCCTTGGTGCCCTCGACGCTCTGCGGCTCGAACTGGATGGGCCCGCAGTCGGGCACGGCGCCCGCGGCGCACAGCGCCTGCCGGCTCGGCGGCGCGGAGACGTAGCCGTGCGCCGCCGCGGGGGCCGCGGTGAACAGCGTCGTCCCGGCGGCCGCCGTGAGGACGGCGAGCGGGTAGGCGATCGTCCTGCGCATACAGGCTTTCCTTCCCATCGTCTTAAGGGGGGTGGTCGCCGCCCGTCGGGGGGACCGTGATGCGTCAGGACGTTAGTGACGGCTCTCCTAAGACCGCCTTAACGACCGGGGAAGCGGCCGTCAATCCTCGCGGCGCCCACCTGGGCGGAGACGCCGCAGCCGCAAGTAGCTTGATATCGAGACAAATAAGATGTATCTTGACATCGAGAGAAAAGCCGCCGAAGTTAGGCCCACCTGATTCCCGGTGAGGACACCGACTAAGGCAGGATCAAGTAAGACGAGCATTCGGCCCGCCGTGCCCCACGGCACCCGACGGGCGGGCGTAGCAGACCAAGACGAAACGCCGCGCGCTCATGATTCGGACCGGTCGCGCGGTGGTGACGGAGGAGGAGTCCGTGTCCTCGAACAGCTTCGGCAGCCTTGACAAGCTGCAGGTAGGCGACAAGTCGTACGACATCCATCGGCTGGACGCGGTCGAGGGCTCCGCCCGGCTCCCGTACAGCCTGAAGGTGCTGCTGGAGAACCTCCTGCGCACCGAGGACGGCGCGAACGTCACGGCCGACCACATCCGCGCCATCGCGGAATGGGACCCGTCGGCGCAGCCCAGCAAGGAGATCCAGTTCACCCCCGCCCGGGTGATCATGCAGGACTTCACCGGCGTGCCGTGCGTGGTGGACCTCGCCACGATGCGCGAGGCCGTCCGCGACCTCGGCGGCGACCCGGGCAGCATCAACCCGCTCGCCCCGGCCGAGCTGGTCATCGACCACTCCGTCATCGTCGACTACTTCGGCTCCCCGGACGCGTTCGAGCGCAACGTCCAGCGGGAGTACGAGCGCAACGGCGAGCGCTACCAGTTCCTGCGCTGGGGGCAGACGGCGTTCGACGAGTTCAAGGTCGTCCCGCCCGGCACCGGCATCGTCCACCAGGTCAACATCGAGCACCTCGCCCGCGTGGTGTTCGACCGCGACGGCGTCGCCTACCCCGACACGTGCGTCGGCACCGACTCGCACACGACGATGCAGAACGGCATCGGCGTCCTCGGCTGGGGCGTCGGCGGCATCGAGGCCGAGGCCGCGATGCTCGGCCAGCCGATCTCCATGCTCATCCCGCGCGTGGTCGGCTTCAAGCTGACCGGCGAGATGCCCGCGGGCACCACCGCGACCGACCTGGTCCTCACCATCACCGAGATGCTGCGCCAGCACGGCGTCGTCGGCAAGTTCGTCGAGTTCTACGGCCAGGGCGTCCAGGCGCTGCCGGTGGCGAACCGCGCCACGATCGGCAACATGAGCCCCGAGTTCGGCTCCACCGCCGCGACCTTCCCGGTCGACGGCGAGACGCTGAAGTACCTGCGCCTCACCGGCCGCAGCGAGGAGCAGGTCGCCCTCGTCGAGGCGTACGCCAAGGCGCAGGGCCTGTGGCTCGACCCGTCCTCGGAGCCCGAGTTCTCCGAGCACCTGGAGCTGGACCTGTCCACGGTCGTCCCGTCGCTGGCCGGGCCGAAGCGCCCGCAGGACCGCATCTCCGTGGAGCACGCCAAGCGGACCTGGCGCCGCGACGTGCACAGCTACGTCAAGAGCGTCATGGGCCCGACGGACCAGGCGGTCAACGAGAGCTTCCCGGCGTCCGACGCCCCGGCGATCACCCACGGCGGCAACGGCGACCGGCCGCGCAAGGTCGACGGCGACGGCACCAGCCGCCCGCACAAGCGCGTCCCCGTCACCCTTGAGGACGGCACCAGCTTCGAACTCGACCACGGGCACGTCGCCATGGCCGCCATCACCTCCTGCACCAACACGTCCAACCCGTACGTGATGATCGGCGCGGCGCTGGTGGCGAAGAAGGCCGTCGAGAAGGGCCTGAACCGCAAGCCGTGGGTGAAGACGTCCCTCGCGCCGGGCTCGCAGGTCGTCACCGACTACTACGAGCGCGCTGGGCTCACCCCGTACCTCGACAAGATCGGCTTCAACCTCGTCGGGTACGGCTGCACCACCTGCATCGGCAACTCCGGCCCGCTGCAGCCGGAGATCTCCAAGGCCGTCCACGACAACGACCTCGCCGTCACCGCGGTGCTGTCCGGCAACCGCAACTTCGAGGGCCGCATCAGCCCCGACGTCAAGATGAACTACCTGGCGTCGCCGCCGCTGGTCATCGCCTACGCCCTCGCCGGGTCGATGGACGTCGACATCCTCAACGACCCGATCGCCGAGGGCACCGACGGCCCGGTCTACCTGCGCGACATCTGGCCCTCGCACGAGGAGATCGCCGAGATCGTCGAGTCGTCCATCGGCAAGGAGATGTTCACCTCCAGCTACGCCGACGTGTTCAAGGGCGACGACCGCTGGCGCAACCTGGACATCCCGACCGGCGACCTGTTCGAGTGGGCCCCGGACTCCACCTACGTCCGCAAGGCCCCCTACTTCGACGGCATGTCCGCCGAGCCGGAGCCGGTCACCGACATCCACGGCGCCCGCGTCCTGGCGAAGCTGGGCGACTCGGTCACCACCGACCACATCTCCCCGGCCGGGGCGATCAAGGTCGGCACGCCCGCCGCGCAGTACCTCCAGGACAACGGCGTCGCGGTCAAGGACTTCAACTCCTACGGCTCGCGCCGCGGCAACCACGAGGTCATGATCCGCGGGACGTTCGCGAACATCCGGCTCCGCAACGAGCTCCTGGACGACGTCGAGGGCGGCTACACCCGCGACTTCACCCAGGACGGTGCGCCGCAGTCGTTCATCTACGACGCCTCGCGCAACTACATCGAGCAGGGCATCCCGCTCGTCGTCATCGCCGGCAAGGAGTACGGTTCCGGCTCGTCCCGCGACTGGGCCGCCAAGGGCACCGCGCTGCTCGGCGTCCGCGCCGTCATCGCCGAGTCCTACGAGCGCATCCACCGCTCGAACCTCATCGGCCTCGGCGTCCTGCCGCTCCAGTTCAAGGACGGCGAGTCCGCCGAGTCCCTCGGCCTCACCGGCACCGAGACCTTCGACATCACGGGCGTCACCGCGATGAACGAGGGCGGCGTCCCCGCGGAGGTCACGGTGAAGGCGGGCGACAAGGAGTTCACCGCCGTCGTCCGCATCGACACCCCGGGCGAGGCGGAGTACTACCGCCACGGCGGCATCCTCCAGTACGTCCTCCGCAACCTCCTCCGCAAGTAAGCCGCAACGAGGGTGCCCGTCCCCGGCCCGGGGACGGGCACCCTTGCCGTTCGGGGGATCAGTTCCGCGCAGTTCACTGCGACGCCCGAAGGCTGCTGTGGACCTCCAGCGTGGATACGCCCGGGACCGATATCGCGCGTCCGCCGCTGGAGAATCTTGAAGGCGTTAGTAGTTCTTTCGCGGTGGTTCTGTGGTCTTTTATGTTGCGGTGGCCTTTTATGTTGCGGTGGTCTTTTATGTTGCGGTGGCCTTTTATGTTGCGGTGGTTTGCCGGGATGGTGTGGTTGCGGTGGGTGCCCGGCTGAGGTGGCCTCTGGCGGCTCGGTGCGTATCGTGCGGTTCGCTGTCGGCTGGAGTCACTTCGGCTGAGGTCGCCGGTCAGTGATGGGTTGTCTGCGCAGGGGTCTGCACAGGGTCCTGTCGCCGGGGCCCCTGCCCGAGCGGCGTCTCGTTCTATCGTTGCGGTCTGCGACCGCAAAGCCCTGAGTCTGCCATTCTGCCCCCAGAGGGGCGCGCATTTCGTCTGAAATGCGCGCCGGGCTGGCTGACTACAAGGTCTCAGAAATGTCACTGTCGGACGCATGTTCGGTGGATGGTTGTTCGATATCATTGAGTTATGTGTTCGAGTGGCGATATCGATGTGGCGTCGATGTCCACCAGTCAGTTGGTGGACGCGGCGGCCGCGATCGCGGCCGAACTCGCCCACCGTGAGGCACCCGCGTCGGCGGGTGTGTGCATGCGGGACGCCGAAACCTTGGCCCGCGCCACCGACCTGCACGAAAGCGCCCTCGCCGGGCTGGTGGCGCGGGTGGATGCGGCGGGGGAGATGCGCCGGAGGGGCTACCCGTCTGCTCGGAGTTGGCTGCGCTCGGGTCTGGGGATGCGTGAGGCCCGCGCCAAGGAACGCGTCCAGCTGGCCCGCCAGCGCCACCGACTGCCCGAGGTCGCCGGGCGGCTGGCTCGTGGTGACCTTTCCTACGGGTACGCGACCACGATCGCGGCCGCCGTCGCGCGGCTGGGCGATGACGACTGCGGCGCTGCCGAGGACATCCTTCTCGAGCTGGCCGGTCAGGGGTTCTCCGCCGGGAAGGTCGCCGCGTTCGGTCGTCGGATCACCGATCTGATCGCCGAACGCGACGGCACCGACAAGCCCGACCCCGGCTCGCGGCGCGGCTATGAGACGTCGTGGATCGATTCCACCCGCTCCCTGGACGGGGGCCGTTACATCAAGGGGTGGTTGAACGCCGAGGACGCGGCGATCTGGGACGGCACGCTGGCGCCGCTGGCCAAACCGGCGGGTACCGACGACCGGCGTGATCTGTCCCAGCGGATGGCGGCGGCCCTTACCGGCGTCCTCGCAGGCGGTCACCGGGCCACCAAGGTCACCGTCATCTGCGACCTGGACACCCTCACCGGCGGCACCACCCCCGCCCGCCTCAGCGACGGCAC
>NZ_SMKM01000377.1 GCF_004348665.1 Actinomadura sp. GC306 | reverse complement strand
GGTGGGGGCGGGTCCCGGCGTCTGGGGATTCGATAGGAAGGGCTTCTTCTTATGTTGAGTACCATGCAGGAATTTCCGCTGGCCATTGGGACGGTCATGCGGTATGGCGTTGAGGTTTTCGGGGACGTCGAGGTCGTCACCTGGGAAGGGGACGGGGCGCGGCGGCGGACTTATGCCGAGGTCGGGGAGCGGGCGGCGCGGCTTGCGGGGGCCTTGCGTCAGCTCGGGGTCGATGGGGATCAGCGTGTCGCCACGTTCATGTGGAACAACGTTGAGCATCTTGAGGCGTATCTCGCGGTGCCGTCCATGGGGGCTGTGCTGCACACGCTGAATTTGCGGCTGTTCCCGGATCAGTTGGTTTACATCGCGAATCATGCTGAGGACTACGTCGTCATCGTGGACGGGTCGCTCATCCCGCTGCTGGCGGGGGTGCTGCCGCAGTTGAAGACCGTCCGGCATGTGGTCGTGGTCGGGGAGGGTGACACCGCGCCGCTGGAGGGGGCCGGCAAGGAGCTGCACCAGTACGAGGAGCTGCTCGCGGGGGCGCCGGCGGTGTTCGAGTGGCCGGAGGTCGATGAGCGGTCTGCTGCCGCGACGTGCTACACGAGTGGTACCACCGGGAATCCGAAGGGTGTCGTGTATTCGCACCGGTCGGCGTACCTGCATTCGATGGCGATGTGCACCGGTAACGCGATGGGGCTGAGTGCGTCCGACAGGGTGCTGCCGGTCGTGCCGATGTTCCACGCGAACGCGTGGGGGATGCCTTACGCGGCGGTCATGGCGGGTGCGGCCCTGGTCATGCCCGACCGGTACCTGCAGGCCGAGCCGCTGGCCCGGTTGATCGAGGCGGAGCGGCCGACCGTCGCCGGGGCGGTGCCGACCATCTGGGCGGACCTGCTGCGGTACACGAAGGAGCACGGGGCTGATCTGAGCTCGTTGCGGCTCGTTCCCTGTGGCGGGTCGGCCGTGCCGGAGGCGTTGATGCGGGGGTTCGACGAGATCGGGGTCCGGATCGTCCAGGCGTGGGGGATGACGGAGACGTCGCCGGTCGCGACGGTCGCGCATCCGCCGGTCACGGCGACGGGTGAGGAGGAGTGGCGGGCGCGGATCAGCCAGGGGCGCATCCTCGCGGGGCTGGAGATGCGCGTTGTGGGGGACGGCGACGTCGTGCTCCCCAACGACGGGGAGGCCGTCGGGGAGGTCGAGATCCGCGGGCCGTGGATCACCGCGTCGTACTACCTGGACGAGGACCCCGGGAAGTTCCACGACGGCTGGCTGCGCACCGGTGATGTCGGGACGCTGTCGCCCCGCGGTTTCCTGACGCTCACCGACCGGGCGAAGGACGTCATCAAGTCGGGCGGCGAGTGGATCTCGTCGGTGGAGCTGGAGAACCACCTGATGGCCCACCCGGACATCGTCGAGGCGGCCGTGGTCGGTGTGCCGGACGACCGGTGGCAGGAGCGGCCGCTCGCGTCGGTGGTCGTGCGGGACGGCGCGTCGGTCACGCCGGAGCGGCTCAGGGAGTTCCTGTCCGGGCGGATCGCGAAATGGCAGCTGCCCGAGCGGTGGGCGTTCATCCCCGAGGTGCCCAAGACCAGTGTCGGCAAGTTCGACAAGAAGGTGCTGCGGCGCCGTTATGCGGACGGCGAGCTGGAGGTGCGGCGCGTCGAGTGATCCCGGCCCGGCCGGATCGGGACGCTGACTCGATTCTGACGCCGAGTCATTGATACCGTGATCACGGAGAGAAACGGCATCTCACCCCGGGGTCACCCTAATGGTGATTTCGGCATACCAGGTGGTGCGGATGGGGTTCGCGGGTGTATGCAAGGTGGGCTGATTGTCCGGGCGATCCCCATGGGGACGGAGCCCTCATGCCGCTGCCGGGAGCGTGAATGCCCAGGTTGTCCCCCTCCGTGCGCGCCCCCGACCGGACCCTGGTCAAGGGGCTGAACGAAGGCGACGAAACGGCCTTCGCCGCGCTCTACGACGAGTACGGTGAGGCGCTTTACGACTACGTCCTGTCGATGACGGGGGACGTGAAAGTCGCCGCCGACATCGTTCACGACACGTTCATCGACGCCGGGCGCCGCGCCCCGCGGATGCGCGATCACCTCTATCTGAGCTCGTGGCTTTACGGGGCGGCCCGCCGCCGCTGCATCCGCCGCGGCCGGGCGAAGGTCCTGTTCTGGGACCGGGAATCCGAGTTCTCCGACATTCCCTTCCTGGACCGTGCCGAACAGGACGATCCCGGGCCGGACTGGCCGCCGTCCGACGAACTGCACGAGCTGTTCCACGGCACCCTCGGCCGGCTCGATCCCGTCGACCAGGAGGTGCTGCTCCTGGCGTTCCGGCACGGGCTGCGGCCCGGCCCGCTCGGCGCGGCGCTCGGGCTGACGACGCGGCGGGCCGCGACGCGGGTCCGCAGGGCGGAGACCGAGCTCGCGGCGGCGCTGCAGAAGGAGATCGACCGCGCCGACCGGGCCTGCGCGGCGGAAACGGACGCGGTGGACGCCGCAGAAGGCGGCGCCCCGGAGCCGGACGACGTGCGGGGCCTCGGGCGCGTTCTCCGCCGGCGTCCGCCGGCCTCCCCCGCCGACCCGGCGACCGCGCGGCACGCCGCCGCCTGCCCCGGCTGCCTGCGCCGCGGCCGGGTGACCGGCGCCGCGCTGTTCGGGCGGGCGCCCGCCCCGGTGCTGCCGGCCGCGCTGCGGCACCGCGTCATGCACACCGCGACGGACCCCGAGCTCGCCGGCCACCGCGCCGACATCGCCGCCCGCGGCGGCACCCTCACCCCGGCGGGGCTGCCGAGCCAGCCGGACGTGCCGTCGCCGTTCACCCGCCGGTGGCTGTTCCGCGGCAGCGGCATGGCGGTGGCGCTGGTCGCCGCGCTGGTGGCCGCGTTCGTCATAGGGCCCGGCATCGACGGTGATTCGCTGTCGTGGCCGCCGTTCCGGTCGGAGCCGCAGCCGTCCATCACGCGCCACACGCCGCCGAACGCGTCCGGTACCGAGGCGGAGCCGTCGCAGGCGCCCGGTGCGGACGGTCCCGGCCGCTCCGCGGAGCCGCCCGTGCAGCCGCAGACGGAGGAGAGGACCCCGCAGGAGTCGGCGAGCCCGACGCCGTCCGCGCCGACGCCGCCCGCGCCGCCGCCCGCGCAGCCCGGCGCCCTCGTCGTCGCGCCCGGCACGGTCGAGCTCTACGGGACCAAGTCGGCCAGCATCAGCCTCGCGGCGGACAGCGGCCCGGTGACGTGGACGGCGATGACGTCGACCAGCCAGCTCGTCCTGTCCGAGATGCAGGGCGGCATCGACGAGGGCGGCACGGACCAGGTGACGATCCGGCTGAAGACGTTCATCGTCGGGCTGCCGGGCCAGGGCACGCTGACCTTCACCGATTCCGAGGGCGCGACGCAGCAGGTGAAGGTCGTCTGGGGCATCTCACTCCTGTGACGGCTCGCCGAGATGGTCCCGGACCATTTCGAGGTGCTCGCCGAGCGCCGCCTGGACGCGGGTCTCCATCGCCCGCGCGATGAACGGATCGACCACCATCTTCACCAGCGGCCGCATGCGGCGGACGACCGCGGCGACCTCGGTGACGTCCGCGCCGTCCGGGAGGGGCTCCGCGTCCAGCCGGTCGAACACGTGCTCCTGGACGAGGTTCACGAACCGGCCCGCGATCACGTCGCAGTCGGCGCGGATCTGCTCGGCGATGTCGAGGACGGAGTCGAGCGGAACCCCGGCGGCGACGAGCTCGGCGCCGACGTGCAGCAGCCGCGGGCTCGGCACCCGGTACTTGTCGCCGTCCGGTTCGATGAGCCCGAGCCGGACGGTCCGGTCCCGCATCCGGGCGAAGTCGCGCTCGTCGATCCCGGTGCCGAAGCTCTTGACGAGCTCCTCGAAGGTGGTGGTGCCGGGGATCTCGTCCGACCACGGGTCGGTGAGGACCTTCTCCAGCCCGAGGACCTCCCCGACGTCCTTGCCGGTCTCCCACGCCGTCAGCAGGTCCTTGATGATCGCGAACGTGTAGCCGCGGGCGAGCAGCTTGCCGAGCAGCCGGAGCCGCGCGAGGTGCGAGTCGTCGTAGAGCCCGACCCGGCCTTCGAGGCGCGGCGGCGGCAGCAGCCCGCGGTCCTGGTAGGCGCGGATGTTGCGGACGGTGCTCCCGGCCAGCCGCGCCAGCTCGTCGATTCGGTACTCCGCCATGCCTCGCCTGCGACTCGTCTCACCTTGACCGCCGTGATCTTACTTCGGCACTATTGTTACATCAGTCAATGACACATAGGGGCTTGCGTGATGGCGGACCCGGGCGACATCGAGGAGACCCTTCTCGGCGGCCCCCTGCGCTACACGCGCAAAGAGGTCGAGGCGCTCTCGGGCGTCCGCGACGAGTACGCCCGCGCCATCTGGCAGGCCCTCGGCTTCCCCACCCCGCCCGACGACGAGGTCGCGTTCACCGACGGGGACGTCGCCGCCCTCAGGGAGATCAAGGACCTCCTCGGCACCGAGCTCGTCGACGAGGAGATGGTCCTCCAGCTCGTCCGCGCCGTGGGCCAGACGATGGGCCGCCTCGCCAGCTGGCTCGGCGACGTCTGGCTGCAGGCCTTCACCGAGGTCCCGTCCGACGAGGCGGCCGCGGCCGACCTCGTCACCGCCGCCCTCGCCGCCACCGAGGACCTCCGCCCGGCCTTCGAGCGGCTCCTCCTGCACGGCTGGCGCCGCCAGCTCACCGCCGCCGGGATGCGCGCCGCCGCGACGACCGCCGCCGCCCAGTCCGACCCCGCCGCCGGCGTCGCCACCCTCGCGGTCGGCTTCGCGGACGTGGTGTCCTTCACCCGGCTGAGCCGCCGCCTCGACAGCGGCGCCCTCGCCGCCTTCGTGGAGCGTTTCGAGGCCATCACCACCGAGATCGTCGCCGAGCACGGCGGCCGGGTCGTGAAGACCCTGGGGGACGAGGTCCTGTTCGTCACGTCCGACCCCCGCGCCGGCGCCGACATCGGGTTGCGCATCGCGGAACGCTTCGACAACGACCCCGACTTCCCCAAGATTCGCGTCGGTCTCGCGTACGGCGAGGTCATCCAGCGCCTGGGCGACGTGTTCGGCACCCCGGTCAACCTGGCCGCCCGCCTCACGGCCACCGCCCACCCCGGAACGGTCCTCATCGACAGCGGCCTCGCCACGGCACTCCCCAAAGGCGCCTACGACATCC
>NZ_SMKM01000376.1 GCF_004348665.1 Actinomadura sp. GC306 | reverse complement strand
CTCGGGCGCATCCCGATCCTGGATGTGGCGCCGGTGGTGGGGTGCGGCCGGTGGCCGGCCAAGGCCGTGGTGGGTGAGACGGTCGAGGTGTCGGCGACGGTGTTCCGTGAGGGGCACGAGATGCTGGGCGCGGCGGTGGTGCTGCGCACGCCCGAGGGCGAGGAGCTGCCCGGTCAGCGGATGAGCGAGGTCGGTGCGGGCCTGGACCGGTGGGCGGCCCGGGTGACGCCGACGCGGGCGGGGTCGTGGTCGTTCCGGGTGGAGGCGTGGGGCGATCCGATCGCGCACTGGTGGCACGACGCGCAGATCAAGATTCCGCGTGATCAGGACACCGAGCTGATGCTGGCCGAGGGGGCGCTGCTGTTCGCGCGGGCGGCCGAGGCCGTGCCGAGCAAGGATCGGCCCACTCTGGACCGGCTGGCGAAGCTCCTGGGAGACGAGACCGTCGCGGCCCTCGACCGGCTGGAAGCCGCGGGCGACCCGGATGTGGCGGATGTGCTGCAGCGGCACCCGCTACGGGACCTGCTGACGGTGAGTGACTGGCATTCCTTGGTCGTGCACCGCCATCGTGCGCTGTTCGGTGCCTGGTACGAGTTCTTCCCCCGCTCCGAGGGCGCCGCCTACGACCCCATGGGGCGGCGCGGGCCGACCTCGGGCACGTTCCGCACCGCGACCAAACGGCTGCCCGCGATCGCCGAGATGGGCTTCGACGTGGTGTACCTGCCACCCATCCACCCCATCGGTACCACCCACCGCAAAGGCCCCAACAACACCCTGGACGCCGGCCCGTACGACCCCGGCTCCCCCTGGGCCATCGGCTCGGCCGACGGCGGCCACGACGCCGTCCACCCCGACCTGGGCACCATCGACGACTTCGACGCCTTCGTCGAACACGCCCACACCTGCGGCCTGGAGGTCGCGCTGGACTTCGCGCTGCAGTGCTCCCCCGACCACCCCTGGGTGAGCGAGCACCCCGAGTGGTTCACCACCCGCGCCGACGGCACCATCGCCCACGCCGAGAACCCGCCCAAGAAATACCAGGACATCTACCCCCTGGACTTCGACAACGACCCCGACGGGCTCTACACCGAGATCCGCCGCGTCCTGCACCACTGGATGAACCACGGCGTGCGGATCTTCCGCGTCGACAACCCCCACACCAAACCCGTCGCGTTCTGGGAACGGCTCCTGGCCGACATCCACACCACCGACCCCGACGTCCTCTTCCTGGCCGAAGCCTTCACCCGCCCCGCCATGATGCACACCCTGGCCAAAATCGGGTTCCACCAGTCCTACACCTACTTCACCTGGCGCAACAGCGCCGCCGAACTGGCCGCCTACCTCACCGACCTGACCAGCGCCCCCACCGCCGACTACATGCGGCCCAACCTGTTCACCAACACCCCCGACATCCTCAACGAATACCTCCAGCACGGCGGCCGCCCCGCCTTCGAAATCCGCGCCGTCCTGGCCGCCCTGCTCTCCCCCACCTGGGGCATCTACTCCGGCTACGAACTGTGCGAGAACACCCCCGTACGGCCCGGCAGCGAGGAATACCGCGACTCCGAGAAATACCAGTACCGGCCCCGCGACTGGGACACCGCCGAGCGGACCGGCGCCACGATCGCGCCGCTGATCACCCGCCTCAACACCCTGCGCAACACCCACCCCGCCCTGCAGCAGCTACGCAACCTGCACTTCCACCACGTCGACCAACCCGAACTGCTCGCCTTCTCCAAACGCCACCTCGACGACGCCGTACTGGCCGTGGTCAACCTCAACCCCCACCACGCCCGCGAGGCCACCGTCCACCTGGACCTGCCCGCCCTCGGCCTGCCCGACGACCCCACCCGACCCCACACCGTCACCGACCAGCTCACCGGCGCCACCTACACCTGGCACCGCGCCAACTACGTCCACCTCGACCCCAACACCCAACCCGCACACATCCTGACGTTCCAGAAGGACGGAGGACGTGCGCGGGCCGGTGGGAACTGAGGTCCGGCGGTCAGGCCGGGTCGGTGCTCAGCAGGCGGTCCTCGATGGGGCGGCAGCCGGTGAACACCGAGCCGAGGCCCTCCCGGTCGATGACCCGGCGGAGCTTGGCGGGCAGCGCCGGCAGCGAGAGGCAGCCGCCCTCGGCGGCGACCCGCCAGCGGATGCCGAGCAGGATCGGCAGCGGGTCGGACCGCACCCCGAGCCGGTCGTGCATCCGCACCATGAGGTGCCGCAGGTTGCCCTCGACCAGCTCGGTCAGCGTGTCCCCGAGCCGCGGCACCGTGACCGCGTCGAGCACGCCGGACAGGTGGACCACCGTGTGGTCGCCGTCCCCGGCGGCCGTCGTGGTGATCATCAGCTCGGACGGCGCGGGCGGCGTGGGCGTGAGTCCGGCGTCCCCCGGGTGCAGGGCGCGGATGGCGTCCAGCACGTGGGTGGTGTCCACGTCCCGCGCGCCGGCGGCGGGGACGGGCGCGGCCGTGGCCGCGGCGACGTCCGGGTGCACCGGGACGAGCCGGCTCAGGCCGGTGAGCTGCAGCGCCCGCCGCACATGGGCCGACGGCTCCGGGACGACGGCGCGCAGCGGGCAGCCGAGCAGCTGCGCCCGCGTCTCCGCGCGGGCCAGCAGCACGAGGCCCGCCGCGTCCAGCAGGACGGCGTCACCGAAGTCCACGACGACCCCGGCGCGGGTGCCCGAGGCGAGGGACAGGGCCTTGCTCACCTCCTCCCGGATCCCGGCGTAGTTCTGCCAGCTGATCTGCGCGGGCATGCTCAGCACGATGAACCCTCGCCGGGTCTCGATGGCCAGGCCCGGCACGGCGGTGTCCTTCATCAGTCACGTTCCGATCGGGGTTCGCGCGCCCGCGGGGCGCTCGGCGGTGGCGGGAGAGCCGGGCGGCACCGGTGCCGGGCGGCCGCCCGGATACGGCGGGCGCCCGCCCCGGACGACGCCCGTCAGCCGGGACGCCGCGAGGCGTTCGATGGTCCGTTCCTCGGGCCGCACCCCGAGATGGGTGCAGCAGCACCACAGGTCGTCCACGCAACGGCGCACGTTCTCCGCCGGAACATCGGCGAAGCGAACGCGCAGCCGCGCCACGAGGTCATCGCGCGTCGGTACGACCGATGGCGACATCTCCCAGCGCTCCACTGTCCCTCCGATCGCTTTGGACGAATTCTTCTCGTCCGGGCTTGTCAGCGGCTCTGCCACCGGCCGCGCGGACGCCGGGCGAACGGGCGTCAACGGCGCGGCCGCCGAATGCGAGGCAGGTTCTGAGCTTGGAAATGCTCTACCCCCGGCATGCGACAGAAAAAGCGACGAACCTAAAAACACGGACATGACACAACCGTCGCGGAGCAAGCGTCCAAAGGCTCGGATGCCGGCGGCCGGGCGGTGAATAGACGTGTTTTTGCGCTACTTATCCGGGCCATACCGGGCCGCTACCGGGCGTTGACCCCGCGGTGCGCGGCGCGGCGGCCCCGGTGCTCGCGCGCACCACGCGATCTTCCTCGCGCTTGGTCCGCGGTCGCCCTCCCGAACGGGCCCTTGGCACCTGAAACCGGACGGACGGTCACGGAGCGTGCGGAAATTTTTACGTATGGTTGCCTCTGGTGAACGTCCCGGGAGGCGGCGGCGGGAATTGCTGATCTAGAAGTCTCCGACACACACCCGGGGTGACCCATGCACGGACAGCCGAAGAACCTCGCCAGCAGCACGTCCGACCGGGTCACCGGGCCGGAGCCGGGGGCGCTCCCGCACCGGGACGCCGCGGCGCCCGGCAGCCGGGCACTGCCGGACGCGTTCGATCCCGAGACGCCCCGCGACCCGCACTGGTTCAAGACCGCGGTGTTCTACGAGGTGTCGGTCCGCGGCTTCGCCGACTCCAACGGCGACGGCTACGGCGACCTGCGCGGCCTGATCAGCAAACTCGACCACCTGCACTGGCTGGGCATCGACTGCCTATGGCTGCTGCCCATCTACCAGTCACCCCTGCGCGACGGCGGCTACGACATCGCCGAATACACCCGCATCCTCCCCGAATTCGGCGAACTCGGCGACTTCGTCGAACTCATCGACCAAGCCCACGCCCGCGGCATCCGCGTCATCGCCGACCTGGTCATGAACCACACCTCCGACCAGCACCCCTGGTTCCACGCCTCCCGCACCGACCCCGACGGACCCTTCGGCGACTTCTACATGTGGGCCGACGACGACACCGGCTACCCCGACGCCCGCATCATCTTCATCGACACCGAAACCTCCAACTGGACCTACGACCCCGTCCGCGGCCAGTACTACTGGCACCGCTTCTTCTCCCACCAACCCGACCTCAACTACGACAACCCCGACGTCCAAGACGCCATGCTGGAAAACCTCCGCTTCTGGCTCGACCTGGGCATCGACGGATTCCGCCTCGACGCCGTCCCCTACCTCTACGCACGCGAAGGCACCAACTGCGAAAACCTCCCCGAAACCCACGCCTACCTCAAACGCGTCCGCGCCGAAGTCGACCGCCTCTACCCCGACCGCGTCCTGCTCGCCGAAGCCAACCAATGGCCCGCCGACGTCGTCGAATACTTCGGCGACCCCGCCGCCGGCGGCGACGAATGCCACATGGCCTTCCACTTCCCCGTCATGCCCCGCATCTTCATGGCCGTCCGCCGCGAACAGCGCTACCCCATCTCCGAAATCATGGCCCAGACCCCCAAAATCCCCGACTCCTGCCAATGGGGCATCTTCCTGCGCAACCACGACGAACTCACCCTGGAGATGGTCACCGACGAAGAACGCGACTACATGTACACCGAATACGCCAAAGACCCCCGCATGAAAGCCAACATCGGCATCCGCCGCCGCCTGGCCCCCCTCCTGGACAACGACCGCAACCAACTCGAACTCTTCACCGCCCTCCTCCTGAGCCTCCCCGGCTCACCCGTCCTGTACTACGGCGACGAAATCGGCATGGGCGACAACATCTGGCTCGGCGACCGCGACGCCGTCCGCACCCCCATGCAATGGACCCCCGACCGCAACGCCGGCTTCTCCAAATGCGACCCCGCCCGCCTCTACCTGCCCGTCATCATGGACCCCATCTACGGCTACCAAGCCGTCAACGTCGAAGCCCAGACCAACAACCCCGGCTCCCTGCTGCACTGGACCCGCAAAATGATCGAGATCCGGCAGCGCCACCCCGTCTTCGGCGTCGGCTCCTACGTCGAACTGTCCGCCTCCAACCCCTCCGTCCTCGCCTTCACCCGCGA
>NZ_SMKM01000375.1 GCF_004348665.1 Actinomadura sp. GC306 | reverse complement strand
TATAAGAGACAGCTCCTGCTACCAGCCCGCCCGCATCCGATCCCGCGCCCGGTTCCGCCGGGAGCGCGCCCCCCGCCGGCATCGTCCCGCCGCGGACGAACTGACCCCGACCACGGCAAGTGAAGGGAGCAGCTCAGGTGACGGTTCCCGGAACGTTCCGAAAGGCGGTGGAGGCCAAGGACCTCCCCGCCATCACCGGCTCGCTCGACCCTGGCATCGAGTTCCACAGCCCGGTGATGGTGAAGCCCTATCACGGCCGCGACTCCGTCGCCGCGCTCCTCGGCGTGCTGCTGGAGGTCTTCGAGGACTTCCACTACACCGACGAGCTCGTCAGCGCCGGCCGGCCCGACGCGCCGGCCCAGGCGCTGATCTTCAACGCCCGGGTGATGGGCAAGGCCGTCCAGGGGCTCGACCTGCTCCGGTTCGGCGACAACGGTCTCGTCACCGGCTTGACCGTGATGGTCCGCCCCCTGCCCGCGGCGATGACGCTCGCGCGGGCGGTGGGGCGGCGGATGGAGGCGGCCGAGGGACCGGGGGGCCCGGCCGGCACCGCCCACCTATAGGGAGTCGAGAAAGAATGGACAGTAAGGTCCCCGCACGCGCGACACACCCCGCTACCGCAACCCCTGACGTTCCCGCGACCTCCGCGGGACACGAGCCCCCCGGCACGCCGGCGGTCCCCGTGCAGCCCGCCGAGTCCCCGGACCCCATGCCGGCGGACTCCCTGGCCCCGGGGAACACGGCGGGACCGGTCGGTCCCGGGGACGCCCCGACCTCGGCGGCCGCGCCTCCCCGGAGTGCCGCCGGCGCCGACGAGCCCGCCTCCGGCGGCGTGCGGTCCGAGACCTGGTGGGGTGAGCTGTCACCGGCGCACCGGGTCGCCGCGGACCTGGACGGCTACCTCGGCGACCCGATGGACGAGGAGTCCGGGCCGTTCTCCTACCGGGCGATCGTCGAGGCCGAGGAGCGCGACGAGCTGCCGGCGGGCGCGGTGGGCGCCGTCCGCTCCTGGGGTTTCCCGAAGTACCTGGTGCCCGCCGGGCTCGGCGGCCGGCTGACGACCCTGGAGGACCTCTTCTTCGTCACCCGCGGCATCTCCCGCCGCAGCGTCACCGTCGCGGTGATGTACGGGTCGGGGCTGCTGGCGGTGAACCCGGTCTGGCTGTGGGGGGACGGGTGGCAGCGCAAGACCGTGGCGGACGGGGTGCTGAACGGCGACCTGGCCTGCTTCGGCGTCTCGGAGGCCGACCACGGCAGCGACGTCATGGCGTCGGAGTCGGAGGCCGAGATCCAGGGCGACGAGCTGCTGCTGACCGGGACGAAGTGGCCGGTCGGCAACGCCACGCGCGGCCGGTTCGTCACCACCTACGCCAAGACCGGCCCGCGGGACTTCTCGCTGATCCTGGTCGACAAGCAGGAGATCGAACCGGACATGTGGACGGCGCTGCCGCCGGTGCGGACGGTGGGCCTGCGCGGCCACGACCTCAGCGGCGTGATGTTCATCGGCGCCCGCGTCCCGGCGGAGCGGGTGATCGGGCGGCGCGGTTCCGGGCTCGTGCAGACGCTCAAGACGCTGCAGATCACCCGGACGGCGATCGCGGCGCTGTCGGTCGGCACGATGGACGCGGTCGTCCGCATCGGCATGCGGTACTCGCGCGAGCGCACCCTGTACGGGTCGGACATCTACAAGATCCCCGTCATCCGCGACCACCTGGTCAAGGTGCACCTGGACCTGCTGATCGCCGAGTGCGTCGCGATCCCGGTGACGCGCAGCCTCACGGTCGCGCCGGGGCGGCTCAGCCTGTGGTCGTCGATCGTGAAGTACTTCGTCCCCGTCCTGGGGGAGGAGGTCGTGGCCAGCATCGGGACGGTGCTGGCGGCGCGCGGCTACCTGCGCGAGGGCGTGGCGCACGGGGTGTTCCAGAAGCTCCAGCGCGACCACGCGATCGCGAGCATCTTCGAGGGCACCACGCACGTCAACCTCGCCAACGTCGCGGGGCAGCTGCCGTACCTGATCGACCCGCCCGAGGAGACGGGCGGGGAGGACGAGCTGCTCGCCGACCTGTTCTGCTGGACGAGGACGCCCCCCACCTGGGAACCCGACGGCCGGATGCTCCAGCTCACCAACGAGGGCCGCGACGAGGTCGGGCAGCGGTTCGAGCAGATCTCCGAGGAGCTGCTGGCGGCGGCGAACGCGCACGCGGCGCCCGGGGTCGCGGCCGAGCTGAAGGACCTGATGTCCAGCATCGGCGGGCTGCGGGCCAAGGTGGAGGAGGGCATCCGCGCCAGCGAGGGCGACACCGGATCGGTGGCGGCGCTGGCGCGGGCCAAGCGGTACTGCGAGCTGCACGCGATGATGTCGTGCGCCCTGACGTGGCTGCACAACCGGCACGCGTTCGGCGGGGCGTTCGCCGACGGGCAGTGGCTCGTGCTGTGCCTGCAGCGGCTGCTGCAGCGGGCGCAGCCCGACACCGCCCTGTCGGAGGAGTTCCTGCCGTCGCTTGAGGACGCGATGTTCCGCGTCTCCGACGAGCGCGGCTGGTTCTCCTTGCTGTCCCTGGCCGAAGACGAGTGATGGCCTATGCCTCCGCATAGGGATTTCGTGTCGCTCGTCCGGGAGAACATCCGGGAGCACGGTGACGACCGGTCGTTCACGTTCATCAGTGAGGAACGGGGACGCACCTATAAGGAGAACGTGCTCGGGTTCGCCGAACTCGACCGCAAGGCCCGCGCGCTTGCCTGCCGGCTAGAGGCGCGCGGGCTGCGGGATAAGGCCGTCCTGCTGCTTTATCCGGAAGGGCTGGAATTCCTTACGGCGTTCCTGGGGTGCCTGTACGCGCGGGTCGTCGCCGTCCCGGCACCCCTGCCCGACCTGGACGCGGAGCGGTTCGGGCGCACCCGCCGGATCATCGAGGACGCCGACATCACGCTGATCCTCACCGACGCCGCCCACCGCGACACGATCGACGGGTGGCTCGACGGCGGCGGCCTGAAGGGACGCGTGCACTGCCTGGACACCAGCGGCGAGGACGTGGACCCCGGGGCGTGGACGCCCCCCGGGTTCGGCCCCGACACGCTGGCGTTCCTGCAGTACACCTCCGGCTCCACCAGCGAGCCGAAGGGCGTGATGGTCACCCACGGCAACCTGCTGAGCAACGGCGAGGAGATCAAACGGCGGATCGGCGGGTCGTCCGACACGGTCGGTGTCGGCTGGGTGCCGCACTACCACGACATGGGCCTGGTGGGGCAGTTCCTCCAGCCCCTCTACCTCGGCTGCCGGTACGTGTTCACCTCGCCGATCACGTTCATCAAGCGGCCGGTGCTGTGGCTGGAACTCATCACCCGCCACCGCGGCACGATCACGGTCGCGCCGAACTTCGGCTACGACCTGGCCCTGCGCCGCGTCACCGACCGCCAGATGGAGGGCCTCGACCTGTCGTCGCTGCAGGTGGCCAAGAACGGCGCGGAGCCCGTCCGCGCGGCGACGCTGGAGCGGATGATCGAGCGGTTCGCGCCGGTCGGCTTCCGCCCCGAGATGTGGATGCCGTGCTACGGGATGGCCGAGACGACCCTCCTCATCACCGCAGCCCCCCTCGGCGGCGGTCCCGTCATCCGCGACTTCGACGCCGCCGCGCTGACCCGCGACACCGCCGTCCCGCACGACCCCTCCCCGACCCAGGACGGGGAGGGGGGAGGGGTGCGGCGGCTGGTGAGCAGTGGCCGGCCCGTCACGCTGGACGTGCGCGTGGTCGACCCGGTGGCCCTCAAGGAACGTCCAGAGGGGCACGTGGGGGAGATCTGGGTCGGCGGCGGCAGCGTCGCCCGCGGGTACTGGCGCAGCCCTGAGGAGACGCGTGCGGGCTTCCAGGCCCGCACCGCCGACGGGGAGGGCCCGTACCTCCGGACGGGCGATCTCGGCTTCGTCGCCGACGGCGAGCTGTACGTCACCGGGCGGATCAAGGACCTCATCATCGTCAACGGGCGCAACATCTACGCCCACGACATCGAGGAGGCCGCCCGGGACGCGCACCCCGCCGCCCTCACCGGCGCGGCGTTCGTCGTCGATCCGGAGCCCGGCCGCGACGACGGGGTGGAGCACGTCGTCCTCGTCCAGGAGATCAGCACGAGGGCCGCCGCCGGGACGCCGCTGGACGAGGTGGCGTCCCTCATCCGGACCCGCGCGGCCCGCGCGTTCGAGCTGCCCGCGCTGAGCGTCGTGCTGACCGGGCGGGGCACGGTGCGGCGGACGACCAGCGGCAAGCTGCAGCGCCTCCACACCCGGCGCGCGTACCTCGCCGGGGAGATCACCGAGCTCGCCCGGGACCTCGAACCGGGCGTCGCGGGACCGTTCCCGGATCCCGGCTGAATGGCCGGGCCGGGCATTTCGGCGAACCGAAAAAATGACCATAACCAAACCTAGTCAAAAGCATGACTAATCATGTCGTTGTCTGCTACCGTCGGCACAACCCTGAGTCAAGGCGGGGAGAGAAGGCCGATGGCGCTACGTCACGCGGTGCTGGCGGCGCTGCTCGACGGCGAGTACAGCGGCTACCAGTTGGCGAAGATCTTCGATTTGTCGGTCTCCAACTTCTGGCATGCCGTTCCGCAGCAGCTCTATTCGGAGCTGTCGAGGTTGGAGACCGAAGGTCTGATCAGCGGACGGCAGATCATTCAGCACGACCGGCCCAACAAGCGCGTGTACACCGTCACGCCGGCCGGCGTCGCCGAGCTCGAAAGGTTCGCGACGAGCCCCGCCAAGCCAGGAATCATCCGAGAGAACCTGCTCGTCATGGTCCAGGCCGTGGACCACATCTCAGCCGAGTCCGTCATCGCGCAGCTCGAAGACAGGGCCGTGGCGTCCGCCGCCAAGGTCGAGGTCTTCGAACGCACCCTGAAGCACCTGCGCGGCGACCTGGACGAGGAGACGTTCCTGCGGACCGGAAATCCCGTGGGGCCGTACCTGACGTGCATCCGCGGCCTGCGCTTCGAGCAGGAGAACTACGAGTGGTTCACCAGTACCGCCCGGCTGCTGCGAGCCAGGGCGGGCACACAGGCCGAGGGGGGCGAGCCGTCATGACCGGAGTGCACCGCGCACCGGCGGCCCGTACCGCCTCGAACCCCGTGCCGCCGCATGCCCGAACGGCGGCGGCACACGCACCAACCCCCCGCGCCCTCTCCAGCTCCGCATCCCGGCAGGGCTGGACCGGGACAACACGCCTTAGTCAAGGAGGCGTCCATCATGTCGGGCGATCACCGCACCATCGAACTCCCTAGCACCCTGGCCCCGGCC
>NZ_SMKM01000374.1 GCF_004348665.1 Actinomadura sp. GC306 | reverse complement strand
GGTCCCGGCGGTCCCGGCGGTCCCGGCCACGGTGCGTTCGGGGGGTTGCCCACCTGCGCCTCCTGCGGGGACGTGCGTGATCCTTCACGGTGAACGTAACCATAGGGTTCCGGGCGAGATGAACATCGAGCTTCGTGGAACCGCCGCCCCGGGCGGATGGCCCGCGCCGGAGTGCCGCTGCGCGTCCTGCAACCGGCTGCGCGCCGCCGGCGTCCGGTACGAGCCGGCCACCCCGGACCGCATCCTCAGCGGCGGGGTGCCGCTGCGGGACCTCCCGCGCACCGGGGTCCCCGGCGGCTACGAGGTGCGCGATCCGCACGGGCGGCGCGTGCTGGTCGCGGCCGGCCCCGGCGCCCTGCCCGAGCCCGCCGAAGGGGCGGAGTACGACGCCGTCCTGCTCGACCTGGCCGGTTCGCCGGAACACCTCGGCAGGCTGCGCCGCCTGGGTGCGGTGACGTCCAGGACGGAGGTCGCGGCCGTCCACGTCGACCACCGGCTGCCGTCGCCGGCCGAGCTGGACCGCCGCATGGCGTTCTGGAACCAGGCGCAGGACGGTCCGCACCGGACCCTCCTGCTGGGCGGGACGCGGTCGGGCAAGTCCGCCGAGGCGGAGCTCCGGCTGGCCGCGTGCGCGGAGGTCCGCTACGTCGCGACCGGGCCGGCCGGCGGCGATCCGGAATGGCGGGAGCGCGTGGCCGCGCACCGGCGCCGCCGCCCGGCCTGGTGGGAGACGGCCGAGACGACGGACCTGGCCGGCGTCCTGTCGTCCGCGACGGGCGCGGTGCTGGTGGACGGCATCGGCACCTGGCTCGCCGCGGCGATGGACGAGACCGGCGCCTGGGACGACCCGTCGCTCGTCCTGCCGCGCCTGGACGGCCTCGTGGCGGCATGGCGCGCCACGCGGGCGCGCGTGGTGGCGGTCAGCGACGAGGTCGGCCTGTCGCCGGTGCCCATGACGCCGTCCGGACGGGCCTTCGGCGACATGCTCGGGCGGCTCAACCAGCGGCTGGCGGCCGAGTCCGAGGAGGCGGCGCTGGTCGTGGCGGGACGCGTCATGGAGCTCCGGTGATCGCGGGCCTGCGGCTGGCGGTCACGCTGCTCACCGTCGTGCCGGTGGGCTCGGGCCGGGTCGACCGGGAGACCGCGCGCCGGGCGATGCCGCTCGCCCCGGCCGCCGGGCTGATCACCGGCGGGGCCGCCGCGCTCGTCCTGCTCGCGGGCGACCTGCTCGGCCTGCCCCGGCTGCCCGCGGCGGCGCTCGCGGTCGCGGCGACGGCGGCCGCCACCCGGGCCCTGCACCTGGACGGCCTCGCGGACCTCGCGGACGGCCTGGGCAGCGGCCGCCCCGCCGCCGAGGCGCTGGAGATCATGAAGCGGTCCGACATCGGCCCGTTCGGCGTCGTCACGCTGCTGCTGACGCTGCTGGTCCAGGTCACCGCCCTGGCCGCGGCGCCCGACCCGGCCGGCGCGGTGCTGATCGCGTCCGTCGCGGGCCGCCTGGCCCTCCCCTGGGCCTGCCGGACCGGCGTCCCGTCCGCGCGTCCCGGCGGACTGGGCGCGCTCGTCGCGGGCACCGTGCCCGTCCGTGCGGCGATGGCCGCCACGGCGGTCGTGCTGGCCGCCGCGACGGCGGCGGGGGCGGCGACCGGCGGACTCGGCGGCGCCCTGCACGGGGCCGCCGCGGTCATCGCCGGCACCGCCGCGGCCCTCCTGCTGCTCCGGCACGCCGTGCGGCGGCTGGGCGGGGTGACGGGGGACGTCCTCGGCGCGCTGGTCGAGACCGCGGCGACCGCCGCGCTGGTCGCCCTCATCTCGGTTCCCTGACGGAGCCGGGGTTCCGGCACGCCGGAGGCCGCCACCGGACCGGGGACGCTTGATCGAAAAAGACGAAACCGGTCACCGGGAGGACTAACATCGTGCTACGTGACGAGCATCAGCCTTGACAGCGAAGCCCTGGCCAGCATCGACGTGGACGCGATCGTGGTCGGCGTCTCCCCGGCGGAGGCGGGCCCCGCGCCGGCCGCCGGCGCGGCGGACCTCGACCGCGCGCTGGACGGGAGGCTCGCCGAGGCGCTGTCCGCGCTGGGCGCCACCGGCAAGGCCGGCGAGATCACCCGGCTGCCCGCGCTCGGCGCCGTCACCGCCAAGCTCATCGTCGCCGTCGGCCTCGGCGAGGCCCCCTCCGCCGAGGACGTCCGCCGCGCCGCCGGCGCCGCGGTCCGCTCCCTGGCCGGCACCCCGCGGGTCGCCGTCGCCCTGCCCGGCACGGCCGCCGGCGGGTCCGCCGCCGACGTCGAGGCCGTCGCGCTCGGCGCCCTCCTCGGCGCGTACTCGTTCGACTCCTACCGCACCGGCGGCGAGCACAAGAGCCCGGTCGAGGAGATCCGGCTGATCGCCGCCGCCGACGGCGCGGAGGCCGCCGTCGAGCGCGCCCGCGTCCTCGCCGGGTCGGTCCGGCTGGTCCGCGACCTGGTCAACACCCCGCCGTCGCACCTGTCCCCCGAGGACCTCGCCGGCGAGGCCGAGCGGGTCGCGGGCGAGACCGGCCTGTCCATCCAGGTGCTGGACGAGAAGGCCCTGGTGGACGGCGGCTACGGCGGCATCGCGGGCGTCGGTCAGGGCTCGGTCAACCCGCCGCGGCTCGTCCGCCTCTCCTACACGCACCCCGAGGCGTCCAAGACGCTCGTGCTGGTCGGCAAGGGCATCACGTTCGACTCGGGCGGGCTTTCCCTGAAGCCCGCCGAGGCCATGGACTGGATGAAGTCCGACATGGGCGGCGCGGCGGCGGTGCTCGGCGCGCTGTCCGGCATCGCCAGGCTCGGCCCCGCGGTCAACGTCGTCGGCTACCTGGCCATCGCCGAGAACATGCCGAGCGGCACGGCGCAGCGCCCGTCCGACGTGCTGCGCGTCTACGGCGGCAAGACCGTCGAGGTGCTCAACACCGACGCCGAGGGGCGGCTCGTCCTGGCCGACGCCCTCGTCCGCGCGGGCGAGGACTCCCCCGACCTGATCGTGGACGTGGCCACGCTGACCGGCGCGCAGCTCGTCGCGCTCGGCACCCGGACCACCGGGGTCATGGCCAACGACGACGAGGTCCGTGAGAAGGTGGTCGCGGCGGCCGGGCGCGCCGGGGAGCAGTCGTGGGGCATGCCGCTCCCGGCCGAGCTGCGCAAGGGCCTCGACTCGGCGGTCGCCGACATCGCCAACATCAGCGGCGAGCGGTGGGGCGGGATGCTCGTCGCCGGGACCTTCCTGAAGGAGTTCGTGCCGGACGGCGTCAAGTGGGCCCACCTCGACATCGCCGGACCGGCCTTCAACAAGGGCGAGCCCTACGGCTACACCCCGAAGGGCGGCACGGGCGCCGCCGCCCGGACGCTCGTCCAGATCGCCGAGGACGTCGCCGCAGGAATTCTGTAGCGGATCCACCCGCTGTCAGAGGGTGGAGAACAGACTAGATTTCTCGTGGCGGCGGGGGCCCGGTACCGGTGTGCCCCGCCCCGCCCAGGGCACCTCGACCCACGGGGTGCCACGACCGGGAAAGGGAGCGACCAGTGGCTGACAGCGGCCCCTTCGACATCGTCGTCCTAGGTGCCGGCAGCGGCGGTTACGCGTGCGCTCTGCGCGCCGCCGAGCTCGGCAAGTCCGTCGCACTGATCGAGCGGGACGAGTCCCTCGGCGGGACGTGCCTGAACCGCGGCTGCATCCCCACCAAGGCGCTGCTGCACGCGGCCGAGGTGGCGGACCAGTCCCGCGAAGCGGCGAAGTTCGGTGTGAGGGCCACGTTCGAGGGCATCGACATCGGCGGTGTGAACGCGTACAAGGACAAGGTCGTCTCGACCACCGTGAAGGGCCTCACCGGGCTGATCAAGGCCCGGGGCATCGAGGTCGTGCACGGTTCCGGGCGGCTGACCGGCCCGACCACGGTCGAGGTCGCCGTCGGCGAGGGGCGGGCCCGGACGATCGAGGGCGAGCACATCGTGCTCGGCACGGGCTCGGTGCCGAAGTCGCTGCCCGGCCTGGAGATCGACGGCGAGCGGATCATCTCCAGCGACCACGCGCTGCTGCTCGACCGCGTCCCCGGCTCGGTCGTCATCCTCGGCGGCGGCGTCATCGGCGTCGAGTTCGCGAGCGTCTGGCGCTCGTTCGGCGCCGAGGTGACCATCGTCGAGGCGCTCCCGCACCTGCTGCCGCTGGAGGAGGAGTCGAGCTCCAAGAGGCTGGAGCGCGCGTTCCGCAAGCGCGGCATCAAGTACGAGGTCGGCAGCCGGTTCGAGAGCGTCAAGACCACGCCCGGCGGGGTCTCGCTCACCCTCGAAGGCGGCAGGAACCTCGACGCCGAGCTGATGCTGGTGGCCGTGGGCCGCGCCCCGGTCTCCGAGGGCATCGGCCTGGCCGAGGCCGGCGTCGAGACCGAGCGCGGGTTCGTGAAGGTGGACGAGTACTGCCGCACGAGCGTCCCCACCATCTCGGCCGTCGGGGACCTCATCCCGACGCCGCAGCTCGCCCACGTCGGCTTCGCCGAGGGCATCCTCGTCGCCGAGCGGCTCGGCGGGCTCGCCCCGGCGCCGATCGACTACGACGGCGTCCCGCGCATCACCTACTCCGAGCCGGAGGTCGCCTCGGTCGGCATCACCTCCGCCGTGGCGAGGGAGCGCGGGCACGAGATCAAGGAGGTCACCTACGACCTGGCGGGCAACCCCAAGAGCAAGATCCTGGGGGCGCAGGGCGAGGTCAAGGTGATCGCGGCCGTGGACGGTCCCGTCCTCGGCATCCACATGGTCGGCCCGCGGGTCGGCGAGCTCATCGCCGAGGGCCAGCTCATCTACAACTGGGAGGCCCTGCCGGGCGAGGTCGCCCAGCTGATCCACCCCCACCCGACCCAGTCCGAGGCGGTCGGCGAGGCACACCTCGCCCTCGCCGGCAAACCACTGCACGTGCACGGCTGAACGCCGCACAAGTATTCCGAAGGAGTCGCTGAGACATGCCGGTCTCCGTCACCATGCCCCAGCTCGGCGAGAGCGTCACCGAGGGCACCGTCACCCGCTGGCTCAAGAAGGAGGGCGAGCGCGTCGAGACCGACGAGCCGCTCCTGGAGGTGTCGACCGACAAGGTCGACACCGAGATCCCCTCGCCCGCCTCGGGCGTGCTGACCAGCATCACCGTCGCCGAGGACGAGACCGTCGAGGTCGGCGCCGAGCTCGCGGTCATCGGGGACGAGGGCGACGCGCCGGCCGGCGGCGACGCCCCGGCCGCGCAGTCCGCGGAGGCTCCCGCGCAGGAGGCCCCCGCCCC
>NZ_SMKM01000373.1 GCF_004348665.1 Actinomadura sp. GC306 | reverse complement strand
CCGACAACCAGAACTCACCGATCCGCTCGGGATCCCCCGCCTCCAACCGCTCCGACATCCCTCTCCCGCCACTGATCAAGTTCCCGGCCAACCGACTACGACGACCACAACCCCGACCGGGTTCGCCGCGGAGTCAGAGCCTCCCACCCGACACCACCGTGCGCGGCAAGAAGATCGACAAAAGCTGCCGAGGCCGAGCGCCCACGGCTTTCCCACACCTGACGAGCCATCGAGCCGCCCCGGCACAACGCCCGATTATTTCAACAAAGCACCAGTAACAAGGCCGTCGAGCTGCTCAACCGGGCACGAAAACTCCACAATGACGCTCGCCGGTGAGTTTCAGTGCGCCGATCGCGGCGGACGGGCATGGCCGAATTGGGTCAGGAGGGTGGCCGGGGGCGGAGTCGGAACGCTGCGCTCAGTCCCATTGTTGCCAGAGCATTTCTAGGCCCAGGGTTATCGCGCAGAGTACTCCTACGGAGCCGGGGACGGCTACGAAGGCCACGTGGATCGGGCTGTCTTCGTCGGGGAGGAACAAATCCACCCAGCCCAGGGTCAGAGCCAAGGCGGTGGCGAGGCCGCCGATCCGGGACGCCCACTCGAAGAGGTGGGCATGCCACGGCTTTGTGTCGGACGAATTTCGTGAACGCACATCAATGCTAAAAAATATGAGCAGAACGGCAAGAAATGAAATCAAGCTGACCATGTCAGATGACGGCATTTGGCGCATGCCGCAATGCTATTTGTTGCCTCGTCCGGGCCCTGGAAAGAGGTGGTCCGGGGTGGGGAGGGTGGTCACTGGTTCTTGAGGAAGTTCGCCAGGCGTTCCAGGCCGTCCAGGACCAGGGGGGTGGGGGGTTCGGTGAAGTTGAAGAGCTGGACGGTGAGCGCGTCGTTCTTCACCGCGCGGAGGTCCTTGGCGCCGGGGATGTCGAGCAGGGCCTGCCTGATCTCCTGGTCGGTGCCCTCGGTGTGCAGGAGGATGATGGCGTCGGGGTCGCGGCCGAGGAGTTCCTCCATCGAGACCTCGAAGACGCGCTTGTCGGTGTCGGCGAAGACGTTCTGGGCGCCGAGCGTTTCGAGTTGCGGGGTGGCCATGCTCTGGCCGCCGTAGGCGCCGACCGTCCCTTCGCCTCGGTAGGGCCACAGGACGGCGACCTTGCGGCCCTTCTGGTCGGGGAGGCCGGCCTGGACGGTCTGGATGCGCTTCTGCAGGTCCTTGACTGCCTGCTCGGCCTTGGCCTCCCGGTCGAAGACCTTCCCGTAGAGCCGCATCTGGCTGTAGATCGTCTCGTAGCCGGGGTTCTGGATGCCGGCCGGGCAGAAGCTCGGCTCGTTGAGGACGGGGATGCCGACGGCGGCGAGGGACTCGCGCGAGACGCCGTCCGGCAGGCCGAGCACCAGGTCGGGCTCCTGGGCGATGATCGCCTCGGTGGAGATCTTCAGGTGGCCGTCGGAGCCGAGGCGGTCGGTGAGGGACGGGACCTTGTTCACCGCGTCGAGGGTCTCCTTGGAGTAGTACTCCGGCGGGAACTTCCCGGCCCGCGACGACAGCCTGTCCAGGAGGCCGAGCGTGGACAGGTACTGCAGCGGGGCGCTGTTGACGATCATGACGCGGGAGGGCGGCTCGGGCACCTCGACGTCCACCCCGCAGTTCTGCACGGTGAGGGGGAAGCCCGCGCTCCCCTGGCCGTCCGAGCCGGAGCCGGACGCGCCGCAGCCGGTCAGCGCGGCGGCCAGCAGGCCGGCCGAGAGGAGGGCGAGGTAGCGCTTCATCTGGCGGAGTACTCCTTGGGGTGACCGGTCAGCCGGTGCGGGACGACGTGGGCACGGGCACCGGCTCTGCGCCGGTGTCGAGCGGGTGGAAGAGGAACTGGAGGCCGCGGGACGTCTCCAGGCGCTCGACGCCGACGCCGTAGACGCCTTCGAGGAGTTCGGGGGTCAGCACGTCGGCGCAGGGGCCGTGCGCGACGACGTCGCCCTGCTCGTCGAGCACGAGGACGTCGTCGCAGTAGCGGGCGGCGAGGTTCAGGTCGTGCAGCACGATGACCGTGGTGATGCCGAGGCCGCGGATCATGGTGAGCAGTTCGTGCTGGAACCGGATGTCGAGGTGGTTGGTCGGCTCGTCGAGGACGAGGTGGTCGGGCTGCTGCGCGAGGGCGCGGGCGATCATCACGCGCTGCTTCTCGCCGCCGGACAGCCGGACGAAGATCCGGTCCGCCAGGTGCCGTGCGCCGACCCTGCGCAGCGCCGCCGCCGCGATGCGGTGGTCCTCGGCGCTGTTGCGGGAGAACGTCGACTGGTGCGGCGCGCGGCCGAGCATCACCATGTCGGCCACGGTCATCGGGAGGTCGCCGGAGGTCTCCTGCATGACGACGGCGATGCGCCGGGCGAGGGCGCGGTGCGGGACGGAGGCCAGCGGTTCCCCGTCGAGCAGGACCCGGCCGGTGCGGGGGGTCACGAGCCCGGTGAGCATCCGGACCACCGTGGTCTTGCCGCTGCCGTTGGGGCCGAGCAGCCCGAGGATCCGGCCCGACCGCGCGCGGACGTCGATGTCGCGCACCACGGTCCGGGCGCCGTAGGCGTAGCTGAGCCCGTGTCCTTCGATCATGGGTGCCTCACTCGCTTCCGGCGTGCATGCGGCGGACCAGGATGAGCAGGAACGGCGCGCCGACCAGCGCGGTGATGATGCCGATCGGCAGTTCCTGGGGGCTGAGGACCATGCGGGCGGCCAGGTCCGCCCAGAGCAGGAACGTCGCGCCCATCAGCGCGGCCACGGGAAGCGCCCGGCGGTGGGTGGCTCCGACGACGCGCCGGGCCAGGTGCGGGATGACCAGGCCGACGAAGCCGATGCTGCCCGACGCGGCCACCAGCACCCCGACGGCCAGCGACACCAGGATCAGCAGCACCAGGCGGAACCGGGTCGGCGAGACGCCGAGGGTGTGCGCGGTCTCGTCCCCGATCGCCAGCGCGTCCAGGCGGCGTCCCCACAGGGTGAGCAGGGCGGTCACCAGGGCGACGGTCACCAGCACGACGACCAGCGGCGCCGACCAGTGCGCCAGCGCCAGGGTGCCCAGCAGCCAGAACAGGACGGACCGCGACCCCTCGGCCGAGTCGGAGGCGAAGATCAGGAAGCTGGTCAGCGCGTAGAGCGCGTAGCCGACGGCGACCCCGGTCATCAGCAGCCGGGTCGAGGTGATCCGCCCGGCGGTGCGGGCGATGACGAAGACCAGGAGCGAGGCGGCGAGCGCCCCCAGGAACGCCGCGATCTGGAGGGCGTGCTCGCCCCAGCCGATGCCGAACCCGAACAGAATCGCAGCGGCGGCGCCGGTGGAGCCGCCGGAGTTGACGCCGAGCAGGTACGGGTCGGCGAGCATGTTGCGCACCATCGCCTGCAGCGCCATGCCGGTGACGGCGAGCCCGGCGCCGACCGCCGCGCCGAGCAGCACGCGCGGCAGCCGCACCCGCCACACGATCGCGTCGTGCGACGGCCGCCAGGTGACCTCGGCGGGGCTGCCGATCAGGTGGTGGCCGACGATGTCGAGGACCGTCGCGGGAGGCACCGACACCGCGCCCATCCCGACCGCCGTGATGGCGGTGCCGAGGAAGGCCGCGACGAGCGCCGCCAGGAGCAGCAGGTACCGGCGCCGGCGGGAGGAGGCTCCCAGGTCGTCGTGGTCGTGTTCCGCGACCACGACCGGTACCGCCGCTGACGTCTTCATGCACCCTCTCAGTTATTGCAGACTACATGCAATAACTAAGGAGATGCAGGAGGGTCCTGTCAAGCGGGGGCCGCGCGGGACGTCCGGCCGCGCGACCTGCGGTATCCGCTCAGGCGGTGTTCCTCGGCACGGTCAGGTGGAGTCGCGGACGATCAGTTCGGTGGGGAAGATCACCGGTTCGGCCTTGTCGTCCACGCCGTGCACGAGCATCTGGACGATCGTCCTGGCGACCTCGGCGATCGGCTGCCGGACGGTGGTCAGCGGCGGGTCGGTGAAGCGGGAGGCGTCGATGTCGTCGAAGCCGACGACGGCGACGTCGTCCGGGACGCGGCGCCCCGCCTTCCGCAGCGTGTACAGGGCGCCGATCGCCATCAGGTCGCTCGCGGCGAACACCGCGTCGAGACCGGGGTCGTCCTCCAGGAGCTGGCTCATCGCGGCGGCCCCCGACTCGCGGGTGAAGTCGCCGATCGCGGCCAGCGACCGGCGGCCGGTGTCCGACAGGGGCTCGCGGTAGCCGGCCAGCCGGTCCAGCGCCGCGGACATGTCGGGCGGGCCGCTGATCGTGGCGATCCGCCGCCGGCCCCGGGACAGGAGGTGCTGCACGGCGGCCCGCGCGCCCCCGATGTTGTCGGCGTCGCAGTACGGGGGCCGCGCCGTGGACACCGGCCGGCCGTGCGACACCACGGGCACGCCCGTCCGCAGGAGCGCCGCGGGCAGCGGGTCGGCGCCGTGCTGGGAAAGCAGGATCACGCCGTCCACGTGGCCGCCCGCGACGTACCGCTCGACCCTGGCCTGCCCGGCCGGCGAGGACGGCATCATCAGCACGACCTGCCTGTCGACGGCCTCCAGCTCCTGGCTCACCGTGCGGATGACCTGGGAGAAGAAGGGGTCGTCGGAGAAGACGCGGGCGGGCGGCTCGGACACCACCAGCCCGATGGATCCGGTGCGCTGGGTGACCAGGCTGCGGGCCGCCGAGTTCGGGACGTAGCCGAGTTCCTCCACCGCCCGCAGTACGGCCGCGCGGATCCCGGGGTTCACGGTGTCCGACCCGTTGACCACGCGCGACACCGTGGCGCGGGAGACCCCCGCCCTGGCCGCCACGGCCTCCAGCGTCGGACGTTTCATGCCGGCCTTCCCCCGAGTCCGTTGCGGGCGATGACGTCGCGGAACCAGCGTGCGCTGTCCTTGGGCAGGCGGCGCTTGTCGGCGTAGTCGACGTAGACGATCCCGAACCTCTTGCCGTAGCCCTCGGCCCACTCGAAATTGTCCAGAAGCGACCATACGAGATACGCCCGCAGGTCCGCACCGGCGGCGACCGCGGCGTGCGCGGCGCGCAGGTGCCCGTCGAGGTACCGGATGCGGGCGTCGTCGCGCACCCGCCCGTCCGCGTCGGGGACGTCGTCGAACGCGGCGCCGTTCTCGGTGACCGCGAGGGGCACGCCCGGATGGTCGCGGGCGAGCCGGAGCAGCAGGTCGCCGAGGCCGTCCGGGACGATGGGCCAGCCCATCGCGGTGAGCGGCGGGCCGGGCGGCGGGAACGCGATGCCCGCCGAGCCGGGGTAGGCGGGGTTCGGCGG
>NZ_SMKM01000372.1 GCF_004348665.1 Actinomadura sp. GC306 | reverse complement strand
TGCCGGGCGGGTAGGGGCGGGCCTCGAAGTACTTGACGGCCTTCGGGGTCAGCGGGATTCCGAGGGCTCGCGACACACGAACTTTGGGACGGGGGTTGTTCATCACGCTCCTCAAATGGTTAGGTAAGCCTAAGTTAGGTAAGCCTAACCTACAAATCAAGGAGGGGTACGGTGCCGCGAGCGGAGACCACGCAGAGCACGGAGACCACGGAGGGGCCGACCGCGGCGGAGCGGGCCCGGACCCTCGCCTACGGCATCGCGGACGGCGTCCTGGTCACGCAGGGCGTCCCGTACGCGCCCGTCCCGGCGTTCTCGGCCGACCGGGACGGCAGGCCGCTGCTGCTCGTCCGCACCGCCTCGCCGGTCGCCGCCGCGCTCGCCACCGAACCCGACATGCCCGCCACCCTGCGGATCTCCGACGTCGCCCCCGTCACGCTGGCCGACCGCGTCCGCGGCCGGGCCTGGCTGCACGGCTGGCTCACCGAGGTCCCGCAGGAGGACCTCCGCGCCGCGGCGCTCCGGCTCGCCCGCGCCCACCCGCGTCCCGAACTGCTCGACCTCGGCGACCGGCACCACGGGCCCAGCGGCCGGGACGAATGGACGATCCTCGCGCTGGAGGTCGCGCAGGTCGAGGTCGACGACGCGTGGGGGAGCGCCACCCTGGAGCCGGAGGAGTACGCGGACGCCGCCCCGGACCCGTTCGTCGCCGTCGAGGCCGGCATCCTCACCCACCTGGACTCCAAGCACCGCGACGAACTGGCGGGGCTGCTGCCCGCGTCCGTCCCGTCCGGTCCCGTCCGGCCGCTGGCGCTCGACCGGTACGGCATGTGGCTGCGCTGCTCCCCGCCGCCGGAGGCGACCACGCCGTTCGACCTGCGGCTCGCGTTCTCCGCACCCGTCAACGACCTCCACGGGCTGCGCCGCATGTACCGCCGCCTGTTCGCCCGCGCCGCCCGCACGATCCGCAACGACCCGTAGATGCGTACGCCCGCGACCCCGACACGGTCCCCGGAATTGGCCGTGTTCTCCCGGATGGCGCAATGGTGCCCTTCCGGGCGATGCTCGTGTTGCCGGCCGAGACACAGGCTGTGACCGACCGGACGGCCCGACCACCGGTTCGCCCTCGCGGGGTGGGCGAACCGGTGGGCCGGGCTTCGCCGCACAGGCCACTGGTCGGGATTGGCCGTTTCGCCGGCGGGCGCGGGGTCGCCAGGCTAGGGGTATGAACGGACATCATCCGCAGACCCGCGCGGTGCACCCGCCAGTGATCGTTCCGGAGGGCAGCGAACCCATCGGGGTGCCGCTCTACCAGGGGCACCTGTTCTCGTTCGACACCGGGGACGGGCTGGCCGCCGCGTTCCAGGGGCCGGACGAGGCGTTCTTCTACGGCCGGATGGGCAACCCGACCGTCCGCTCCCTCGAACGGGCCGTCACCGAGCTGGAGGGCGGGGCCGGGGCCCTCGCCACCGCGTCCGGAATGGGCGCGATCAGCGCGGTGCTGCTGGCGGTGCTGCGCAGCGGTGACCACGTCATCGCGCAGTCCGCCCTCTACGGCGGCACGCACGCGCTCCTGCTGGACCTCGCCGAGCGGTGGGGCGTCGAGGTCACCTTCATCCCCGGGGACGACCCGGCCGAGGTCCGCGATGCGCTGCGTGACAACACGCGGGTCCTCTACCTGGAGACGGTCGCGAACCCCACCACACATGTGACGGACCTTCCGGCGTTCACCGAGGCCGTTCGCGGGACGGACGTCCTCACCGTCGTGGACAACACCTTCACCCCCATCCTCTGCAGGCCGCTCGACCACGGGATCGACGTCGTCGTCCACTCGACGACGAAGTACCTCAGCGGGCACGGCGACGTGCTCGGGGGGATCGCCGTCTTCGCCGACCGGGACGTCCACCACCGCGTCTGGAAGCACGCCCTCGAACTCGGGACGTCCGCCGCGCCGTTCGCCGCGTGGCTGACCATCCGGGGTCTCGCCACGCTGCCGATGCGCGTGGTGCGGCAGAGCGCGTCCGCGCTGGACCTCGCCGGACGCCTCGCCGCGCACCCGTCGGTCACCCGCGTCCACTACCCGGGGCTGGACGACCACCCGCAGCACGAGGTGGCGCGCCGGCTGCTGCCGGACGGGGCGGGCGGCGTCCTCGCCTTCGAGCTGGCGGGCGGGCGGGACGCGGGCGGCGCGTTCTCCGAGGCCGTCCGGCTCATCGGGCTCGGCCCCTCGCTCGGCGCCGTCGTGTCGCTGGTGATGCATCCCGCGAGCACGTCGCACCGGCAGATGGACGCCGCGTCCCTCGCCGCCGCCGGGATCGGCGAGGGAACCGTGCGGCTGTCCATCGGCCTGGAGCACCCCGACGACCTCTGGGCCGACATCGAGCAGGCCCTCGCGAAGGCGGTCTAGAGGTAGAAGCCGGTCGCGGACACCGGGGCCTCCCCGGTGTCCGGGCGGCGCTCGCCCTTGCGCAGCGCGGCGAGCTCGGCGAGCGTCGCGCCGTCCGGGCCGATCTCGTCGGGGGAGGCGTCCGTGCCGGCCAGCCACGCCGCCGCCTCGCCCTGGGTGAGCCGCCCCACGTCGATCTGCGCGAGGCACCGGCCGGGCCGCACGACGGCCGGGTGCAGCTGCGCGAGGTCCTCGTTGGTGGTGATGGCCACGAGGACGTCGCGGCCCTGCCCGAGCATCCCGTCGGTGAGGTTGAGCAGCCGCGACAGGCCCTGGCCCGTCGACTGCTTGGCCTCGCCGCGGATCAGCTCGTCGCAGTCCTCCAGGATGAGCAGCCGCCAGCGGCGCTTCTCGTCCTCGTCGTCGCCGACCGCGACCTCCATCAGGTAGCTCGGCGTCCCGAACAGCGCCTCCGGGTCGAGGACGCAGTCGGACTGGCACCAGCCGTTCCACGCGCGGGCGAGGGCGCGCAGCGCGGTGGTCTTGCCGGTGCCGGGCGGACCGTGCAGGAGCAGCAGCCGTCCCGGGACCTCCGGGCCGGTGAGCCCCATCACCTCGTCGAGGGCCGCGGCGACCGGCGCGGTGTAGTTGCGCCGGATGTCGTCCCACGCGTCGGCGGTGATCGACCGCTCGCTGCGGACCGGGCCGTGCGTCCCCATGTGCCAGAAGCCCATATCGACGCTGCTCTCGTCCACCTTCGGCGGCTCGGTCGCGTCCTTCACCGACGCGGCGAGGACGCTCTCGGCCAGCTCGTCGGTGACGGCGGACACGGCGACGTAGGCGACGCCGTTGCGCCACCGGTTCGTCAGCAGCGTCCAGCCGTCGCCCTCGGCGAGGAAGGAGTCCTTGCCCTTCTCGTGCGCGACCCGCACGAGCCGGGCGCCGTCGGGGCGCAGCGGCGCGTCCGCGCGGACGTGCTCCAGCCGCGTCGACCGCGACCAGGGCTGCTCACCGGACGCGAACGGGCGCAGCGACAGCACGTCCATCACGTCGGCTGGCGAGCTGCCGTCGTTCAGGTTGAGAAGCACGGGCAGCGCGGACTCCGACAGCGGGTCGGGGGTGTCGTTCGTGGGCTCGACGAGATGCAGAACCTCCTGCGGCCTCTCCTGCGACATGGTCATGCCACAAATGATCAGCCGCGCCGGGGGAACGCGTCCACCGAATTTGCGGCCGCCCGCGTCAGGTGTCCTGCTGCGACTCCCGGGCCTCGCGGGCGGCCTTGCGCGCCTCGGCCTCCTCCAGGTCGAGCTTCTCGGCCTCCTCCGGCGTGGGCGCCGTCCCGCCGAGGTAGGCGGGCTGCCACCACGTCTCGTCCTGCCGGGGGACGTCGGGGTACTCGCGCTGCGCCCGCTCCAGCAGTTCCGCCAGCCGGGCGCGCAGCTCCCGGGTGACCTGCTCGTAGTCGTCGCCGCGCTTGGGGTACATCGGCTCGCCGACCAGGATCGTCACCGGCACGTTCCGCTGCAGCAGCCGCCGCTTGCGGCCCTTGGTCCACATCCGCTGCGGCCCCCACAGCGCCACCGGGACCAGCGGCACCTTGCCGGCGACCGCCATCCGCACCGCGCCGCTCTTGATCTCCTTCACCGTGAACGAGCGGCTGATCGTCGCCTCGGCGAACACCCCGACGATCTCGCCGCCCTTCAGCGCCTTCAGCGCCGCCGCGTACGACGAGGCGCCCGCGTTGCGGTCGACGGGGATGTGGTGCATCCCGCGCATCAGCGGCCCGCCGACGCGGTTGTCGAAGATCTCCTTCTTGGCCATGAACCGCACCAGCCGCTTCGCCGGGTGCGCCGCGAGCCCGGCGAAGATGAAGTCGAGGTAGCTGACGTGGTTGCTCACCAGCACCGCGCCGCCGGTGCGGGGGATGTGCTCCGTGCCCTCCAGACGGAACTTCACGTTCAGGGCCTTGAACAGCCCGAGTGCCGTCTTGATCACCGGCGGGTACACGATTTCGGCCATGGGAGCACCGTACTTGAGCCGTTCATGATCAGCGAGTGCGCCCGGGGTAGTCGCGATGGATCCCACAACGGGGCCGAACTCTGAGAAGGTGGGAAGGACGTGATCCGCAGTTGGGTGAAAGGGGATGAGCAGACTATGGAACCGTTGGACGCGGCGGCGGACGTGCACGCGCTCATCCGCGACGTGCTCCCCGCCCTGGCGCCCAGCGCCTGGTTCGACTCCGGCACCTCCGAGGTGGTGCTGCCCGTGGGCCGGTCGGAGGCGCGGGCCTCCAGCTGGACCGTACTGGAGCGCTGCTCCCGCGAGCCGCGCTCCGCCTGGCCGCGCGTGGTGGACGAGTGGGTGCGCGAGGTCGGCGACCGCGCGTTCCTGGCGGTCGGCGAGATGGAGCTGTTCGGCGACGTCCGCGAGCTGCTGCGGCTGCGCATCGTGCCGAAGCTCGCGCCGAGCGACCGCGAGGGCCTCGTCGTCGTCCCCGCCGGCGACCACTTCGACGCGATGGTGATGATCGAGCACCCGCGCTACGGCGGCCCCCTGACCAAGGCCCGCGCCGGTCTGCTCGGCCTGCACAAGCTCGGCTATGTGATGACGAACACCCACGACCGCGAGCTGGCCGACGTCGCCGTCCGCGACCAGCCGCTCCTGCCGGGCCGCAACGTCCGCGTGGTCACCAAGCCGGGCAGCCGCTACGTGTCGGCCCTGCTCAGCGAGGTCGACCAGTTCCTCCCGGGCCCGAACGAGCACGGCGCCCTGGTCGGCGTCCCGTGCCACAGCACGCTGCTGCTGTACCCGATCACGTCCCGCGCGGTGCGCGAGGTCCTCCCGGTGTTCGCCGACGTGGTCCGCGAGATGCACGCCGACGCCGAAGACCCCTGCGCCCCCGGCGTCTACTGGAGCCACGGCGAACGCCG
>NZ_SMKM01000371.1 GCF_004348665.1 Actinomadura sp. GC306 | reverse complement strand
TCCTGGTTGAGCATCATCGCGCGGACGAAGGCGAGATCCTCGGGCGTGTCGGGGTCGCGGATCTGGGTGGCGCCGAGGTGCGAGGAGAAGAGGTCCGGGGAGCGCAGGACGTGCTTGACGTCGGCGTGCCGGAAGACCGCCCAGTAGCCGGGACCGGCGGGCCAGGGGCCGACGGCGGGCTCGGGGATCCAGGCGACCGGGGATTCGATGCGGAGCTTTCTGAAGGTCTCGTACGGGACCCCGGTCGTGTAGGTGGACGGCAGGAAAATCTCCTCGTACATGCCTTCAGCGTGCATCATGTCGGGTGTGACGGTGAAGGCTGAGGAGATTCTGCGTGACAACTTCGCGCCCTGGGTCCTCGACCTCGGGCTCGTCGTCGAGGAGGTGGGGGACGGGACGGCGGTGCTGCGGCTGCCGTGGTCGGAAAGGCTGGCGCGGGAAGGCGGGGCGCTTTCCGGGCAGGCGTTGATGGCTGCGGCGGATACGGCCGTGGTCATCGCTGTTTCGGGGGCTAAGGGTGGTTTCGTCCCGATGACGACGGTGCAGTTGAGTACGTCGTTCCAGCGGCCGGTGGTGGGGAAGGACGTGCTGGTCGGCGTCGAGGTGACGAAGCTGGGGCGGACGCTGGCGTTCGCGGAGGTCGACATGACGGCGGATTCGGCGACCGTCGCGCGGGCGAGTGCCGTTTACGCGATCATCGGGTGATATGAGGCGTACTGAGAAGGTCGTTGTCCCGGACGGTGAGTTCAGCCTGCATGTGTGGGCGCCGGAGGGCGGGGGGCCGGGTGTCCTGCTCGTCCAGGAGATATTCGGCGTCGGGGAGTACATGGAGGCCGTCGCCGAGGACCTGGTGGCGCTCGGGTATGTCGTGGCGGCGCCCGACATGTTCTGGCGGATCGAGCCGGAATGGGCGGTCCGGCACGATGAAGAGGCGGTGCCGCAGGGGATGTCGATGGTGTCCCGGTTCGACTGGGGCAAGGGCGTCGAAGATGCGGCGGTGGCGCTGGCGGTCCTGAAGGGGCTGCCCGGTGTTGGGAAGACTGGGGTGCTGGGGTTCTGCTTCGGCGGGACGCTCGCGTATCTGCTGGCCGCCGAGACCGAGGTCGATGCGCTGGTGTCGTTCTACGGGTCGGGCGTGCCGGGCGCGCTGGACAAGATCGACGCGATTCGCGGGCCGGTGCAGTTCCACTTCGGCGGGGACGACCCCTATATCCCGCGGGACGATGTCGCCAAGGTCGAGCGTGCGGTGCAGGGGCGAGACGGCATGGAGATCCACGTCCAGGAGGACGGCGGGCACGCGTTCCACAACAGGAAGGCCCCGATGTTCCACCAGCCGGAACCGGCCGAGCGTGCGTGGCGCCTCACCGTGGACTTCCTGGGGCGCACGCTGTCGTAGTTCAGGCAGGCTCCAACGCGAGCTGGGCCAGTTCCTTGCGGGACGAGATGCCGAGTTTGGGATACGCCTTGTAGAGGTGGTACTCGACCGTCCGCGGGCTCAGGAAGAGCTGGGCGGCTATGTCGCGGCTGCTCGTCCCGGACGCGGCGAGGCGGACGACCTGGAGTTCCTGCGGGGTGAGGCGGTCGAGGAGGTCCGGCGCCGTGGGGACCGATGGCCCCGACTCGCCGGCGGCTCGCAGTTCGGCTCGTGTGCGGTCCAGCCAGGGTGCGGCGCGGAGGCGCTCGAAGATCTCCGCCGCGGAGCGGAGCGGTGCGCGGGCGTCGGAGCGGCGGCGGGCCCGCCGCAGCCATTCGCCGTAGAGCAGCTCTGTGCGTGCCCGCTCGAACGGCCGCGTTGATCGTCCGTGCAGCTGGATCGCGTGCACGTACGGTTCCTCGTCGTCTGTTAGCAGGGCCTCGCAGCGTAGGGACACGGCGAGTGCCCATGCCTGTCCTCCTGCCTCGGCCCAGGTCCGGAAGCGTTCGTAGGCCGGGCGGGCGAGGTCGAGCCGGGCGGAACGCACGGCCGCCTCGACCCGGTCGGGGTCGGCGGTGATGCCGGCCGTGCTGTGCTTCTGGTGGCCGCAGGCCAGCTCTTCGAGGCGGCGCAGGACGTCGTCGTAGCGGGCGAGGGCGAGGTCGAGCAGGGCGAGCGCGCTCGTGGCCGGGCCGTCGTCCGGCGAGGGCGCCTCGGCGAGCAGTTTCCGGAGGCGTGTCTCGTCGCCCTCGATCGCCGCCGGCCGGGTCAGGACGGCGCTGAGGCGTCCCGCGCGCTCGGGACGGCCGGTGTCGCGGGCCAGGGCGATCGCCTCGGCGACGACGGTGGCGGCGTCCGCGTGCCTGCCGACCGCGACCTGCGCCTGCGCCAGCGTCTGCAGGACGTTCGGCAGTGCCCCGACCAGCCCGTGGCGCCGGCAATGCGCCGCCTCCGCGGCCGCCAGCTCCAGCGCCGCCTCGTCCGCCCCGGCGATCAGCGCCAGCTGCGCGGCCCGCACGCGCTCCCCGACGACGAGCACCCGCCCCCCGCCCCGGCCGAAGGCACCGCGGGGCGTGGTGTCGCCGGTGGTGGTGTTCACGGTGGGGTCGACGTGGTCTGCGGTGTGGCCGGTGGGGGTGGTGCGTGCGTGGCGGGCTTCGGTTACTGCCTTGGTCAGGAGGGGGACGCCTTTGGTGTGGTCACCGGTGGCCAGGAGGGCCAGGCCGTGGATCGTGGGGTCGTCGGGGAGTAGGTCGGCGGCGCGGAGTACGGCTGGCAGCTCGCCGGACGTCCAGCCGTACATGGCGCCGGTGCGCAGCATCGTGGCGCGTTCGCCGGGTGTCGCCTCTGCGGCGTGGTCGACCATCATGCGGGACGCGGCGCGCGCGTCGCCGAGTTCGTACTCGACGGCGGAGTGGATGCGGGCGAGCCGTGCCAGCCCGGCGGGGGCGGTGGTGAGCTTCTCCGCCTGGACGGCGAGCTCCGCCGCCTCGTCGAGCCGTCCCGCCTCCAGGACCATGGCGGCGGCCGTGCCGAGGCGGGCCGCGCGCACGTCCGGGGCGGGGGTCAGGTCGGCGGCCTGGCGGTAGAGGGCCGCCGCGGTGGCGTAGCCCTCCCGGGCGCGGGCGCGCTTCGCCGCGTCTTCGATGTCGGCGGCGACGTCCTCGTCCGGGGCCATGGCCGCGGACGCGCGGTGCCGGGCGCGGCAGTCCGGGTCGGTGGCGGTGTCGGCGAGGGCCCGGTGGACGGCGATCCGCCGCGCGGTGACCGCGCCGTGGTAGGACGCCGCTCTGATCAGCGGGTGGCGGAACGCGATGCTGCGCCCGGTGACGTTGACCAGCCGGACGTGTTCGGCCTCCTCCAGGTCGTCGAGGCCGACGCCCATGCTCTGTGCCGCGTTCAGCATCGTGGGCATGTGCCCGCGGCCCTCCGCCGCCGCGATCAGCAGCATCAGCCGGGTGCTCTCCGGGAGGCGGCCGATCTGGACGCGGAACGACGCGAGGACGCGGTCGGCGACCGGCAGCGGGTCGGCGCCGTGCGCGGTGCCCGTTCCGGTGGCGCCGAGTTCCTGGAGGGCGAGCGGGTTGCCGGCCGCCTCCCGCATCACCCGGCCGCGGACGGTGGGTGGCAGGTCGCGCGCAGCCAGGAGCCGTTCCGAGTCGTCGCGGTCCAGCCTGGCGAGGCGCAGCTCGGGCAGGCCCGTGCCGCTGAACGTGTCGTCCCGGGCGGCGAACATCATCACCACCGCTTCGGCGGCCAGTCGCCGCGCCGCGAACAGCAGCGCGTCGGCGGTCGCGGTGTCGAGCCACTGCGCGTCGTCGACCAGGACCAGCGCGGGGCCGTTCCCGCCCGGCAGGTCGGCGAGCAGCGTCAGGACGGCGAGGCCGGTGGTGAAGCGGTCCCGTCCGGGGGCGGCGGGTGCCGGGCCGGGGCCGTCGAGGGCGGAGCGCAACGCGGCGGACTGTGCCGGCGGGAGGGCGTCCAGCCGGTCCCGGACGGGCCACAGCAGTTGGTTGAGGCCCGCGTAGGCGATGCCGGACTCCGCCTCGACGCCGGTCACCCGCAGGACGTGCGGTGGGCCGTCCACCGGGAGGAGCGCCGCCGCCTCGGCCAGCAGCGCCGACTTGCCGATACCGGCCTCCCCGCGCAGGAGGAGCGCCCCGCTGCGCCCGCGGTCGCGTGCCGCCGCGAGTAACGAGGAGATGCGCGCCTGTTCGTCGTTCCGCCCGTAGAGCACGCATCCAAAGTACGGGGGGAACTACCGAAGTCATACGGATTCGTCCCGTAGTCGGCGGCTCGTACGTTCTTGACCAGGCAGAACGCACTAGGAGGGCGTCGTGGAAGAACTGTTCGAGCCGCTGTCGGCGGGCAAGCTGGAGCTGGCCAACCGACTCGTGATGGCGCCGATGACCCGGAGCCGGGCCACCGAGAGGGGCACGGTGACGGAGCTGACCGCCGAGTACTACAGGCAGCGCGCCGGTGCCGGGCTGATCGTCACCGAGGGGACGCAGCCGAGCGTCCGCGGCCAGGGGTACATCCGGACTCCGGGCCTGCACTCCGGTGACCAGGTGGAGGCGTGGCGCGCGGTGACCGATGCCGTGCACGCCGAGGGCGGGCGGATCTTCGCCCAGTTGATGCACGCGGGGCGCGTCGGGCACCCCGTCCTGTACCCGGACGGGGGGTTGCCGCTCGGGCCGTCCCCGATCGCGTCGGGCGAGCGGCTCTTCACGCCGGAGGGCCTGCTCGATCATCCCGTGCCCCAGGAGATGACGTCGGACGATATCGCACAGGCCGTGGAGGAATTCGCCAGAGCGGCGGCCAACGCGATGGAGGCCGGGTTCGACGGGGTGGAGCTGCACGGCGCGAACGGCTACCTGATCCAGCAGTTCCTCGCCGACGGCAGCAACACGCGGACCGACGCCTACGGCGGATCCGTGGAGAACCGCATCAGGTTCGCCGTCGAGGTCGCGCGGGCGGCGGCCGACGCGATCGGCGGGGACCGCGTGGGCTTCCGCGTGTCGCCGGGCGGCACGGCGAACGGGGTCGAGGAGAGCGACACGCCCGTCCTCTATGCGGAGCTTGTCGCGGCGCTCGCCCCGTTCGGCCTCGCCTACCTGCACGTCTTGGAGCTGGGGGACCGCGGGACGACCGAGCGGATCCGCGCGGCGTGGCCGGGGCCACTGATCCTCAACCCGCACCCGACACCCGAGTCGTTTCCGGCGAGGCCGGAGTACGGCGCCGAGGCGCTGCGGGACGGGGTGGCCGACGCGGTCGCGTTCGCCGAGCTGTGGCTGGCCAACCCCGACCTGCCCGCCCGGATCAGGACCGGCGGCCCGTACAACCAGGCGGACCAGGCGACGTTCTACGGCGGCGACCACCGCGGCTACACCGATTACCCGCCGCTGGACTGAGCCGGCTGTCCAGCCCTGGATTAAGCCGGCTGTCCAACCCTGGATTGCGCCGGCCGTCCAGCCCTGGACTGGGCCGGCTGCCGGGTTTTGGACTGGGGTGGCCGGCCGGGGGCC
>NZ_SMKM01000370.1 GCF_004348665.1 Actinomadura sp. GC306 | reverse complement strand
GGAGGGTGGGGCAGATCCGAAGCGAGAGAGACGAAGACGTGAGGAGCTGATCGTGCTCACGCTGACCAGCGGTGCCGTGCAGGTCATCCGTACCGTGACCGCCAACCCGGAGCTTCCGCCGGAGACCGGCATCCGCATCGAGTCCGGACTCGACGGCTCGGACGCCCTCCGGCTCTCGGTCGCCCCGGCGCCCGAGGCGGGCGACCAGGTCGTCGAGGAGGAGGGCGCGAAGGTGTACCTGGAGCCGAGCGTCGCCGAGATGCTGGACGACAAGACCCTGGATGCCCAGGTCGACCCGCAGGGCGACGTGGCGTTCACCATCGCCGAGGGGTCCGGAGGGATCCCCACCTAGACCTGAGCAGGGGCCGTGGAGCCGCCGCGCCGACCCCGGTCGGTGCGGCGGCTCCACGGCTTCGCGTGCTCGGCCTCTTTCGAGCTCGGCCTCTTTCCGGGCTCGGTCTCTTTCCGGGCTCGGCCTCTTTGCGCGCTCAGCCCATCGCGTCCACCACCGCCACCACCGCGAACACGAACGCGGCGGTAGTGAGGATCATGAAGGCGCCGATCACCGCGCAGGCAAGCCCGCGCGGCTGCTCGCGCCAGTTCGCAATGCGGTCGCGCACCAGCCGGTCCAGTTCTTCCCGGGACGGCCGGCCCGCGTCCGGGGGGTCGGGCGAAGGCGGGGTCGTCACGGTCGCCCAGTCTCGCAGAGTCATTCGGCGAAAGAGGGGTGGGGGCCGAGGGCCCAGTACTCGTAGAGGCCGTGGCCCGTCGTGACCTCCGTGGGGTTGGCGCCGTCCAGGTACTCGTAGCGCGCTACCGAATCGACGAGGCCCCACATGCGGGCCGCGTCGTCGGGCTTGCGCGTGTCGTAGGTGACGCCCTGCACCTTGGTCTCCGGGCCCTGATACATGCCGTGCTTCCAGTCGGGTTCGAGCCCGTACCCGGTGCCGACCATCAGGTGGACGGGCAGGATCGGCGTCGCGCGGACCTCGAACGGCGTCCCGCCGGGCGGCGCGAACCGGAGCGTGGCGTCGACCACGTCGCGGGTGCCCTCGGCGTAGTTCGGGAGGTACTCGGGACGGCCGAGGTACTCGGGTTCGCGGTCCGGGTCCGGCCAGACCCGCGTCGCCTCCTCCAGGATGCGGCGGCCCTTCTCGTCCTCCTGGACGATGCAGAGGATCGAGTGGTCCTCGAACTGCATCGGCGTGTACAGCCAGTAGAACGTTCCCGCGTTCTTGCTCTGGATACCGGGCGGTTCCGGCTCGCCCACAGGGCGGATGCCCCAGGAGCGGTCGCGGGAGCCCCACCAGTGGTCGGGCGTGGCCTCGATGGTCTCGCCGTCGATGGTGATGGTGCCCGTCCAGCGGCCGGTCTGCGCGAGCCGCCGCGAGTCGAACATGACCCGTTCCTGCCAGCGCAGGTAGTGCGGCGGCTCCAGCGTGGCGGGGATCGTCCCCTCCCAGGTCATGTCGAACGCGAGGCCGTGCTCGTTCTCGTCCAGGACGACCCTGAGCCGCTTCAGCCCCTCGATCACCTCGACCCGGAACGGCCCGACCCTGGTGTCCATGCGGTCGGCACCGAGCTCGCGGGACGCCCGGACGACCTTGTGCACCGGCCCGTGCCGGACGACCGCGAACGCGTCCATGACCCCGAGGTTCGGGTACTGCCCGATCCCGATGATCAGCATCAGCTCGTCGGAGCACGGGTGGGCGTTGAAGTAGTACCGGTCGTAGAAGTTGCGGTCCGAGGTCGTGACGTGCCGCATCACCTCGGGCGCCTGGTGGATCGGGTAGTCGTCGAGCGGCGACAGCGTCACGTGGTCTCCTCCAGGATGCGCGCGAGCAGCCGCGTGCAGTTGTTGTCGTAGGGGAAGTCGGAGGTCTCGTCGATCCAGCCGAAGTCGATCATCGCCTGTCCGATCCGGGCCATCACCACCGCGAACTTGAAGCCGGACAGGATCTCGTAGTACGCCATGTTCCGCATCGGGCGGCCGAGCAGCCCGGTGTACCGGTCGACCGTCTCGGCGTAGGACGGGAACCCGTCCAGCCGGGGCGCGCCGATGCCCTCGCAGTGGTGGCGGTCGATGAACATGAACCAGGCGAGGTCCTCCTCGGGCGCGCCGAGCGTCGCGGTCTCCCAGTCGAGGACGGCCGCCGGCACGCCCTCCTGGAAGATCACGTTCCCGATGCGGGAGTCGCCCCACAGCACGCCAGGGGCGTCGGGCTCGTCGGGGCGGTTGGCCTTCAGCCAGTCCAGGGCCTTGAGCGCCGTCTCCTGCGGCCCCTTGTAGGCCCAGTGGAGGTAGTGCTCGTAGTAGTTGAGCCGCTGGTCGAGGCCGGGCGCGCCCCACTCCGGCTGGTCGAGGAAGCCGAGACCGAGTTCCCGCGGGTCGAGCCGGTGCAGGTCCGCGAGGATCTCCAGCGTGGACCACCACATCGCGGCGCGCTCGTCCGGCGGGACCTCGGTCACCCAGCCGTCCGAGTGGTAGGGCGGCATGTCGGTCGGGACGCGGCCCTCGATCCGCCCCATCACGAAGAACGCGGCGCCCAGCACGTCCGGGGACGGCTCGTACCAGCGGATCGGCGGCACGGGGATGGAGGTGCGCTCGTCCAGGATCCGCATCAGCCGGTACTGCTCCTCGAACCGCGGCTCGGGGAACACCTGGTAGTTCATCGGGGCGACCCGCGCCACGAACGGCTCGCGCCGGAGGGCGCCGTCGCCGCCGGTCCACTCGACGTCGAAGATCAGTGTCTCGTTGGAGAAGCCGCTGGTCTGCGGCGTCTCCAGAGCGGTGATGCGGGCCCCGGGCAGGTGCCCGTCCAGCCAGCCCGTGAGGCTGCTCCGGGTGACCTCGGAGTCGCGTTGGTCGGGAACGGGCATTCGCCGCCTCCTTGCGCCGGTTCGCGCCCCGAATTAGAACGTGTTCTATCAACGGGGGCGGGGGTGGTCAATGGCCCGGGACCGGGACGTGAAAAAATCGCCTGATGCGCCTGACCAAGCTCGGACACGCCTGCGTCCAGATCAGCAAGGACGACCGCAGCGTCGTCATCGACCCCGGCGCGTTCAGCGAGGCGTCCGGCGCCCTCGCCACCGCCCTCGCCACCGCCGACGCCGTCCTGATCACCCACGAGCACTTCGACCACTTCGACGCCGACGCCCTGCGCGCCGCGATGGCCGAGCGGCCCGCCCTGGAGGTGTGGACGTCCCGGGTCGTCGCCGAGAACCTCGCCGACCTCGGCGGGCGCGTCCACCAGGTCGGCCACGGCGACGCCGTCACGGTCGCGGGCTTCGACGTCCACGTCTACGGCGAGGACCACGAGATCCTGCACCCGGACGTCCCGCCCATCCCGAACACCGGCTTCCTCATCGACGGCGAGGTCTTCCACCCCGGTGACGCGCTGACCGTCCCGTCCGAGCCCGTCCCGACGCTGTGCCTGCCCGGCAACGCGCCGTGGATGAAGATCCCGGAGCTGTACGCGTACGCGCGCGAGGTCCGCCCCGACCGGGCGTTCGTCATCCACGACGGGCTGCTCAACGACATCGGCCTCCAGGTGATGAAGACGCATGTCGGCAAGGCCGGCGAGGAGATCGGCAAGGAGTTCACCCGCCTGGAGCCCGGCGCCTCCGTCGACCTGGCGCGCCCGTGACCCACGACCTCCCGGCCCCCCGGCGCGTCCAGGCGGTGTTCTTCGACATCGGCGAGACGCTGATCAACGAGGGCGAGATCTACGGGCGCTGGGCCGACTGGCTCGGCGTCCCGCGGCACACGTTCCTCGCCAAGCTCGGCGCGGTGCTCGCGACCGGCGGCTCCCACATGGACCTGCTCGAATACTTCCGGCCGGGCTTCGACCTGGCCGAGGAGCAGCGGCGGCGCGCCGAGGCGGGCGTCCCGAACGGGTTCGGGCCCGGCGACCTGTACCCGGACGCGCGCGCCTGCCTGTCCGGGCTGCGCGACCAGGGCCTCTACGTCGGGATCGCCGGGAACCAGCCGGTCGAGGCCGCCGAGCAGATGGCGGCGATCGGCCTGGACGCCGACGTCGTCGGCATCTCCGACGTGTGGGGCATCCAGAAGCCGGCCCGGGAGTTCTTCGAGCGCTGCGCGCAAATCGCCGATGTGCTGCCCGACCGCGTCCTCTACGTGGGGGACCGCATTGACAACGACGTCCGGCCCGCGCTCGCGTTCGGGATGCAGACGGCGTTCCTGCGGCGCGGCCCCTGGGGGCACATCCAGGAGGACGACGAGGCGCTGAGCCGGTGCCTGTTCGTCCTGGACGACCTCGCCGGCCTCCCCGAACTCGTCGCCGAGTACAACGCCTGATCTCGTCGGCGGAGTATCGGCCGGAACCGAGGATCCCTTAGGGGTGATCCCCTAACCCGGAGGGATGGGGCGGGAACAGTCCCAGCGGCTGATGCGATGCCCCGTGTCCGGTTCATACCGTGGTGGAGGTGGACGCGAATTTCGCTGGCCATGTTCACCACTCGGCTGAACGGGGAGAGAAAAAGTCATGAACGGTCTAGTACGTCCGCGTAACCGCATGATCGCCGGCGTCTGCGCCGGGCTCGGCCGACGCTTCAACATGTCGGCGGGGACCGTCCGGCTGCTGTTCGTCCTGTCCTGCCTGCTGCCCGGTCCGCAGTTCGTCGTCTACATCGTCCTCTGGGTCATGATGCCGAACGAGGACCGCCATCCGGTGGGCCGCCGCTGAGGCAAGATCATTGATAGCGCTTGGCCGGGCACGCCCGGGGGTGTTAGATCGTGGCACCACCATCGGACCTCGCACCGGCCGACCGGGGCCTCGCCCGCCCGGACGACGAGGTGAGAGATCCGTTCCCCCGTGGGAAGGGAAGGAGCCGCGGTGCCTGAGGAGGGCCCCGGTCACGGCCGGTTTCCGGGCACGACCCCCCGCGCACCCCGGGAGCGGCCCGGCGGCGCGGCCGAGTCCGCGCGCGCGGCCGAGCACGCGGCGCGGCTGCTGAGATACCTGCGCGACCTGGCGCGGGGGCGCCGCCGCCCGTCCCGCGACCTGTCGGGTCACGACCGGGTCCACTGGCTCGCCGAGCTGCCCGGCGACGTCTACGTGGAGACGGACGCCGGGCCCGGCGACGTCCTGTTCAGCGTGCCGGTCATCCCGCTGAACCCGCCGGTCGTGCTCGACGAGTTCGACGGCTGGCTCGCCCTCCGCAACTGGTACCGGATCCTCCGCGACCTCGCCGGCGAGGACGTCGTGCTCGCCGCGGGCCTGCTCTCCTGGCGGCCCGCCGTCCACGACCACCTGCTGAACACGCCCGTCCGGATCGTCGTGGACGACCGCACCGAACGCATCGACGTCGTCCTCGCCGGGCGCACCACCCTGCGGGACCGCGACCTCCTGTCCGGCCACCCCGGCTACCGGCCCGCCCCCGGCCCCCCGGACGCGGTGCGCGCCGGGCGGGGCTTCGGGCTCGACCCCTCGGTCGGGGAC